>NZ_JBXASS010000007.1:0-172385 GCF_058809565.1 Dermacoccus sp. MPR-E5 | reverse complement strand
GTCGACTGCGACGCGGCGCGGTGGGTGTTCGTCGACTGCGACGCGGCGCGGTGGGTGTTCGTCGACTGCGACGCGGCGCGGTGGGTGTTCGTCGACTGCGACGCGGCGGGCGCGGTGCGCTTCTTGACGACGATCGAGCGACGCTGCGCCGGCTCGGCGATCTTCGCCTTGCGCTCGGCCCTGACGGGCTTCACGGAGGCCGACGTCAGCGCACTGCGGGCCTGCGAGCGCGACACCTGCTTCAGCGCCTGCGACGTCGCGCGCGTCGACTTCTTCGCGGCGGCGGGCTTCGCGGCGGCCTTGGCGGCGGGCTTCGGGGCGGCCTTGGCGGCGGGCTTCGGGGCGGCCTTCGGGGCGACGACGAGCTTCTTGGCCGGCGTGACGGTCTTGAGCTCGAGGGGTGTCGTGGCGGCAGCCGCGGCCTCGTGAACGGCGCCCGACTCAGGGGCCGCACCGGCGCTCTGCGTGATGCCGAGACCAGCGACCAGACCACCGGAGACGGCGACGGTCGTGGTGAGCATGGCCAGGGTGCGCGTCTGCTTCACAGGACGCAGCGGGCCCGGCGTGTTCTTGATGGACAATGTGCAACCTCTCGAACGCCTGTGAGGTGAGCTGTCGGGTTCGGACCTGTTGCTCGGCCCGGCTCTCGGCGCTTCGTGCGTGCGACGCGAGCTTCACCCCGAGTTCTTGATCTGCGCTTCGCGGATCAGGAACGAAGAAGTGGGTCCCCCACCCCTGCCAGGTGGTGTAGCTGACATGACTCGCGCGCCGCAGGCAGGGCTCGGCGTGTTCGGCACGCGAGTGTTCGTTGTCGAACCAGGTAAGACGGTAACGAATCAGTCACGACGACGGTGAATCAGGAACCGGCGAGATAGGCGTCATTTCGGCATCGAGCACCCGTCTCAGGCCCCGTTCGTCGCGCCACCAGCGGAGGTTCAGAATCCGTTACAGAGTGTGCTCGTGATGAACATCACATGCAACCTCAGGCCTGCTGACCCGTCACGGACACGAATACGTGCGAGGCGATGTCCTCGGGCAGCGACACGGCGTCGTCAGGCCGATCGGCGACGGCCGCGTGGACGCGGTCGCCGTCAGCACGCACGTCGAGGGCCACCCCGGGGCTCAGCCCGACGCTCGTCAGCACCGCGAGAGACTCGGCGTCCGCTTGCGCGGGCTCGCCGATGCGGCGCACCACCACGCGCAGCGACTCGCTGCCGGCCACCTCGACGAGCGACTGCACGCCGTCACGGAAACCCTCCGGCGCCTCGCCCCAGCCGAGCTCGTCCAGCCCGGGAATCGGGTTGCCGTACGGGGACAGGCCCTTGTCGACGATGAGCTCGAGGATCTTGCGCTCGACGCGCTCGCTCATGACGTGCTCCCACCGGCACGCCTCGTCGTGGACGTACTCGAGCTCGAGGCCGATGACGTCGACGAGCAACCGCTCCGCGAGGCGATGCTTGCGCATGACGCGAGTCGCGAGCAGGCGCCCCTCGGGTGTCAGTTCGATGCGCCGGGAGTTCGCGACGTGGAGCAGACCGTCGCGCTCCATGCGCGCGACCGTCTGCGACACCGTGGGCCCGGAGTGGCCGAGGCGCTCCGCGATGCGGGCGCGCAACGGGGGGATGCCCTCTTCTTCGAGGTCATAGATGGTGCGCAGATACATCTCGGTGGTGTCGATCAGGTCAGTCACGACGACAAGAGTGCCACCTCCGGCGCCGCCGCGCACGGGTGCTCGCGATACCGGCGTCGGTGGGGCGAGGCTCGGAGCATCAGTCGCGCGAACGGATCGCCTCGAGCGGACCGCCGGAATGAGCAGGCGCGACGGGCAGTGCCTCGGAGGTGTTCGTCAGAGCGATGTTCGTCAAGGGAGCGACGTCGGCAGGGGTGAGGCCGGGCGAGCCGCGAAGGCAAGGGGGCCGAAAGAGAAGAACCCGAGGCGCGCGCTCACGAAGAGCGCTGCGGCCTCGGGGTGAAGCGCAGCCGCCAGGGGGGAGGGAGTGCGGCGCGCTTCGTGACGAGACGCTACACCCGCTCCCCCCATCATTGAAAGTTAAATCGGGAAGCCAGGGCTGTGAAGATGCTGTGAGCTTCGCAACGCGCTGTCAGAGCCATTCGCCGAACGCGGCCGGCTCGCGCGTGAAGCGGTATGTGGCCCAGTTGAGTTGGGTGACGGAACCGTCGGCGTCGCGGGTGATGACGAGCCATTCGCCGCGCTCGCGACCCGCGACGGTGCGGTAGCGGTCTTCGTCGACGCGCTCGAAGACGGCCGGCGCCTTCCACTCGGGCAACCCCTCGACGCGAGCCTTGAGCGTGCCGCCCTCGACGACGAACGTGAACTGCGTCCCCTCCGAGAACCACACCCCGAGCAGCGGGACGAACTCCGGGGGCACGGTGATCCCGGGCGTCCAGGCTGCGGGCAGCTCGGGTTCGCGCTCCTGGACGGCGCTCGCGAGGTCCGTGGCGAGGGCCGCGGGATCGGGGGTGTGCGTCGCGTTCATGAGAGCGACGCCCGTCGTCGCGCTCTCGCGGTGCGTGAAGACGCCGGTGATCGCGCCCGGCCAACCGCCGGTGTGGCCGACCCAGATGCGATCGTCACGGCGCAGCAGCATGAACCCGAGACCCCATGCGGCGCCCCAGCGATCGACGTCGGCGACGATCTGCGGCTGACACATCTCCTCGAGCGTGTCGGCGGAGAGGATCGCGGGGTCGGGGTTCGCGACGAAACCTCCCCAACGCGCCATGTCGCGCACACTCGAGACCATGCCCGCGGCCGGCGCGATGGCGCGCGAGTCGAAGACGGGTTCGTCGACGGGGACGTCGCTGTACGGCGGCACGAAATAGGTGCCCGCAGCATGCGGATCGGTGTCGACGCCGCCCGGGTGGCCGAGAGTTGTCGACGTCATGCCGAGTGGGTCGAGGAGCCGACGCTGCACGCTAGCGAACCAGTCGCCACCGTCGAGACGATTGATCATCTCGCCGAGCAGCGCGTACCCGAGGTTCGAGTAGTGGAAACGCGTGTGAGCGGGCAAGACGCGTTCGCTGTGGGCGAGGCTCGCGAGGAACTCGTCGCGACCCGGCATGACGAGCGTGTCGAACACGTCGCCGACGGCCTCGCGCTGGATGCCGGAGCTGTGCGACATGAACTGACGCGGCGTCATGCGCGCTAGCGGCGAATCGGCGGTAATGGTGTCAATGATGTCGCGGGCCGGAGCGTCGATGTCGAGCTTGCCCTCGTCGCGCAGGGCCATGATCGTCACCGCCACGAACGTCTTCGTGTTCGACGCGATCTGGAAGCGCGTGTTCTCGTCGGGCGCAGTCTGCCCGACGCGCTCCGCGCCGACGTTCTGGCCGAGGTGCGCCGCCCCGAAACCGTTGTGCCACAGCAGCGTCCCGCGTCGCGCCACCCCGGCGGCGAGGCCCGGCACGCGACCCGAGCGCTGAGCGTCGAGGGCGATGCGGTCGAGAGCCGTCGTCGTCTCGCGCGACAACCGCGTCGCCGTCGAGGGTTCGACGCGCCCGTCCACCTGAGAGACGCCGGACGTGGCAGCACGATCAGCCTGCACGTCCCGCGCGGCCGACGTCATCGCGGCAGCGTCAGCCTGGGAGTCGAGCGTCGCGGTAGCTCCTTCGTCCTGCGCGTCGAGTGCTGCCAGGGCACGATCGGTCGACGGGTCGTGGGGTGTCGGCGTGGACGAGTCAGTCATACCTCCACGCTAGGTGGTGACGCCGTCCGCTCCGGTTTTGCGGGCCGGCGAATCAGCGACGGCAGATTCGCGGGCGGCCTCGAGACGCATCACTGCCACGCGTCGCCGCCCCGCCTCGCCATGCCGGCGACGCCCCACTCGTATCCATCGGCGATTTTCGTCCACATTCGCGAATCTCGCCCCATCTGCGAACGGCGTCCACCCCGGCGAATCGCGTCCCCATCTGCGATTTGCACACGTCGACGGCTCAGGGCCAGCGACGTTCGATGCGCCAGGCTGACGGGTCGTCGAGGTCGCCGTCGCCGACGCGCACGTAGACGAGGCGGTCGTGCAGCCGGGAACGGCGCCCCGCCCAGAACTCGATCTCGTCGCAGTTGATGCGGTAGCCGCCCCAGAAGTCGGGCAGGGGGACGTCGTCGGCGCCGCCGGTGTCGGGGTAACGGGCCGTCATCTCGGCGTTGGCGGTCTCGAGCTCGGCGCGGCTCGTCAGCGGCCGCGACTGCTTCGACACCCACGCCCCGACGCGCGAACCATACGGGCGCGAGTCGAAGTAGGCGCGCACGACGTCACGAGGCAGCTCGACGGCGCTACCGGTGAAGCGGATCGCGCGAAACATCAGCGGCCACGTGAGCGCCCCGGCGATCTGGTCGTTCTCGGCGATGTCACGGCCCTTGGCCGATTCGAGGTTCGTGTAGAAACCGGGGCCGTCGGCCCCGAGGTAGCGCATGAGGACGGTCCGCACGTGCGGCGCGCCGGCGGCGTCGGCCGTCGCGATGCTGATGGCCTCTGGCTCGGGCACGTCGCCTTGGGCATTCTGGCGTTCGCGTGCTTCGCGCACCCACGCCTCGATCAGCTCGAGCGGCGCCGCGGGCAACTGCGACTCGTCGAGACCTTCACCGTCGTAATCCATGCGCACCTCGGTCATGCCCCCATCTTGCCCGCCCGGGCCGCTGCGCAGGGCGCCGGGGCGCAATCTGCGTCGGGACGAGCGGACAGGCCCGGTTCCGGAGGCACTCAGCGACGATTCTCGCCGCCTCCGCCGTGACGGTTCTCGCGGCTGCACGGCTTGGCGCTTGGTTGGCGGTCACACTGACGTTTTCTGCCGGGCACGTCGGGCAGGTGATGACCTGACGGGTCACAACCTGTCGGAGCGTGGGCGCTCGGTCTGCGCACCTCGGGACGAGGGCGCGTATCGCCTTTGACACCCTCCCGACGCGTCGACGGGCGCCGCCACCGGTCGCGCACTGGCCCGTCATGATCAACACGCCCGGCCAGCCTGTCTGGTCAGGACGAGCACCAGCGGGTGCGCAACCCCGCGCCCGCGCGGGACGGGCCCGCGCGGGACGGCCCCGTCGACTCGCCATTTCGGCCGCGCCCAGCCCACGATCCGCCCTGCGGAAAAGGTACCCGCCATGCGAAACGGGCGGCGCGGGCTGCAGCGCCCGTCCTAGAGTCGACAACGTGACTGACGCGAAGAGCCCCGCCATCGTCATCCCCGACGCCCTCAAGCCGAGCGACGGACGCTTCGGTGCCGGCCCGAGCAAGATCCGCCCCGACGCACTCGCAGCGCTCGCCGCTGCAGGTGAGGGTGCAACTCCGCTGCTCGGCACGTCACACCGTCAGGCGCCGGTGAAGAACCTCGTACGCGAGGTGCAAGAGGGCCTCGCGCAGATGTACGACCTGCCCGACGGCTACGAGACGGTGATGGGTCTCGGCGGGTCGAACGCGTTCTGGGACGTGGCCGCGTTCAGCCTGATCGAACACCGCCAGCAGAACCT
The DNA here is from genome assembly GCF_058809565.1 of Dermacoccus sp. MPR-E5. Classification (NCBI taxonomy): domain Bacteria; kingdom Bacillati; phylum Actinomycetota; class Actinomycetes; order Micrococcales; family Dermacoccaceae; genus Dermacoccus; species Dermacoccus sp. MPR-E5. The sequence continues at coordinate 166,903 of NZ_JBXASS010000007.1, read as the reverse complement.
CGTCTTCGGCGAGTTCACCGCCAAGTTCGCGACGTCCGCGACGGCGCCGTTCCTCGAAGCCCCCGACGTCATCGAAGCCCCGGCGGGCAGCGTCGCCGAGGCGCAGCCGAAGCCCGGCATCGACACCTACGCGTGGGCGCACAACGAGACGTCGACAGGCGCGATGGCGCCCGTCACGCGCCCGGAAAACACCGACGACGACGCGCTCGTCCTCATCGACGGCACGTCCGCCGCGGGCGGCCTGCCCGTCGACCTGACCGAGTGCGACGTCTACTACTTCGCGCCGCAGAAATCGTTCGCGAGCGACGGGGGCCTGTGGTTCGCGTTCATGTCCCCCGCCGCGATCGAGCGGGTCGCGCGCATCAAGGCGTCGGGCCGCTGGATCCCACCGTTCCTCGACCTCGACGCCGCCATCACGAACAGCCGTCAGGCGCAGACGTACAACACGCCGGCGCTCGCGACGTACGTCCTCATGAAGGCGCAACTCGACTGGTTCAACGCGAACGGCGGCCTCGACTTCGCCGTCGAACGCACCCGCGCCTCATCGAAGGCCCTCTACACGTGGGCGGACGCGCACCCCCACGCGACACCGTTCGTCACGGACCCGGCGCACCGCTCCCTCGTCGTCGGCACGATCGACTTCGACGACGCCATCGACGCGGCGGCGATCGCGGCGACGCTGCGCGCCAACGGCATCGTCGACGTCGAGCCCTACCGGAAGCTGGGACGCAATCAGCTGCGCGTCGGCATGTACCCTGCCGTGGAACCCACCGATGTGGCGGCGCTCACCCACTGCATCGACCACGTCATCGAACGGCTCTGACGCCACCGTCACCTCAGACCGCTCCAACGAAAGGCCCACCGCGTGCCCCTCGCTCACAACCTCACTCGCGAAACCGCCCAGCACCGTTCTCGCACAGTGACATTGAGCGACCAATCCATTCACCTGGATCTGACGGGCGCGCCGACGGAGGCCGCGACGTTCACCTCGACGTCGACACTGCGCCTCACCTGCACCGAAGGTGCGGTGTCGATCGACCTCGTCGCCGATGCCGCCCCATGCGTTCTGCTCGACGGCGTCGAACTCGACGCGAACGCCACGAGCTTCGAGGATTCTCTCGTCACCGTCCGCGGCCTGACGCCGGGGCGCGAGCACGTCGTCACCGTCATCGCCGAGTGCCACTACAGCCACACCGGCGAAGGCCTGCACCGCTTCCGCGACCCGCAGGACGGCGAGACGTACCTGTTCACCCACTTCGAACCGACCGACGCCCGCCGCGTCTTCGCCTGCTTCGACCAGCCCGACATCAAGACACACTTCGCGATCAGCGTCACCGCCCCGTCGCACTGGCTCGTGCGCAGCAACGGCGCACCCGAGAGCGCCGAACCGGCCGCCGCGAGCGACGAGACGCACGGCAACACCACCACCGACCTCACCCTCACGACGTTCACCCCGACGATGCCGCAGTCGACGTACATCGTCTGCGTCATCGCGGGCCCATACGCGCTGGTCGAGGACGAGGCGGTGCTGAGCGACGGACGCCGCGTGCCGCTGTCGATCATGTGCCGCCCGGCGATGCGCGCCAGCCTGCCCAGCGCGGACATGCTGCGCTGGACGAAGGCCGGGCTGCCGTGGTGCGAGCGCAAGTTCGGCTGCAGCTACCCCTGGGGCACCTACGACCAGATCTTCGTGCCCGAGTACAACATCGGCGCGATGGAGAACCCGGGCCTCGTCACGTTCAACGAGAACTACCTCAAGCGCGGCGACGCGACCCGCAGCGAACGCGAAGCGCTCGCCACGACGCTGCTGCACGAGATGGCGCACATGTGGTTCGGCGACCTCGTCACGATGCCGTGGTGGGACGACCTGTGGCTCAAGGAATCGTTCGCCGACTTCATCGGCGCGCAGGCCGCGTCCGAAGTCACCGAGTTCGACGACGCGTGGGCCACGTTCGGGCTGGGCCGCAAGGCGTGGGCGTACTCCGCCGACCAGCTGCCGACGACGCACCCCATCGTCGCCGACATCCCCGACGTCGAAGCCGCGCGCGCCAACTTCGACGGCATCACCTACGCGAAGGGCGCCTCCGTGCTGCGCCAGCTCGTCGCGTACGCCGGTGAGGACGCGTTCTACGAGGGCGCGGCGCTGTACTTCGAACGTCACGCCTTCACGAACGCGACCCTCGACGACTTCCTCGACGCCCTCGGCGAGGCGAGCGGACGCGACATGACGGCGTGGGCGCAGGCCTGGCTGCAGACGTCGGGCCCCGACACGCTCGAGGTGGCCGGCGGCGTCATCACGCGCCGCGGCGACCGCACGCGCCCGCACCGCTTCCACGCCACCGCATTCGACGTCGAGGCGCCCGACGCCTCCGAAGCCGCCGCCTGGCACGCCGCCGGCGACGCGTGGCTCGACCTCGAAGGCGAGAGCGACACGCTCGAGCTGCCGGGCGAACTGCGTGGCGCGGTCGTCCTCGTCGACGACGAGGACTGGACGTACGCGAAGATCGCGCCGAGCACCGAGACGCTCGAGCTGTTCGCGACGCAGCTCTGCCACCTCGCCTCGGCGACGCATCGCGCCACGGCGTGGGGGCAGCTGTGGCAGGCCACGCGTGATGCGCGCCTGCCCGCCGAGACGTTCGTGCGCGCCGGGCTGACCCAGCTCGCGGACGAACCGTCGGCGACGATCGTCGACGGCGCGGGACGGTTCGCGATCGCCGCGATCACGTCCTACCTGCCCGACGCCGCCTCGCGCGCCGACTGGGCGCAGGCGTTCTGGCGTGTCGCGATCGACCGGGCCGACGCATCGACGGGCACCGATCTTCCGGGCGTGTGGCGCCGACTGGCCCTCCTCGTCGCGGCCCTCGCCCCGAGCGTCGACGATGAACTGCGCGCCCTGCTCGACGCGCACACCCCGTTCGAGCCCGGCCAGGACGAGCGTTGGAGCGTCCTCACCTCACTCGCGGCGCACACCCGTGACGACGACGCCCGTCGCGACGTCGACGCCCGCCTCGCAGATGAACGCACGCGCGACACGACGCAGCGCGGTGCAGCCCAGGCGCTCGGCGCGACGGCAGCTCTCGGCCTCGACGACACCAAGCAGGCCGCGTGGCAGCGCGTCGACGACGCGTCGCTGACGAACGAGCAGGTCGCCGCGCTCGTCGCCGGGTTCACCCACCCCGCGAGCGTCGAGCTGGCCGGCGCGTACGCCGACAGCTACCTCGATCACCTCGAGACGTGGTGGCGCGAGCGCAGCCAGGTCATCGCCTCACGCCTCGTGCGCGGCCTGTTCGACACCCAGCCGGACACCGACGCCGCAGAAGCCTGGCTCGCCTCGCATCCCGACGCGCCGGGGGCACTGCGTCGGATCGTCGCCGAGGAGGTCGACCAGCTGCACCGTCGCCGCCGCGCGCAGGCCGTCAGCGACGGCTCGCGCCCCTGAGCCACATACCCGAAGGGCCGGGCCTCAGTTCGCGAGCTGCGCCACGAGCGGCACGAGCACGAACGCGGCGAGGGCGATGATGACGATGAGTCGGCGGGTCTTCGGGGTCATGTCGCCGATTCTCTCACCGCGAGATGGGTGGGCCGCATCGCGATGACGTCGCGCGCCGCGTAGTGCCGCACCCGCATCAGGGCGAGGCCGGCGACGAGCGTCGCGACGCCGACCGCGACGCTGCCGACGGCGATCGTCGCGCGAGCGCCGAAGGTGTTGCCGATCCACCCGATGAGCGGCGCGCCGACGGGCGTGCCGCCCATGAGGATCGCCATGTAGAGCGCCATGACGCGCCCGCGCAGCTGCGGGTCGACGGAGAGCTGGACGCTCGCGTTCGCCGTCGTCAACGCCGTCAGCGCACACAACCCGACGGGCACGAGGAACGCGCCGAACAGCCACACGTTCGGCGCCATCGCGGCGAGTGCGGAGAACACCGTGAACCCGGCGAGCGCCGCGAGCAGCAGCCGCAGTGACGGCGACTTGCGCCGGGCCGCGAGCAGCGCCGCGGCCAGCGACCCCACCGCCATCACCGACGAGATGATGCCGTAGGCGCGCGCGTCGGCGTGGAAGACGCTCGTCGCCATGAGCGCCGTCGTGATCTGGAAGTTCATGCCGAACGTGCCGAGCACGAACACGAGACCCATGATGAGCTGCAGGTCGCGCCGCCGACTCACGTAGGCGAAACCTTCGCGCACCCCGCCGCGGCCACGCCGTCGGGGCGCCGGCCGTAGTTCTCGCGGATTCATCGCGAGCAGCGCGGCGAGGACGGCGACGAACGACGCCGCGTTGAGCACCATCGCCCAGCCTGTGCCGATGCCCGCGATGAGCAGACCCGCGACGCCGGGGCCGATCAGGCGCGCCGCATTGAACGACGCCGAGTTGAGACCGACGGCGTTCGTCAGGTGCCCCTCGGGCACGAGTTCGGAGACGAACGCCTGACGCGTCGGGTTGTCGAGGGCCGTCGCGATGCCCTGCACGAGGGCGATGCCGAAGACGCTCGCGAGCGTCGCCGAGCCCGTCAGCAGCAGCCCCGCGAGCACGAGCGACGTCACCGCGAGCGCGCTCTGGCTCAGCATGAGCAGACGCCGCTTGGGGTAGGCGTCCGCGAGGGATCCGGCGAACGGGGCGAGAAGGACAACGGGCGCGAACTGCGTCGCGGTGATCGCGCCGAGCGCGGCGGCGTCGTGGTGCGTCAGTTCGGTGAGGACGACCCAGTCCTGCGTCACGCGCCCGATCCACGTGCCGACGTTCGACACGAGCGCGCCGCTCGCGTAGAGGCGATAGTTGCGGATGGACAACGAGGCGAAGGTGGGGCTCGTGGTGACTCCTCAGGACGACATGGCTGACGGCAACCTCGTCAACACCTGCCCCGCCCGGAATATTCCTTTTCGATCATTCTTCGGCGTCGGTCGCGCGGCCGTCGAGCACGTCCTCCTCGAGCACGTCGTCCCTGAGCCGCAGCCCGTACGTCGCGAGCGAGAGGTCGGCGAGCTTGCGCGTCGCCTCGGGGTCGTCGTCCTGCCAGGCGCGGGCGACGTCGTCGTCGATGGCGGCGAGCGCACGGGGCGAGGCGCTCGTCAGCGCTTCGAGCGCGAGCAACCGGCGTCCGCCCGGCATGGAACGCAGGCGGGCGAGGCGCCCCGCGGTGACGGCGTAGCGCAGGCGCGTCAGCAGCCACGGCACGAGCGCGAGGACGATCGGCAGCGCCGCCGTCAGGACCCCGAGCAGGACGGCGAAGCGGCCCAGCCCCGTCGCAAGGTCGTGCCCCGAGCCGGCCATGTCCGTCGCAGTGCCGGCGGCCTTGTCGAACGGGGTGCGCACCTCGGAACCGACGAACGGGACCTTCGCGACGGCATTCGCCGCGTCCGTCATGTCGAGCGCCAGGCTGGAGCTGCCGTGCTCGAGCTTCTGCGCGCCGCTCTGCGCCACGAGCGCCCGGTCGTGGACGACGGTGCCCGCCCAGATCGCGAGGACGCACCACAGCGCGAGGGCCACGTCGGCCACGATCTGACGGGTGCGGCGCGAACCGCGATCGGCGTAGAACTTGAGCCCCATGACGTGCCTTCTCTCCATCAGGATCGGGTGCGTGCCGCTGCATGCCGTCCCATCGTAGGGGCCACCTTCTCCAGCCGACTTCCAGCGAACGTCCAGTCGGGCGGGCGAGAATGACAGGCATGAGCACGCCCGAAGCACGCATCCTCATCGTCGAGGACGACACCAACATCCGCGAACTGCTCGCCACGAGCATGAAGTTCGCCGGTTTCGACGTCTCCGTCGCCGGCACCGGCAGCGAAGGGCTGGCCCTCGCCGCGACGCGGGAGTTCGACCTCGCCGTGCTCGACGTCATGCTTCCCGACATGGACGGCTTCGCCGTCACGAGCCGCCTGCGCGAGGGCGGACGCGAACTGCCGATCGTCTTCCTCACCGCGCGCGACTCCGTCGACGACACCGTCAAGGGCCTCACCGTCGGCGGCGACGACTACATCACGAAGCCGTTCAGCCTCGAAGAGGTCGTCGCGCGCATCCGCGCCGTCCTTCGCCGCACGAAGGCCGACGACTCGGACGGCCCCACCGTCACCGTCGGCGACCTCGAGCTCGACGACGACAGCCACGAGGTGCGCCGCGCGGGCCGCGTCATCGACGTCTCCCCCACCGAGTTCAAGCTGCTGCGCTACCTCATGCTCAACGCCGGTCGCGTCGTGAGCAAGGCCCAGATCCTCGACCACGTGTGGGACTACGACTTCCGCGGTGAGGCCGGCATCGTCGAGTCGTACATCTCCTACCTGCGCCGCAAGATCGACGTCGACGGTCTCGAACCGCTCATCCACACCAAGCGCGGCGTCGGATACGTGTTGCGCGAACCGCGCTGACGTAGGCGATCCCCCTGGTCTCCCCCGACGGCTACACGCTGCGCCAGCAGTACCTGCGACTGCGGCGCGGCGTCCACCGCTGGCCGCTGCGCGCCCGCATCGTCGCCGTGCTCGCCGGCCTGCTCGGCGCAGCGATGTTCGTCGTCGGCACTGCCGGGTCCTGGCAGCTGCAGAGCTACCTCGTCCAACGAGAGGACGCCGACCTCGTCGCCGCCGCGCCCACCCTCGTCGCCTCGACGATCCAGCAACAGGCCGAGCACGCGCGCGTGACGAGCGCCGTGCCCGTCAACGTGTACGCCGTCCGCATCGTCGGCGCGCAGGAGACGAACGACTTCGTCCCCGCCACGGGGCCCCGCCCCGACTTCCCCGACGTGACGAAGGCCAGCGCCATCGCGCACGGCGGGCACCCCTACACCGTCCATTCGCAGGGCGAGAGCACCGTGTCGTGGCGCGTCGTCGAAGGCATCGACGAGACCACCGGCGAGCCGTACGCCGTCGCCGTCAGCATGGCGAACGTCGACACCGTCGTGCGACGCATGCAGGTGCTCACCATCGGCGTCAGCGCAATCGCACTGCTGTTCGCGACGCTCGCGGCGCTGTGGGCGGTGCGGCGGGCGATGCGACCACTACGAGCCATCGAGGACACCGCCGCCGCCATCGCCGCGGGCGACCTGACACGCCGCGTCCCCAACCCCGACTCCGCCGACGAGATGGAGAGCCTTGCGCGCTCGCTCAACGTCATGCTCAGCCAGGTCGAACGCTCGATGGAGATCAAGGACCGCAGCGAGGAGAGCATGCGCTCCTTCGTCGCAGACGCCTCGCACGAGCTGCGCACTCCCCTCGCCACCGTCCGCGGCTACGCCGAGCTGTACCGTCAGGGCGCGGTGAGCGACCCCGACGACGTCGCCGCCGCCTTCCGCCGCATCGAGGACGAGGCGAAACGCATGAGCGCCATGGTCGACGACCTGCTCCTGCTCTCTCGCCTCGAGACGGAGCAGCGCGCCGCGACGATCGGGGCCACCGCGCCCGGCACGCCGCGACGCCATCACGACGTCGACCTCACCGTCATCGCCGCGGACGCCGTGAGCGACGCAGAGGCCCGCGGGGACGGCGAGCGCCGCTTCGCACTGCACGGGCTCGGCGGCGGCCTGGGCCCCGTCATCATCAGCGCAGACGAGCAGCGCCTGCGCCAGGTGATGACGAACCTCGTGAGCAACGCCGAACGCTACGCTCCGGGCACCGAACCCATCGAGGTCGGCGTCGGTGCGGTCGACGGGCGCGCCGTCGTCGAGGTCGCCGACCACGGCCCCGGCATCCCGGCCGACATGCGTGGCCGCATCTTCGAACGCTTCTACCGTGCCGACGTCTCCCGCAACCGCGCGAGCGGCAGCACCGGCCTCGGCCTGTCGATCGTCGCCGCGATCGTCGCCGCCCACGACGGTGAGGTGAGCGTGCGCGAAACCCCCGGCGGGGGCGCGACGTTCGTCGTCAGCCTGCCGCTCGCCGCGCCGGATTCACAGGCGCAGCACAGCTCGCATCACGTTGCCGACGAGACTGATGACGTCGAATAGCCTCGACTGACTACTCTCGTGACCCGAGAGGCCCCCTCAGTGCATCCGACGACGCAGCCCGCGTCAGCGCCGATCCGAGACCAGGAGCAGTGCCATGACCGAGACGCCCGACAGCGCCCCGAACGCCGACGAGCGACCGGACGGCGCCCGCCGTCACCAGCTGCCGGGCCAGGCTCCACGCCCTGACGACACGCAGGTGATCCGCGCCGAACCGGCCCGCCTCGACGCCCCGCCCGACGGTGCGATGCCGGCGTCCGCCCCCGCGCCGATGTCCGGGCCTCAGCCCGGGTACCAGCCGCAGCCCGGGTATCAGCAGCCGTGGGCTCAGCCGGGATACGAGCAGCCGGGCGCGGCGTACGGCGTCGGCTCGCAGCCTGCCGGTGGCGGCCGTTCGGGACGCGGCGGGCGCGGCCTCGCGCAGATCGGTGCGGCCTCGCTCCTCGCGGCGGCCCTCGCATCAGCCGGGACGTACGCCGTCGTCCAGCGCGACGACACCGGCGCCGTCTCGGGCGGCGGTAACTCGACGGTCATCAAGGCCGACCCGGCCGACTTCGCCGACGCCGGCGCGATCAACTGGTCGGCGACGGCCGCGAAGGTCAACCCGAGCGTCGTCTCGATCGACGTCAGCTCCGGCTCCAGCGGCGGCGAGGGCTCCGGCGTCGTGCTCGACAAGAGTGGCAACATCGTGACGAACAACCACGTCGTCAGCGGCGCCGGGTCGAACGCGACCGTCACCGTCACGCTCAACAACAACCGCACCTACCCGGCGAGCGTCGTCGGCACCGACCCGTCCACCGACCTCGCCGTCATCCGCATCAAGGACGTCCCGGACCTGCACCCCGTCGAGATGGCCGACGACAGCAAGCTCGTCGTCGGCCAGCCCGTCATGGCTGTCGGCAACCCCCTCGGCCTCGCCGGCACCGTGACGACGGGCATCGTCTCCGCCCTCGACCGGCCGGTGACGACGAGCGAGAGCGAATCCGACAGCTCCTCGACGTCGACCTCGACCGTCGTGACGAACGCGATCCAAACGAGCGCCGCGATCAACCCGGGCAACTCGGGTGGCGCGCTCGTCAACGGCAGCGGCAAGCTGATCGGCATCAACTCCTCGATCGCGTCGCTGTCGAACGGCGCCTCGGGCGGCCAGAGCGGCAACATCGGCATCGGCTTCGCCATCCCGAGCAACGTCGTGAAGAACATCTCGGGCCAGCTCATCACCAAGGGCAAGGCCGAGCACGCGCTGCTCGGCATCGGCACGTCGCCGACGGAGGTCAAGAGCGGCAACGCGACGCTGACGGCGGCGAAGGTCGCGTCCGTCGCCCCCGGCAGCGGCGCCGCCAAGGCGGGGCTGCGCAAGGACGACGCGATCACCGCGATCGACGGCGAACCCGTCACCTCGCCCAACGCGCTCGTCGGTCAGGTACGCTCGCGTACCGTCGGCAGCGCCGTCAAGCTGACGATCATCCGCGACGGTCGCCAGCAGGAGGTCTCGGTGACGCTCGGAGCTCAGTCCGACGTCAAGAATTGAGCGCTCCACGCAACGGGTGCCACGCGTAGAGTGAGGGATTCTGCCTCCACTGCCCCGAAGGTGGTTCGCCATGCCCGATCCCGTGCTCGAGCCTGCGCTCGACCCCGTCCTCGACCACGAACGCGCGCACCTCGCCGCTGCACGCGCCCAACTCGCGCGCATGCGCGATTCGGCCGCCTCGCTCGACGCGTCGCGGGCCAGCGACGCCGTCAGCGGCGAGGCGCTCGGGGCGACGCTCGCCCGCCGCGTCGCGGCGCTGACCGACGACCCGTCGACGACGCTCTTCTTCGGCCGCATCGACTGGAGCGACCCGGCCGCGGGTGACGCCGCGCGCCTCGAGGAGCTCTACGTCGGGCGCCGCCACGTCTCCGACGAGGCAGGCGACCCGCTCGTCATCGACTGGCGGGCGCCCGTGTCGACGGCGTTCTACCGCGCCTCCCCTGCCGAACCGATGGGCGTGTCGCTGCGGCGGCGCTTCGGCGTCGAACGCGGCGAGCTGACGGCGTACGAGGACGAGCGTCTCGATGCTCCTGGGGGCACCGACGAGGCGGGCGCCGACGACCGGGCGGGCAGCGACATCCTCGCCGCCGAGATCGAACGCCCCCGCTCGGGCCCGATGCGCGACATCGTCTCGACGATCCAGCCCGAGCAGGACGCGCTCGTGCGCGCCGACGTCGCGACCACCGTCTGCATCCAGGGCGCGCCCGGCACCGGCAAGACCGCTGTCGGCCTGCACCGCGCGGCGTGGCTGCTGTACTCGTTCCGTGCCCGCCTCGATCGCGCCGGCGTCCTCGTCGTCGGCCCCAACGCGGCGTTCCTCGACCACATCTCCGCGGTGCTGCCGTCGCTCGGCGAGGCGCGCGTCGCGCACGCGACGATCGAGACGCTCCTCGACGGCAGCTACCGCGACGACACCCCGAAGAACCGACGCTGGCTCGTGCGCGGCGCGGACGAGGCGCAGGTCGCCGTCCTCAAGGGCGATGCGCGGTGGGCCGGCATCATCCACCGCGCGGTGTGGGCCCACGTCGGGCACCCCGACGAGGCGCTCGTCGTCCCCCGTGGCGCGCGACGCTGGCGGGTGCCCGCGTACGAGGTGGCCGAGATCGTCGCCGAACTCCGTTCGCGCGGCGTGCGATACGAGGCCGCGCGGGCGATGATGGCGCAGCGCCTCGCGCACAGCGTCATGCTGCAGCTCGAGGCCGCGGGCGACTCCCCCGACGATCGCGTCCAGGATTCCATCGCCCGCAGCGCGCCGGTGAAGGCGTACGTCAAGGCCCTGTGGCCGCAGCTCGACGCCGCCGGCGTCGTCCACCGCCTCCTTTCGGACGCCGACTTCCTGCACGAGTGCGCCGACGGCGACCTCGACCCGCACGAGGAAGCGAGCGCGGTGTGGGAGAAGCCGCCGCGCACCAAGGGGTCCGCCAAGTGGTCGCCGGCCGACCTCGCGCTGCTCGACGAGGCCGCCGACTGCATCGAACGCACGACCAGCCTCGGGCACGTCATCGTCGACGAGGCGCAGGACCTGTCGGCGATGCAGCTGCGCGGCGTCGGGCGCCGCTGCTCGACGGGCTCGGCGACGGTGCTCGGTGACGTCGCGCAGGCGACGACGCCGTGGGCACCGGGGTCATGGACTGCGACGATGACACACCTCGGCAAGAGCGACTTCCACCTCGAGGAGCTGCTGCAGGGCTTTCGCGTGCCCGCTGCCGTCATCGAATACGCCGCGCAGCTGCTGCCCGTCATCGTGCCCGGCCTCGCCGCACCGCAGTCCGTGCGCAGCAACCGCGGCGAACTCGACCTCGTCGAGACTGGCCCCGACGCGCTCGCGGCCGCCGTCACGGATGCGGTGCGCCATGCGACGACGACGCCCGGGTCGGTCGGCGTCATCGCCGTCCCCGGCGCGCTCGACGACATCGCGGAGGCACTGACACACGCCGGCATCGGCTTCGGGCGCCTCGGCGCGGATCACGGTGACGACGCCGACCATCAGGTCGAGCTCGTGCCCGCGCAGGTCGCCAAGGGCCTCGAGTTCGACCGCGTCATCGTCGTCGAACCCGCCGACATCGCGGACGCCGAACCCGATGAGGCGACAGGCCTGCGGCGTCTCTACGTCGTGCTGACGCGCGCCGTCAGCGCCCTGAATGTCGTCCACGCGCGCCCGATCCCGGCGCCGCTGACGTCGTGAGAGCGCACCCGATCACGGCGCGCTGATCGCGGCGAGAACGTTGAGTTTCGCGGCGCGCCGTGCCGGCCACCAGGCGGCGAGGACGCCGACGAGGGCAGCGAGCAGGAGGAAGAGCGCGAGCCGCAGCCACGGGATGACGAGCACGTCGACGCCCGAGTTCGCCTGCGTGCGCTGGAACAACACCCCGAAGATCGTGCCGAGCACGACACCGATGACGGCGCCGACGAGCGAGATCGTCACCGCCTCGAGGCGCACCATGGAGCGCAACTGCGAGCGGGCGAGGCCGACGGCGCGCAGCAGGCCGATCTCGCGGGTGCGTTCGATGACGGACAACGCGAGCGTGTTGATGATGCCGAGCACCGCGATGACGATGGCGAGACCGAGCAGGCCGTAGATGAGCACCAGCATCGTGTCGATCGGGGCTCGCTGCTCGGCGGCGTAGCCGGCTTGATCCTTGACCGTGACGGTCGGCAGATCGGCGACGACCGAGTCGAGCCCCTTCTTGACGTTCGCCGCATCCGCGCCGGGTCGGCGCAGCACGTAGAGGGTGTTGTCCTTCGTCGAGCCGCCCACCGTCTCGAACGTCGGCATGCTGACGACGTAGTCCGCCGCGCGCGGGCTCGCGTCACGGTCGAAGATGCCGATGACGGTGAGGCGCTTGACGTTCGCCCTGCCGATCGTCAGGCGCGTCACGTCTCCGACCGTGATGCCGTACGCCTTCGCCTTCTCCGACGAGATGAGCACGGAGCGATCGTCGAGGGCGTCCTTGCCGGAGTTGAGTTCGACGGGTGCGACCTGACGGAACGTGGCGGCGTCGACGCCTTCGATCGTCGCGGGCGCATCGTTGAACGTGCCGTCACCGAGACGCAGGCGCGAGACGGTCTGTACGCCGTCGACGCTGCGCATCCGCGTCGCGATGGAGGCGGAGATCGGCTCGGAGAACTGCCCGCTGACGACGTAGTCGCCGCGGAAGTTCTTCGCGATGAGCGCATCGACGCTGCCCGAGGCGGACGCGCCGAACACCGTCATCATCGACACGAGCGCCATGCCGATCATGAGGGCCGACGCGGTCGCCGCGGTGCGGCGCGGGTTGCGCAGGCTGTTCTCGGCCGCGAGCTGTGCGACGATGCCCGAGCGCGGGCGCGCCACGGCGGCGATCGCACGCACGACGGGACGCGCGAGCACGGGCGTCGCCGAGATCGTGCCGAACAGCATGAGCACCATGCCTGCGACGAACACCCAGATCGAGGTGTCGGCCGCGAGCTTCCAGGCGGCCAGGGCTGCACCGACGACGAAGACGAGGGCGCCGACGACGGCGCGGCGGCGCACCGTCTGCTCGGGTTCGACCTGGTCGTCGCGCATCGCCGCGATCGGTGAGATGCGCGAGGCTCGCCGCGCCGGCAGCCAGGCGGCGAGCGCCGTCACGCCGAGCCCGACGAGCAGCGACACCGCCACTGTGCGCGGTTCGAGGACGAGCCCACCGGTGTCGATGTCGGCGCCCAGCGCTGAGAGCAGCGCCGAGATGCCCTTCGCAAGCAGCACGCCGACCCCGATGCCGACGAGTGAACCCACGAGGCCGACGACGAGCGCTTCGACGAGCACGCTGGCGAGGACCTGGCGTGACGACGCGCCGAGTGCCCGCAGGAGCGCGAGTTCGCGGCTGCGTTGCGCGACGAGGATGCCGAAGGTGTTGACGATGAGGAACGAGCCGACGAGCAGCGCGACGCCCGCGAACACGAGCAGGAACGTCGTGATGAACGACAGCGCCTTCTTGATGCCGCTCGCGGCCTCGTCGGAGGCCTGCTTGCCGGTGACCGCCTCGAAACCCTTCGGCACGAACGGTTTGATCTGCTCGACGACGGTGCTCTGCGACACCCCGGGGCGCGCCTGGACCCACAACGAGGTGTAGGCGTCCTTGCCGTCGAGGAACAACTGCTGCGCAGTCTTCGTGTCGACGACCGCGAGCGTCGAGCCCACCATCGAGCCGTTCGCGTAGCTCGCGTACCCGACGAGCCGGCCGGACCAGCGCGGCGTCTGGCCCGAAGTCAGGATGCTGACGGTGTCGCCCAGGTGGTAGCCGCCGCGTTCGGCTGTCTTCGCATCGAGCGCGATCTCCCTCGCCGACGTCGGTGCCCGCCCCTGCGTGATGTGCAGCCCGGGCACGCCGTCGGCGGCGCGTGCGTCGTGGTAGTTCACCCCGAACGCGGGCGCCCCCTGGCCGCCGATGACCTTGCCGTTCTTCGCGAGGACGGTGGCGCTCATCGACGAGACGACGCCGTCGACCTGCGCGACGCCCTTGGCCGAGCGCGCCTTGGCGAGGACGTCGGGGCCGATCGTGCGCGTGTCGCCGCCGCGCGAGTGCTGCGAGGCGTCCTGGGTGGCACGCACGGTGGCGTCGCCGACGGTACCGTTCATGATGCCGCTGAACGCGCGGTTGAGGGAGTCGGTGAACATGAGCGAGCCGGCGACGAACGCGACGCCGAGCACGATCGCGAACGTGCTCATGAGCAGGCGCAGCTTGCGCGCCCAGACGGCCTTGAGCGAGGTGGTGAGCACGTCAGCGCCTCGCGGCGGCGTCGAACGCCTTCATGCGATCGAGGACGCGCTCGGACGTCGGCTCACGCATCTCGTCGACGACGCGTCCGTCCGCGAGGAAGACGACGCGGTCGGTGAAGCCCGCGGCGACGGGGTCGTGCGTCACCATGACGATGGTCTGGCCGAGTCGGTCGACGCTGCGGCGCAGGAACGACAGCACCTCTTCGCCCGAGCGGGAGTCGAGGTTGCCGGTCGGTTCGTCCGCGAAGATGATGTCGGGCTGCGTGACGAGCGCCCGGGCGCACGCGACGCGCTGCTGCTGGCCGCCGGACAGCTGGCTCGGACGGTGCCCGAGCCGTTCGCGCAGGCCGACGGCATCGATGACGTCGTCGAACAGCTCTTGATCGACCTTTCTGCCCGCGATCGAGGCGGGCAGCATGATGTTCTCGCGCGCCGTCAGCGTCGGCACGAGGTTGAACGATTGGAAGATGAAGCCGATGTGGTCGCGCCGCAGCCGCGTGAGGCGCTTGTCGTCGAGGGAGCTGACCTCGACGTCACCGATGAACACCCGCCCCGACGTCGGCGTCTCCAGCGCCGCGAGGCAGTGCATGAGCGTCGACTTGCCCGAGCCGCTCGGGCCCATGACGGCGGTGAACTCCCCTTCGAACAGCTCGAGGCTCACCCCGTCGAGGGCGAGCACCCGGGCGTCATCCTCGCCGTAGGCCATCGTCAGGCCGTCGGCCTCGGCTGCCACCACACGCTTCGTCATGATGCCAAGGTAGCTGTCCACTCCGACAACCGTCCCCCGGGCCGCGAGACAGGCTCGTTCATCCACAGCTGTGACGGCTGCGTGGCTCTGTGGACGGCCCGAAGCACGGGTGGGCGCCGTCGGCCTACCGTCGGAGGCAAGCGCCACGGGAGCAGCCCGCGCGCCCCACGAAAGGCACATCATGGCATCGCAGTACACCGTCGACTCCGACGCGATCTCCGCTCACGGCACCGACACCGCGACGCTCGTCACCGACCTCGAGACGTCTCTGACGAACCTCAACACGAAGCTGACGACGCTGCAGACGCAGTGGAAGGGTTCGGCGCAGACGAACTTCACCTCGCTCATGACGACGTGGAACACCGACATGAACAAGCTGAAGTCGACGCTCGACACGATCAGCTCGACGCTGCACCTCACGAGCAGCGAGTACTCGACGGCGGAGGACAACAACGTGCGCCGCTGGGTCACCGCCTGAGCGCGGCACCTGCCGGCCGTCGGGCCCGACGACGTGTCGGGCCCGACGGTTCGTCACAGCGCCGCGGCGAGCTCCGTGGCCTGCTTGATGGCGCGCTTCGCGTCGAGCTCTGCGGCGACGTCGGCACCGCCGATGACGGTGACCTTCGCCGGGTCGAGACCGAACGTGTCGGCCACCGACTCCTGACCCGCGCAGATGACGACGGTGTCGACGTCGAGCACGCGCTTGGTCGGCTCCTGGCCCTCGAACTTCGCCTTCGCTTCGGCGGGGACGCTCGCGTACTTCGCGTCGAGGGCCTTGAGCTGCGGCACCATCGTCAGGGGCAGGCCCGTCTTCTTCGACGCCTTCGTCAGCGGCCCGACGGCGCGCGGCGGCGTGGGCGTGATCGTCAGGTGCAGGCCGGCGTCGTCGACCTTGTCGTAGGTGGCGCCGCCGATGAACTCGACCTTCGAGTCCTTGAGCGTCTGGCGGTGCACCCAGCCGCTCGTCTTGCCCAGGCCCTTGCCGAGCGCGGTGTGCTTGCGCTGCACGAGGTAGACCTGGCGGCGCGGCTCCTCCGTGACCTTCTCGACGATGTTGCCGGGCACGTTCTCCGACTCGGTGACGCCCCAGCGCTCCATCCAGTGCTTGAGGTTCTCGTGCGGCTCGTGCAGCAGGTACTCGCTGACGTCGAAGCCGATGCCACCGGCACCGACGACGGCGACGCGCTCACCGGCGACCTTCTCACCGCGCAACAACTCGTCGTACATGACGACCTTCGCGTGGTCAATGCCCTCGATGGCGGGGCGACGCGGCGTCACGCCCGTGGCGAGGACGACGTGGTCGTAACCGTCGAGCGTTTCGGCGTCGGCACGTGTCGAGAGGCGGACGTCGACCTTCAACTCGTCCAGCCGCGTCATGAAGTAGCGCAGCGTCTCGGCGAACTCCTCCTTGCCGGGGATGTTCATCGCGAGACGGAACTGGCCGCCGAGGTGGTCGCGTGCCTCGAAGAGGGTGACGTCGTGGCCGCGCTCGGCGAGGTTCGTCGCGGCGGCGAGCCCGGCGGGGCCCGCGCCGACGACGGCGACGCGCTTGGCGCGCGGCTTCGGCACGGGCAGCAGGACGAGCTCGCCCTCGCGTCCGGCCTGCGGGTTGACGAGGCAGCTCACCTTCTTGCCGCTGAACGTGTGGTCGAGGCACGCCTGGTTGCACGCGATGCACGTGTTGATCAGGTCGGCGCGGCCCGCCTGCGCCTTCTTGACGAAGTCGGGGTCCGCGAGCAGCGGACGCGCCATCGAGACCATGTCCGCGAGACCGTCCGCGATGATCTGCTCGCCCACCTCGGGGGTGTTGATGCGGTTGCTCGCGATGACGGGGATGTCGACCTCGGCGCGCAGCTTGCCCGTCGCCCACGCGAACGCGGCGCGCGGCACCGACGTCACGATCGTCGGGATGCGCGCCTCGTGCCAGCCGATGCCGGAGTTGAACATCGACACGTCACCCTGCAGGTGCTGCGCGAGCGTCGCGATCTCCTCGAACGTCTGGGAGTTGTCGACGAGGTCGGCCACGGAGATGCGGTACAGGACGAGGAAGTCGTCGCCGGCGGCATCGCGGACGGCGCGCGCGATCTCGCGCGGCAGCGTCATGCGCTTCTCGGCGGAGCCACCGAAACGGTCGGTCCGGTCGTTCGTGCGGGCGGCGAGGAACTGGTTGATGAGGTAGCCCTCGGAGCCCATGATCTCGACGCCGTCGTAGCCGGCCTCCTTCGCGAGGCGCGCCGAGTTCGCGTAGTCGCGGATCGTCTTCTCGACGTCCTTCGTGCTCATCGCGCGCGTGCCGAACGGCGTGATCGGCGACTTCTTGTTCGACGCGCTCTTGCTCCAGGGCGTGTAGCCGTAGCGGCCCGCGTGCAGGATCTGCATGACGATGCGCCCGTCGTGCTCGTGGACGGCGTCGGTGACGAGCTTGTGCCGCCCGAGCTGCCGCTTCGCCGTCAGCATCGAACCCATCGGGCCGAGCTGGCCGGTGATGTTCGGCGCGAAACCGCCCGTCACCATGAGCGCGACGCCACCCTCGGCGCGTGCCGCGAAGTAGCGCGCGAGCTGCGGGAAGTCCTTGGCCTTGTCCTCGAAACCGGTGTGCATCGAGCCCATCATGACGCGGTTCTTCAGCGTGATGCCACCGACGTCGAGGGGGCTGAGCAGGTGCTCGTAACTCATCGTGTTCTCCCGGGTGCTGGGGTGCGTTCGTTGTGGTGCGGTCTGTCGTTCACGTCGTGCGCTCTGTCGTCCACGGCGACGCTCGCCGCGAGGTTCCCGTCGACGTCCACGTTCAGGTTCGCGTCCTCATCACCGTCTTCACCCCTGCGTGCAGGTGCACCCGGGTGCACCTGCACGCAGGGGGTGGGCAGCGTCTCGCCGCTGAGCAGCGCCACCATCTCGTCGCACCACTCGAGCATGGCGCGTTCGGTACGGATGCCCCCGCGCAGGACGGCGTAGGTCGGACGTTCCTCGTCGCTGAGGGATGACGGATCGGGGTAGTGCCTCGCGCAGTTGGCCTCGAAGTAGGCGAGCTGGGCGGCGTGCTCGTCGCGATGACGGCGGATGTCGGCGACGACGGCGTCCGCGTCGCCGAAGCGCATGCCGCGCACCTTGACGGCGAACTCGGAGCGCAGCGTCTCGCTCGGGGTGGGTGTGCGCGTCCATGCGAGTAGTTCCGCACGACCGGCCGGGGCGATCGTGTGGACGCGACGGTCGGGGCGACCCTCGCCCGCCTCGGTGCGGACCTCGACGAGGCCTGCGTCCGCCATCTTGGCGAGGACGCGGTAGATCTGCTGGTGCGTCGCGCTCCAGAAGAACCCGAGCGAACGGTCGAAGCGCCGCGTCAGGTCATACCCGCTCGCCTCGCGCTCGGCGAGGGACACGAGCAACGCATGCTGCAACGACATGCACCTAGTTTCATATGCGCAGATGCGCATGTCAACCGCCTCGATGTTGCCCGCGATTCGAGGCGCGGCACGCCCGAAACCCGGGCAACATCGCGAGAGGGAGTGCCGCCTGGACGACAAAAGGCTGACGCCCGCCCGAGCATTCACTCAGGCGGGCGTCAGCCCGTGGAGGCGCGCTTTCTCAGAAGCCCATGCTCTCTCGGGCTTCTTCCTCACACTCCGCTCCGGCCGGCCCCCGTCCTCGCATTCGCTCGGGGGGCGCCAGCCGTGGCGTACGTGCTTTTGTCAGAAGCCCATACCGCCCATGCCACCGTCCATGCCCGCCGCAGCGTCAGCGCCGGCGTTCTTCTCCGGCTTGTCAGCGATGACGGCCTCGGTCGTGAGGAACAGCGCCGCGATGGACGCAGCGTTCTCCAGCGCCGAACGCGTCACCTTCGCCGGGTCGATAATGCCCGAGGCGATCATGTCGACGTACTCACCGCTCGCAGCGTTCAGACCCTGACCGGCGGGAAGCGAGCGCACCTTCTCGACGATGACGCCCGGCTCGAGGCCCGCGTTCGTCGAGATCTGCTTGAGCGGAGCCTCGGCAGCGACGCGAACGATGTTCGCACCCGTCGCCTCGTCGCCCTCGAGAGCGGAGAAGGCCGACTCGGCGTCCTTCGTCGCCTGGATGAGCGCGACGCCACCACCGGCAACGATGCCCTCCTCGACGGCTGCCTTCGCGTTGCGCACAGCGTCCTCGATGCGGTGCTTGCGCTCCTTGAGCTCGACCTCCGTCGCGGCACCCGCCTTGATGACGGCGACGCCGCCGGCGAGCTTCGCGAGGCGCTCCTGCAGCTTCTCGCGGTCGTAGTCGGAGTCGGAGTTCTCGATCTCGGCGCGGATCTGCGCCACGCGGCCCTTGATCTGCTCGTCGTCGCCAGCACCTTCGACGATCGTCGTCTCATCCTTCGTCACGACGATCTTGCGGGCGCGGCCGAGCATGTCGAGCTCGGTCGACTCGAGCTTGAGGCCGACCTCCTCGGAGACGACCTGGCCGCCCGTGAGGATAGCGATGTCACCGAGCATCGCCTTGCGGCGGTCGCCGAAGCCGGGAGCCTTGACGGCGACGGCCTTGAACGTGCCGCGGATCTTGTTGACGACGAGCGTCGACAGGGCCTCGCCCTCGACGTCCTCGGCGATGATCGCGAGGGGCTTGCCGGACTGCATGACCTTCTCCAGGACGGGCAGCAGGTCCTTGATGTTCGAGATCTTCGAGTTGACGATGAGGATGTACGGGTCGTCGAGGACGGCCTCCATGCGCTCGGTGTCGGTGACGAAGTAGCCCGAGATGTAGCCCTTGTCGAAGCGCATGCCCTCGGTCAGCTCGAGGTCGAGGCCGAACGTGTTCGACTCCTCGACCGTGATGACGCCTTCCTTGCCGACCTTGTCCATCGCCTCGGCGATGAGCTCACCGATCTGCGGGTCAGCGGCGGAGATGGACGCGGTCGCAGCGATCTGCTCCTTCGTCTCGATCTCCTGGGCGTGCTCGAGCAGCTGCTTGCTGACGGCGTCGACGGCCGTCTGGATGCCGCGCTTCAGCGCCATCGGGTTCGCGCCGGCCGCGACGTTGCGCAGACCCTCGCGCACCATCGCCTGGGCGAGGACGGTGGCCGTCGTCGTGCCGTCACCGGCGACGTCGTCGGTCTTCTTCGCAACTTCCTTGACGAGCTCGGCGCCGATCTTCTCGTACGGGTCCTCCAGCTCGATCTCCTTGGCGATCGAGACACCGTCGTTGGTGATCGTGGGGGCGCCCCACTTCTTCTCCAGCACGACGTTGCGGCCCTTGGGGCCGAGGGTCACCTTCACGGCGTCGGCGAGCGTGTTCATGCCGCGCTCGAGGCCGCGACGGGCCTCCTCGTCGAAAGCAATGGTCTTGGCCATGGCTGTGGTTCCTCCACGTGACGTTCGGATCGACCACATCAGCGCCCGCGACGGACGGGCCCGATCACGCGCCGGTCATGTCGGCGCGCCCCGAACCCTCACTGCTGCAGTCAGGCTTTTGTCACTCTCACGATCAGAGTGCTAACCCCATGATTAGCACTCGCCCCCACCGAGTGCAAACCCTCCGCGCACGCACCCGCGTGTTGTTCGCTCATAGCGGCACCCCGACGTCTGTCGTGCGGCTGCCAAGATGGGCTGCGGCGCCACGAGAGCGGCGACATGCGGGGACGTGGCGGCGCGCTGAGCCGCGGTTCAGACGGTGCGTCGACGCCCCGCGCGGCGTCGCTGGATCCGCTTGACGAGCAACGGATCCGCGGCGAGCGCCGCCTCGGTGTCGGCGAGCTTGTTGAGCTGCTGGTAGTACTGCGTGCTCGTCAGCCCGAAGCGCTCCTTGATCGCCGCTTCCTTGGCGCCGGGCAGCTTCCACCACTCGCGTTCGAAGGCGAGCATCGCACGGTCGCGCTCGCTCAGCCCGGGCGCGTCGGCGTCACCGGGCACGTGGGCACCCGCGGGGGTCTCGATCATGGCCATCCGCTCAGGATACGAGGCCGCCCGGCCCGTTCCAACCGCGCTCGGGGCGGGTTGTCAGACCCGCGCGATAGGTTGGACACATGCCTCGTCCGTACGACGAACTCGTCCACCCGAGCTGGGTCGAACCCCTCGCGCCCGCCGCCGAGCACATCGCCGCCGCGGGGGCGTTCCTGCGTGACGAGGTGGCCGCGGGGCGCGGCTACCTGCCTGCGGGCGACGCCGTGCTGCGCGCGTTCACGCAGCCGTTCGACGAGGTGCGCGTCCTCGTCGTCGGCCAGGATCCGTACCCGACGCCCGGGCACCCGATCGGCCTGAGCTTCGCCGTCGCACCCGACGTGCGGCCCATCCCCCGCAGCCTCGCGAACATCTACACCGAACTGCACGACGACCTCGATATCACCCCACCCGAGCACGGTGACCTGTCGGCGTGGACCGATCAGGGGGTGCTGCTGCTCAACCGCGTCCTGACGGTGCAGCCCGGCAAGCCGGCGAGCCATCGCGGCAAGGGCTGGGAGCACGTCACCGCGACGGCGATCAACGCGCTCGTCGAGCGCGAGCAGCCCCTCGTCGCCATCCTGTGGGGGCGCGACGCGCGCTCACTCGCGCCGCACCTCGGCGACACGCCGACCGTCGAGTCGGCCCACCCCTCACCGTTGTCGGCCCGCGGCGGCTTCTTCGGCAGCAAGCCGTTCAGCCGCACCAACGCCCTGCTCGAAGAACTCGGCACGCACACGATCGATTGGCGCATCCCGTGACAGACACGACCCCCGACACCCGTACCGCCGAAGAGGCGCCCGCGGCCCGCAGCGGCCACGAGCGGACGTGGCGGCGCTACGTCGCCATCGGTGACTCCTTCACCGAGGGCATGAGCGACCCCGACCCGCGTCAGGACGACGCCTACCTCGGCTGGGCCGACCGGCTCGCCGTCGACCTCGCTCAGGTCGCCGACGGCGCGGGGCACGCATTTGAGTACGCGAACCTCGCGATCCGGGGCAAGCTGCTCGCCGACGTCGTCGGCCCGCAGCTCGACGCCGCGCTCGCGATGCAGCCCGACCTCGTCAGCATGGTCGGCGGCGGCAACAACATCATGCGCCCGAACGTCGACCTCGACGACGTTGCCGATCAGCTCGAGGCCGCCGTCGTCCGCCTCAAGGACGCCGGAGCCGACGTCATGCTCGCGACGATGGTCAACCCCACGGGTTCGAAGATCATGACCCGCTTGCGACCGCGCATCAGCTGGCACATCGCGAACCTGTGGGGCATCGCGCAGCGACACGACTGCTACGTGCTCGACGTGTGGGGCATGCGTGCACTGCGGGACATGCGCATGTGGGGTGCCGACCGCCTGCACCTGTCCCCCGAGGGCCACCGCCGTGTCGCGCAGCAGGCGGCGTGGACGCTGGGCCTGCCGACCGAGGGCGACTGGCTCGACCTGCTCCCGCCGCTCGAACCGAAGCCAGCCCGTCAGCGCCTGGCGGAGAACGCCGAGTGGTCGAAGGAATACTTCGGCCCGTGGATCGAACGCCGCCTGCGCGGCACGAGCTCGGGTGACGGGCGTGAGGCGAAACGCCCCCACCCGATGCCGATCGACCCGAGCGTCGCCGCCGAGCTGTTCCGACGGGCCTGACCACCCCGGCGTCCTCGCCCCGAGAACCGATCCGATCAGCCGACCGAGAGACAGAAGGCCACGAGGATGAATCGTTCCCTCACGACGGCGACCGCCGCCACCGCATCCGCCGCCGTGCTGGGTCTGTCCGGCTGCGGCGGGTCGAGCAGCACGAACTCGTCGGGCTCGAACGCCGCCGGCAGCTCCTCGGCCACGGCGAGCTCGAGCAAGACCATCACCGTCCTCGCCGCGGCCTCGCTCACCGAGAGCTTCACCAAGCTCGCCGAGGACTTCGAGAAGAACCACCCCGGCGTCGAGATCAAGATGAGCTTCGCAGGCAGCCAGGACATCGTGCGCCAACTCAAGGGTGGTGCACCGGCCGACGTCGTCGCCATGGCCGACACGACGACGCCCAAGACGATGCCGGCCGACATCACGCAGGGCAAGACCTGGACCGACTTCGCGACGAACGAACTCGAGATCGCGACGCCCAAGGGCAACCCGGGCCACGTCACCGACCTCGCGAGCCTCGCGAAGGTCAGCACCGTGCTGTGCGCCAAGACCGTGCCGTGCGGGCGCGCCGCCGACAAGGCGCTGGCGAAGGCGAACGTCCACGCGCACGTCGTCAGTTACGAGCAGAACGTCAAGTCGACGCTCGCGAAGGTCTCCTCCGGTGACGCGGACGCCGCGGTCGTGTACCGCACGGACGTCAAGGCCGCCGGTGACAAGGTGACGGGCGTCGATATCGCGTCCGGCTCGAACGTCAAGACGACGCTGCCGATCGCGACGTGGAGCAACAACGAGTACGCCAAGCAGTTCGTGCAGCTCATCACCGGCGCCGAGGGCCGCAAGGTGCTGAGCGACGCCGGGTTCGGCTCGCCGAGCTGACGTGAGCGCCCCCAGCGCCAGCAGAACGAGCCCCACCCGCCGCGCCCCCGATGCCGGCGGTGTGGTGCTCGGGGTGTTCGCAGCGGTCGCGGTCGCGTTCGTCGTCGTCCCGCTCGTTGCGCTGCTGCTGGAGGTGCGCTGGTCGCACTTCGCCGCCGACCTGCAGACCGCCGGCACACGCGAAGCTCTCCTGCTGTCGCTTCGCACCACGACGACGACGGCAGCCCTGTCCGCACTGTTCGGCACCCCTCTCGCCTGGTGGCTCTCACGCCTGCGGGGGCGTGCCGCCGCGTGGCTGCGGGCGCTCGTCACGGTCCCCCTCGTGCTGCCGCCCGTCGTCGCCGGTGTCGCCCTGCTCGACGCGTGGGGGCGCGGCGGCCTCATCGGCACGGTGCTGCAGGACAGCTTCGGCACGTCGCTGCCCTACTCGTGGGTGCGCGTCGTGCTGGCCGAGACGTTCGTCGCGATGCCGTTCTTCGTCGTCGCCGCCGAAGGCGCGTTCCGCGGCATCGACGCTCGGTGGGCGCGCACCGCCACCGTGCTCGGCGCGAGCCGCTGGTACACGCTGCGCCGCGTCCTCATCCCGATGGCGGCGCCCGGCCTGCTCGCGGGGTTGACGCTCTCCTGGGCACGCGCTCTCGGTGAGTTCGGTGCGACGATGACCTTCGCCGGCAGCTTCCCCGGCACGACCCAGACGGGCCCCCTCGCGGTGTATCAGGCGCTCGACATCAGTCAGGACGCCGCCACCGCCCTCGCGGCCCTCATGCTCGGCATCTGCCTCGTCGTGCTCGCCTTGCTGCGCGGACGCTGGAGCGGTGTGCGATGAACCCGTCTTTCTCGCCCGAACCGCCTGAGACGCCCGAACCGGAGGGGTTGAGCTTCGCCGGCACGATGCGGCGCGGCTCGTTCGAGCTCGAGGCCGCGTTCACGTGCGCTCCGGGCGAGGTGCTCGGGGTGCTCGGCCCCAACGGCAGCGGCAAGTCGACGCTCGTGGCCGGCATCAGCGGCCTCGAACATCTCACGAGCGGTGAGCTGCGCGTCGGGGAAGCCTGTTGGGACGACGGGCGCGGTCACGCCGTGCCCCCCGGCCGCCGTCAGGTGGGTCTCATGACCGCGGCGGGCGACATCTTCGGCCATCTCGACGCCCTCGAGAACGTCGCGTTCGGGCTGCGGGCGCGGGGCGTATCGCGCTCCGCCGCGCGCCGTCGTGCGCGGCAGGAGCTCGAGCAGGTGGGCATCGCCGACCTCGCGAGCCGCCGTCCGCACGAGTTGTCGTCAGGCCAGGCACAACGCGTCGCTCTGGCCCGTGCACTGGCCCTCGCCCCTCGGGTGCTGCTGCTCGACGAGCCGCTCTCGGCCATCGACCAGAGCGGCCGCGACGAGTTGCGCGCGCTGCTCGGCGAGCGCCTCGCGCGCACCGACGCCGTCACCCTGCTCGTCACCCACGACCCGCTGGAGGCACTGACGCTCGCCGACCGGCTGCTGTTCCTCGAAGCCGGGCGCGTGACGCAGCTCGCCCCGCCGCAGGAGGTCGTGCGCTATCCGCGCACGGCGTTCGCCGCCCGCGTCGTCGGCCTCAACCTGTGGCGAGGGACGAGCGACGGTCGCGCCATCACGACACCGGGTGGCGCCCGCATCATGGCCGCCGACGTGCCGCCGTCGGGCGAGCGGGCGTTCGCGGCCTTCGCGCCGACCGCGGTCTCGCTGTGGCGCGAGGTGCCCGCCGGATCGCCTCGCAACACCTGGCCGCTCGTCGTGCAGCAGATCGAGCACACCGGGACGTCGGCCCGCGTGCACCTGCGGGGTGACGCAGGCGTCGCGGCCGATCTCGTGGCCGACGTGACGCTCGAGGCCGTCACCGAACTCGGCCTGCACCGCGGCTCGCACGTCGCAGCGAGCGTCAAGGCCACCGACGTCACGCTGTACCGCTGACCCCTCAGCGCGCGAGCTCCTCCTGCCCTCCTGCACCATCGCGACGGCCTCGCCCGACCCTGTTGCGCCCAGATGCACCCGGGTGCTCTTGCACGCAGGTGCATCTGGGCGCACGGAGGCGGGGCCGCCGCGTCGTCGGAGCGACACGACGAGCCAGGCGCCGCGGGAACGAGGGTGACCCACCCCACATTTCATTCGCACCGCTCGTTAGAGTGCGTCACATGAAGATCACGCAGCACACCGTCGCTCTCATCTCCGGTGCCGGCTCGGGCCTCGGCGAGGCCACCGCCCGCCGCCTGCACGCCGACGGCGCGGCCGTCGTCATCGCCGACCTACCGAGTTCGAACGGCCAGGCCGTCGCCGACGACCTGGGCGAGCGCGCCCTGTTCGTCCCCACCGACGTGCGCGACGAGGAGCAGGTGCGCCAGGGCGTCAACGCCGCCGCCGAACTCGGTGAGCTGCGCATCGCCGTCGCCTGCGCCGGGGTCGGCACCCCGGGGCGCGTGCTCGGCAAGAACGGCGTCCACGCGCTCGAGAAGTACCGCACCGTCATCGACATCAACCTCGTCGGCACCTTCAACCTGCTGCGTCTGGCCGCCGAGGCGATGGTCGCGAACGAGCCCTCCCCCACCGACGACGGCGCACCGGACGCGCACGGTGACCGCGGCGTCATCGTCATGACGGCCAGCGCCGCCGCCTACGACGGCCAGATCGGTCAGGCGGCCTACGCCTCGAGCAAGGGCGGCATCGTCGGGCTGACGCTCCCCGCCGCGCGCGACCTCGCCGACAGCCACATCCGCGTCATGACGATCGCGCCCGGCACGATGGAGACGCCGATGCTCGCGGGGCTGCCGGAAGCGGCGCGCGAATCGCTCGGCAAGGTCGTGCCGCACCCCTCGCGCCTCGGCCGCCCGAGCGAGTACGCGGCACTCGTCGAGCACATCGTCGCGAACCCGCTGCTCAACGGTGAGGTCATTCGTCTCGACGGTGCGCTGCGTATGCCGCCGAAGTGAACCCCGGGTCCTCGTCCCAGATCTTCACCTCGGCCCCGCGCAGCAGGTTGACGTACAGAAGACCGAAACAGAAGAGTGCGATGCCACCGACGACGTCGAGGACGAAGTGGTTGCCCGTCGCCATGACGTCCCAGTACGTGACGAGCGGGTAGAGCCAGGCGGCGCGGGCCCACACGGGCCGGCCCCGCTTCCACGTGTCGTACACGACGTAGGCGACCCAGGTGGACCAGGCGCAGTGCAGGCTCGGCATCGCGGCGTACAGGTTGGCCGATTGCGACGGGTCACGCGCGAGGCGACCGCCCATGATGTTGTAGACGGCGTTGACGTCGATCATGCCGTCGACGGCGAACCGGGGCGGGGCCATCGGCAGCAACCAGAACACGAGCAGGCTGGGCAGCGTCATCGCGATGAGCAACCGTCTGAGGCGCCGGAACCCGTCCGGGTTCATCCACCAGGCCCACGCGAGCGCGATGGGCACCGTCGCGAGCACCATGCCGTAGTAGTACCCGGCGCCCTGCGCGAGGACGGGCACCTCGGCGAGCGATGAGTTGAGCCATCGTTCGATGTCGATGCGCAGCCACTGCTCCAGGTCGAACAGGCGGTGCGCATGCCGGACCGACTCGTCGTGCTCTCCGCGGATGTGCTCCTGCGCGAACGTGAAGTACTGGAAGAACATCCAGAACAGGAACAACTCGATGAGTAGCGCTGGGCGGCCACCGAGCGGGCGCACGAGCGCCCTCACGAAGCGGGGCGGCGGCTCGGTGGTGCTCAGCGAGAAGTCGTCACGCGACGGCGTCAGGTCGCGCATCGAACGCTCGGCAGGCGTGAGGGAGTCGGGCATGCCACTCCTCACCTCGTCGCGGCCGTCGAACAAAACACGTCAGTGTATCCCCGCGCACTCGGGCAGGCCGAGCCTCGGGGGCGGGCCCGCTCAGTGGCGGTCGATCAGGACGTACGACGCCGCCGCCGACAGTGCCGCCACCCCGACGACGGACGGCCACGCGCCGATCTTCTTCGCGAGCGGGTGCGAGGCGCCGAACCCGCCGACGTACACGGCGGTCAGCGCCGCCGTCTGGGCCGCGCCGCCCTTGGCGAGCCACGTGCGGCCCGCGTACCCGCCGGCGAGCGCGAGCACGACACCCCCGAGCGGACGGATGCCCGTCTCACGGGCGGTGAGGTAACCGCCGAGGAGACCGAGCGCGGCGACGGGTGCGGTTTCGACGTCTGCTGCAGGCTTGAGATTCATGCCCTCATCGTAGGTCGTCGCCCGACGGGACGGGCATCGCGACCCGCCTCGTATAAGATCACAGGGCTGCCGATACCGGCAGTGTGCTGGAGTGGCGCAATCGGTAGCGCACCTGTCTTGTAAACAGGTGGTTGCGAGTTCAAGTCTCGTCTCCAGCTCCACCAGGATTCCGCGCCATTCCGGGGCAAACGCCGGGAAAGGGCGAAGCACTACACCCGAGACAGTGTGCCCATCGTGTACCCATCTTCCCTGAGAAGCACACCGTATGCCCATCTTGGGATGCACACTTCGAGCGCACCCGCTCACCTAGGATCAGCACATGAAGAAGCTCGCCGCGCTCGCAGCCCTGCCCCTCGCCCTCACCGCATGCTCGAGTGGATCGGGTGATGCAACATCCTCGGCGACGTCGAACACGAGGGAGGCGTCACTCTCGCCCAGTGAGTCATCTCCGAGCGAATCCAGTACGTCGCCCGTCAACCAGCTCGGCGACGAGGTGTCCGTCAGCGGCGACGGCGGGGACTACACGCTCAAGGTCACCGACTTTGAGTCGCGCGTCACCGTCACGCCCGGCCCGTACGACACGCCGGAAATGATCGGCATCAAGAAGGGAGAGCACTTCACCCGACTGAAAGCGACCGTGTGCCCGCAGGCGCAGCCCGTTCAGATCCTCTGGTCGTCGTTCGTTGTTGGCGACGCAGACAACGGCATGTACCAATCACCCGACATCTCCAATGTCGACCACTTCCCGAAGCCGTTGCTACCTGGCGAGTGGCAGACCATCTCGCGCTGCTCCACGGGATGGGTCTACGTCTCCATTCCCGACACGTCTAAGCCGACAGCCATCGCGTACCAGACTGGAGGCGCTGCGACTGCCTGGCGCATCCCCTCGTAGCCTCGCGTTAACGCCCCCGACCTCACCTCGAGGTCGGGGGCGCTTTCGTGTCTCCATGTCGCTATCACAACGTCAAGCGGCCCTGTGGCACATCCTCCACGCGTCGACGATCGCCGTCGTCACGCCGAGCTCGCGCGCCATGGCGCCCGCGTGGCCCTCGCACAGCCGCTCGGCGGCCGCGTAGTCGTCGGGGTCGATGAGCAGCCGTGCCGCGTACGCGTTCGCCTGCACCTCGAAGCGCGGCGAGTTCCCGACGTGCCCGTGGTGGTGATGCCCAAGTTCGTGCGCGAGGACGACGACCGTGTCGGCGTCGGACAGGCGCGGGTTCACGCGGATCATGCCCATGAAGTAGTCGCCGCGCGCCACGTCGGTCGTCCAGACGACAGAAGCCCCCGCAGCCTCGGCAAGCTTCACGAGGTCGGCGGGGGCTTTCTGCATGGCGGTCTCCTACGGGTCGATCTGCTGTGCTTCGCGCTCCGCGGCGAGGTCATCGCCAAATGCGGCACGCTCCTGCTCTACGTCCTGGACGATAGACCCAGCCGGTGACAACCCCGAGTTTCCGGGGAACTCAAGGACATTCGAGGTAGCACGCTCGGCGCGCTCCACGATGACGTGCGGCGCAATCTCCAGCACTTCACACATCGCTTCACGCCGCGACCGGGTACGGCGGTCGCGCGTGCGCAGCTGACATGAACCGCGAGCCGCGTGGCGTGAACTCGGAGGACGAGCGCGCCTGGTTCGAGAAGGTGGGCCAGCACATCGCACGGGGCCACGGACTCTCGGTGACGTGCGGGATCTACGGCTACGTCGAGAACCACTCCGGGGGAAACATGCACCTGCACATCGACGATGGCCCTTTCATGAACGATGGTTCACGACCGTCTCAGCCGGAGGGATGGCGCAACCCCAACGCCGCGCGTCCCACACTTCCGGCATGGCCGGTTCGGGCCTTCCAGAAGGCTCATGGGCTCACCGTCGATGGCATCCCGGGCAGGCTCACCATCTCCGCGCTGCAGAAGCTCGTCGGCGCGAAGGTCGACGGCATCGCGGGCCGCGAGACGTGGAGCAAGGTGCAGGCGAAGGTCGGCGCGGCCGTTGACGGCATCCCTGGCGGCGAGACGTACTTCAAGCTCGGCGTCGCCATCGAAGGAGGCAAGCTGTAATGGGACGCATCATCACCGACCCCGCCGTGCGCAAGGCGATCTACACGGTCGTCACCGCACTCGTGCCCATCCTCGTCGGCGCGGGCATCGTCACCGAAGCCGACGCGGGCAAGTACGTCGCGCTCGGCGGCGCGCTGCTCGGAATGCTGACGACGATCCTCGCCGCCGTGAACACCGCACCCGCCGGGTACGTGCCGCGCCACGCTGACGACGGCATCCCCGACGACGCTGGCGACCACCTCGAGGTCATCCCCGCCGCGCAGGCGACGAGCGATCCCAAGTCGGACGCCGCAGGGCTCTGACCTCGCACGCTGAAGCGCCCCTCGACTCCACCACGGAGCCGAGGGGCGCTTTCGTGCGTTCACAGCACCCGCTCCACCATCGCCCCTGCGTCCATCAGGGCGTACCCTTCTCGATCTGCTGCTGCGCGTCGTCCGTCATGCGATAGTCCAGCATGGCACCGACGTCGGTGAGGGCCTTACGCGCAAGCTCGGTCGCGACGTGCATATAGCCGCGGCTCGTCACGATGGACGAGTGCCCCATGATTGCGGTCACGACATGCGGGTCGACATTCGCCTCGAGCAGCAGCGATGCCGTCGTGTGCCGCGCCTCGTGCAGCGTGTACCGCCCGCCGTCGCTGCGCCGCACGCCCGCCTCGTCCTGCAGCGCATACCACAGCGCCCTGTCGCGGCCCTTGTGTCGCGGCCGTGGGCTGTCCTCGCGCCCTCGCATTCGCCGATTGTCGGGCAGCGTGAAGACCAGGCCCCACTCATTCTCCGGCGCGACCTCCCGCCACGCCTTGAGCGCAGCCCACGCCATCGGCGACAACGGCACCATGCGTCGACCCTTCGACGTCTTCGGTCGCAGCAGGTAGTAGTGGTCGACGACGTGGCGCGCTTCCATGCCCTCAGGGAAGACGATGCGCCCCGCATCCTTATCCCTCGGCAACGGCTGTAGCTGCCACGCGATGTCGAGCGTCCCGTTGTCCAGGTCGACACGATCCCACTCGAGGCCCAACGCCTCGCCCTGACGCAACGCCTGGTACAGCGCGAGTATCCACCGCGCCAAGTCCGGCGTGCCGTCAGCCTTACGCAGCAGCTTCTTCGCATCGTCGACGGGGATCGCATCACGAGTCGACGGCGCCATAGCGGGACGCTTCATCTCGAAGATCCCGTCCGGCACCGGGTATCCCTCGACGCGGGCCGCCTTGAGCATGGTGCGCAGCTTGCTGATGGCGGCGCGTGCGGTCGTCGAGGACAGGCCCGCTTTCAGGATGGCGGTCTCGACCTTGCGTGCGTCGGCGGGTCGCAGGTCACCAAGGTTGCGGGTGCCGATGGTGGGTACGATCCACTTCATGATGAGGCCCCGGTCGGTGACGTACACGTTGGGCCGCACGTGCTTCTGATGCTCGGGCAGCCACTTGTCGGCCCACGCCTTGACGGTCATCTTCGCGGCGAGCGCTTCTGGCTTCTCGGCCATGACTTCGCGCAGCTTCTTGCGCAGCTTGGCCTTGCACTTGTCTTCGTCCATGTCGCTGACGGTGATGCGCCGGCGCTTGCCGTTCGCGTTCCATCCCGCTTCGATGCGTCCGACCCAGCGCCCGTCGGCGCGTTGTGTGACGCTGCCTGTCCCGTATGCGCGGCGTGTGCCCATGTTGCCCTCCCGAGTGTGCCCTTCTGTATGCCCATCTACACCCTAGGGGCGTCCTATGACACATCGAAAATTAGGCGTCATTCCGGGCGAGTTGCCCAGCATCGCGTCCTATTCTACCTGTCTTGTAAACAGGTGGTTGTGGGTTCGAGTCCCATCTCCAGCTCTCACCGCCCGCCTGCCCGGCCAGGGCACACGACGAGGGCCCCACCGCTTCGAAGCGGTGGGGCCCTCGTCGTCGATCAGGCGATCAGACGCGCGATCAGTGGTTGTTCAGGTGCGCCTGCAGGGCGCGGACGGTGCGGGCGTTGAGGTACGTCGCGCCGTCCTGGGAGATGCCGAGCTTCGACTGCAGCGCGGCGACCGTGCGGGGGCCGATGATGCCGTCGGGCGTCGTGCCGACCGTGCGCTGGAGGGCCATCTTCGTCTGCGGGCCGACGATGCCGTCACGGTACGTGCCGACCCAGGCCTGCAGCGAGCGAGCGGTCTGGCGACCGAGGATGCCGTCGACGGCGAGCTTGCCGGACGTCGCGGCGGGAGCCTTGACGGCAGAACGAGCGGTGGAACGCGACACCTGCGTGTTCGCGGCCGCAGCGGCAGGAGCCGCAGCGGTGCTGCCAGCGTTGGCGCGGGTCAGGCCACCGCGCACGGAGCACACGGGCCAGGCGCCGGGGCCCTGGACGGCGAGGGTCTTCTGGGCGATCGCGATCTGCTGCTCGCGCGTGGCGAGGTCGGCGCGAGCGGCGTACTGCGTGCCACCGAAGCCGGCCCACGTCTGCTGCGTGAACTGCAGGCCGCCGTAGAAGCCGTTGCCCGTGTTGATGTGCCAGTTGCCGCCCGCTTCACAGGCGGCGACGCGGTCCCAGACCGAACCGGCCGGTGCAGCCGAGGCGGTGGTGGCGCTCGTGACGCCGGCGCCGACGGTGGCGGCACCGACGAGGGCGACGCCCGCAGCCTTGCGACCCATGGTCGAGTCGGAGGGAGCGGAGTGCTTCGGGGTGTAACCCATGGAGGTGTTTCCTTTCCTGACGACGCCGGTGAGGTGAGCTGTCGGGTTCGAGCGGTCAGGTGCTCGGCCGGTTCGGGACCGGCTTCACCCCAAGGCACTCAACGAGTGCCACGAGTGGGTCCCCCACCCTCGTCTGCGGTTCGCACGGTGCGAATGAAGCGGCGCCCGACGAGGTTTGGCGTTGGCGCTGCCCGCGAATTCTTGGTGTGTTGAGTTGTGAGCCGCTTGGGCGACACTCACGACATCGCCTCAGCGAGGAGAACGTTACGCGACCTACGTCACAAAATGTGAATCACCGCGGCCCCCGCCGTCGCCGCGCGCGAGAACCCCCCGCCCGTCAGCGGCGACGAGCCCTGCGGCGCTGCACGATCGGGCGGTCGAAAGGCGCCGACAGCACGTCCCCGAGAAGCGCCCCCGTGCTCAGCGCGAGGGCGATCCCGACGGCGCCGAGCATCGTCGTCACCCCGACCCCGGACTGCGCCACGCGCGTCGCTCCGAGCAGTGAACCCGACACGGACTCGTACATGCCGCGGAAGATGCGCAGGCCGGGCAGCATCGGCGAGACCGCGGGCATGACGAGCACGAGCGCGGGGGCGCCCAGGCGCAGCGCGAGCAGTCGCGCGCAGAACCCTACGGCCGTCGCGGCCACCGCGGTCGCCGTCGTCGCGCCGAGGCCGATGGAGCTGACGAGGAACGTCACGCCGCCCACGCCCAGGGCGCCCATGACGGCCGTCGGCACGAGCATCCGGACACGCGAACGCATCGTCACGGCCGAGCAGACCGCACCGAGCGCACCGCAGGCAACCTGGAGCAGAAAAGTCGTCGACGGCGAGTCGTAACGCAGCACCCCGGGCGACTGGAGACCGAGGTCGAGGGCGTTGTCGAGACTCAGCGTCAAGGACAACCCCGCACCGACGCCGACCGTGATGCCCGCGCAGGCGAGGATCACCGTCAACACGCGTCCGGAGGCGGTGACCGGATAGCCGGTGACGGCGTCCTCGACCGCGGACGCCATCTGACGACCGGGCAGCAGCGCGACGATGCCGCCCGAGATCGCGTACGCGAAGTCGGCCATCGTCATCGAGCCGGGCAGGTGGGTGGCGACGAACTCGCCGACGAGATGACTCTGGTGCGACATGTACGCGAGCCACGCGAGCATCGTCGAGGCGAGTCCGCCGGCGGCCGCCGAGTAGAAGCTCGGCACCCCCAGGTTGCTCAGCACGCGCCCGATGCGGTCGACGATGATCGCCGACACGAACGCGACGGCGACGGCCATCCAGCTACCACCGAGGATCGTCGCGACCGACGCGGCGAGACCACCGAACGCGACCGAGACGAGCCATCGCGGGTACAGCCGCGGCATCCGCTGGATGCGCCGCAACTGCTTCGTCGCCTCGTCGAGATCCATGCCGCCCGCGACGAGGCGCTCGACGAACTGGTGCACGGCCGTCAGCCGGGAGAAGTCACGCGTCGACGAACGGGCGACGCGCAGCATCGTCAGCGGCGGATGGCCCGGATGCGGTGACGGCGTCTGCAGCAGCAGCGCCTGGTTCGTGATGTCGACCTCGAGGCGGCGCAGCCCCGCCGATGCGGCGACGGCGACGACGCTCGACTCGACGTCACGCGTGCTCGCCCCGCAGCGCAGCAACAACTCCCCCACGCGCACGGCGATGTCGAGCGCCTTGTACTGGGCCGAGTCGTCGCTGACTCCCGCGGGGACGTTCGGGTCGCGGTAGGGAGTGTTCTTCAGCGCATCGGCGATGGGCAGCGGCTCGGTGACCGGTTCGCTGCGCAGGAACCGCATCCGCGGCGCCAGGACCGGCTGCGTGTTCTCCGAGATCGGGTTGGGCCCCGTCGTGCCGTGCTCTCGTCCGTACTGACCCATTCCCTGATCCTAGGACGCCGAACGTGACGATCCCTCGGCGCGCGCTGTGGACGCGCTGTGGTGCATCGACTCAGCGCTGCACGCTCGGCGCGTACCGCGCCAGCGGGTCGTCGATGCCGCCCGTCAACGGGAACCATGAGATGTCGCCCTGCTGCAGGAACGAGCCGACCAGCATGAACAGGCCGAGGCCGACGGCGATGCCCGCGACGATGCGCGTCGCGTTCTGCGGCACGAGGCCGCGCACGAGCGAGCGCGAACCGCGTCGGTAGCCGACCGAACCGGCGCCTCGCCACAGCGCCAGTTGCGCGGCGCCCGCGCCGAGCACGAGCGGCAGCGCCCACCACACGCGCGGCACGCCGCCGCGCACGGCCACCCAACCGATGCCGACGAGCGCCGCGACGCAGGCGAAGACAACTGTCGGCAGGATGAGGGCGAACAGCGTCGACAGCGTCGCGCGCAACGCGTGCCACGGCGCACTCGCGACGGCGACGGCGCCGTCGCTGCGTCGTCGTCCGGCCTCGTAGCGTCGCAGGACGGTCTGGGTGATCGTGGAGTCGCTGAAGCGCGCGGCGAGGTTCCACACGACGAGCAGCACGAGCCCGACGACGGGCACGAGCGCCGTCACGCCCAACCACAGGACGAAGATCGCCTGCAGCGTTCCCGATCGATGCGGCAGGTTGATGCGCGGGTCGTGCTCGCCCGGGCGAGACTGCGGTTTCGGCGCGAACGGAACGGGCGCGGAGCCGTATGGGCTCGGGTTGGCATACCCCTGGGCGCCCTGACGCACCGGGGCCCCCTGCTGGGCACGCTCGGCGTCCGTTGGCCCCGCACTCACCGGCGGCGGGGACGTCACCGGCGCGACGCGCGTGGCGTCCGGGCGGCCGAGCACAGCCGTCGCGTCGGGGCGGGGTTGCTGCGCTTCGGGGCGAGTTACGCGCGGCTCTGCCGCGCGTCGCACCGGGACGTACGTCGTCGGTTCGCCGCGCGCGTACCGCTCCATCTGTTCGATGACCTGCCGGGCCGACGGTCGCTCCTGCGGCACCGGGCTGAGCGCGGCGGCGAGCAGCGGCCGCAGCCGCGCGTCGACGCCGCCGAGGTTGGCCTGACCACGCGTCACGCGGTCGAGCACCGCCGGCATCGGGCCGCGCCCGAACGGCGGCTCACCCTGCGCGGCGAAGGCGAGCGTCGCGGCCCAGCCCCACCAGTCGGTCGACGTCGACACGGGCGCACCCTCGACGAGCTCGGGCGAGAGGTAGCCGGGGGTGCCCATGACGAGGCCGGTCGACGTCAGGCGCGCGTCGTCGGCGATGTGGGCGATGCCGAAGTCGATGACGACGGGGCGCCCGTCGACCATGAGCACGTTGCCCGGCTTGAGGTCGCGGTGGACGACGCCGGCGTCATGGATGGCCTGGATGGCGACGGCCAGGTCGCGCCCGAGGCGCGCCAGCGCGTCGGGCTCGAACGGCCCGCGGCGCTTGACGACCTCGTCGAGTGGAACGCCGGGCACGTACTCGGTGGCGATGTACGGGCGCTCGCCGTACGGCTCCGCGGCGATGACGGCGGCGACGCCGGGTGTGTGGACGCGTTCCAGCGTCGCGACCTCCCGCGCGAGGCGGGTGCGCGCGTCGGGGTCGTAGGCGATGTGCGGGCGCAGCACCTTGACGGCGACCTCCCGCCCGTCCGAGCGTCGGGTGTCGAGCGCGCGGTAGACGACGCCCATGCCGCCCTCGCCGATCTTGTCGAGGATGCGGAAGTGGCCGACGACGTCCCCACCGTCGGCCGGGGTGGCCGCGTGAGCGCCCGAGCCCTGCCGTGTCCGCGTGCCCTGCGGCGCCACCTGTGTCGCGTCGTCGTGACGCTCGGGCGTCGGCGACGGCGTCGGGTGGGTGCGCCGCGGCAGACGGTGTCCGGCGCGTGTCGGCTCAGGAGGCTCCGGGGACGTCATGGCTCCACGGTAGGCCGCGCACATGACAAAGTGCTGGATCGACGCGGCCCGGCACGCCCCCGCCGCCCCGCGATAGGCTCGTGACGAAGACGCGAACGGCCCCGGCGCCCCGCCGAATTCGAGCGCACGCCGCACCTGTTCGTCCCGCGCACCGATGAGCGAAGGAACTTTCCGATGAGCGAGACCTACGACTTCGTCGTCGCGGCCAACCGGCTGCCCGTCGACCGCGTGACGACGCCGGACGGCGAGTCGCAGTGGCGCCGCTCCCCCGGCGGCCTCGTCACCGCGATGGACGCCGTCATGCGTGGGCGTGACGGCGCCTGGGTCGGCTGGGCGGGCGAGCCGGGTGAGGCGCCCGAACCGTTCGACGACGGCGGCATGCACCTGCACCCGGTCGCGCTGTCGGAGCAGGAGGTCGCCGACTACTACGAGGGCCACAGCAACGACACATTGTGGCCCGTCTACCACGACGTCATCATCACGCCGACGTTCCGTCGCAGCTGGCGTTCGGTGTATCGCCGCGTCAACCGTCGCTTCGCGAACGCCTGCGCCGAGGTCGCCGCGCAGGGCGCGACGGTGTGGGTGCACGACTATCAGCTGCAGCTCGTGCCGGAGATGCTGCGCGAGATGCGCCCCGACCTGCGCATCGGCTGGTTCAACCACATCCCCTTCCCCGCCGTCGAGCTGTTCGCGCAGCTGCCCGGGCGCGAGGAGATCCTCGAGGGGCTGCTCGGCGCCGACTTCCTGGGTTTCCAGCGCACCGAGGACGCGGGCAACTTCCTGCGCGCGGTGCGTCAGTACCTCGACCTCGACGTGACGGGCGACGTCGTCGACCTAGGCGAACGTCAGGTGCGCGCAGCCGCGGTGCCGATCTCGATCGACGTCGAGGGGCTGCGCGAGATCGTCGAGTCGGATTCGGTGCAGGCGCGGGCGCGTGAGATCCGCGAGCAGCTCGGCAACCCGGAGAAGATCCTGCTGGGCGTCGATCGCCTCGACTACACGAAGGGCATCCGTCACCGCCTCAAGGCGTTCGGCGAACTGCTCGCCGACGAGCGCCTCGACCCGAGCAAGCACAAACTCATCCAGGTCGCGACGCCGAGCCGCGAGCGCGTCAAGGCGTACATGGATCTGCGTGACCAGATCGAGCTGACGGTCGGGCGTATCAACGGTGACTTCTCGAGCATCGGCGCGACGGCGCTCACGTACCTGCACCGCTCGTTCGACCGCGAGGAGATGGCGGCGATGTTCGCGGCCGCCGACATCATGCTCGTCACGCCGCTGCGCGACGGCATGAATCTCGTCGCGAAGGAGTACGTGACGTGCTGCGCCGATGACGGGGCGCTCGTGCTGTCCGAGTTCACCGGCGCCGCGACGGAACTGAGCGACGCCTACCTGTGCAACCCGCACGACATCGCGGGTCTCAAGCAGCAGATCATGAAGGCCGTCGACGCGCCGGCGCCCCAGCGTCGTCAGCGGATGGACTCGATGCGTGCCCTCGTGAGCGAGAACTCGGTGCAGCAGTGGGCGAAGAACTACCTCGCGAGCCTCGAGGCCGCCCCGAAGGCGCCGTCGACGCAGGCCGCATCGTGACCGCGACGCCGCTGCGGCCGCCGTCACGCGAGGAGCTGGGTGCTTTCGCGCGCCGCGGTGACGTGCTCGTCGCCTCCGACTTCGACGGGGTGCTCGCGCCGATCGTCCTCGACCCCGCGAGCGCCCGCCCGCAACCGGGCACGATCGAGGCACTCAGTGCGATGGCGGCGCTACCGGGCGTGAGCGTCGCACTCGCATCGGGTCGTGACCTCGCCACCCTGCGCGCGCTGACGGGGATCGACGAGTCCTCCCCCATTGTCCTCATCGGCAGCCACGGCGCAGAGATCTCGACCACCCTCGGCTCCGCCGCCTCGGGCGGCAGCGCGCTGAGCGACGTCGAGCGCGCCGCCCTCGACGGCGCCACCCACGCGCTCGAGACGATCGCCGAACGACTGCCCGCGACACGCGTCGAGTACAAGCCGGCCGGCGTCGTCCTGCACACCCGCGGCATGGACGAGGACGAGGCCGAGCGCGCGACCTGCGCGGCGCTCGCCGTCCCGCAGGATGTCCCGGGCGTCCACGCGATGCGCGGCAAGGCCGTCGTCGAACTGTCGGTGCTCGACGTGTCGAAGGGCGCGGCACTCGCGGCCCTCGCCGCCGAGCGCAACCTGCGTGCGACGTTCTACCTGGGCGACGACGTCACCGACGAAACGGTGTTCACGACGCTGCGCGCGGGAAGCGACATCGGCGTCAAGGTCGGCGACGGCGACACCGCCGCAGCGCACCGCGTCCCCGGCTGCACCGACGTCCCGCCGCTGCTCGACGCTCTGCTCGGCGCGCTGACGAAGGCGCGGCGCGACGCGCCACGAGACGACGCCGACGTCCGAGACGACGCCGACGCCGGTAAGGGCGCCGTCAGTGCACCGGAGGCGGGCCGGTAGAGGCGCGCACGACGAGGTCGGGCGCGAGCACCAGCTCACGGGCGCACGGCGCGGCCGCTGCGAGCCCACGGATCTGGTCGAGCAGCGTGTCGACGGCGCCGTCGGCGAGCGCGGGGACGTTCTGGCGCACCGTCGTCAGCGGCGGCGAGGTGTGCTCCGTCATCGCCGAGCCGTCGAAACCGACGACGGAGAGCTCCCTCGGCACGTCCAAGCCCGCGTGACGCGCTCCGCGGATGACGCCGAGCGCCATGAGGTCCGAGCCGCAGATGATGCCGCTCGCGCCCCGCGCGGTGAGCTGCGTTCCCGCGAGTTCGCCGCCCTCGACGCTGAACCACGTGTGTTCGACGAGCGCCTCGAACCCGAACTCGGCCGCGGCGTCGCGGAACGCCGTCAGCTTGCGGATCGACGGGGTGTAGCGTGCCGGCCCGACGGCCAGACCGAGCCGGCGGTGCCCCAGACTCAGCAGGTGGCTGACGGCGAGGCGCACCGCGACGTGGTCGTCCGTCGACAACGACGTGACGGCGAGGTCGTCGCGGTGGCCGTTGACGAGGACGACGGGCAGGCCCTGCGCGACGAGTTCCTGATGGCGCGCGATCGACGCCGTCGTGTCGGCGTGGCGCCCCGAGACGTGGATGAGCCCGGCGATGCCGCGTTCCAGCAACATCGACAAGTACTCATCCTCCTGCACCCCACCGGCGCTCGTCGGGCACAGGACGGCGGTGTACCCCGCTGCCGCGAGCCGCGTCGTGACGGCCTGTGCGAGCGCGGGGAAGATCGGGTTGTCGAGTTCGGGCACGACGAGGCCGATGGCGCCAGCCCCCGCGCGGCGCAGACTCGCGGGGCGTTCGTAGCCGAGGACGTCGACGGCGGTGAGGACGCTGCGGCGCGTGGCCTCGGCGACGCCGGCCTTGTTGTTGAGCACGCGCGAGACGGTCGCCTGCGAGACCCCCGCAGCAGCAGCGATCTGCTGCAGGCGCGGCGGCGATTCGTCGCCGCCGCGCCTGAGCGCCGCGTCCTCGGTGGCGCTCACGCGCCCGCTCCCGTCGCGCCGCGACGGTAGGAGTTCACTTCACCGAGCCGGTGGTGAGACCACCGATGAGCTGCTTCTGGAAGGCCAGGTACAGCGCCATGATCGGGATCGAGCTGAGCAGCGCACCAGCCGAGAACTGGCCGAACAGGGCGTTGCGGTCGTTGCCGACCGTCATGCCGTAGAGGCCGACGCCGAGGGTCTGCTTGTCGACGTCGGTGAGGAAGATGCTCGCGAGCATGAACTCGCCGAACAGGCTGACGAACGACACCATGAACACCGTGACGAGGATCGGGCGCACGAGCGGCAGCGTCAGGCTGAAGAACACGCGGGCATGCGAGGCGCCGTCGACGAACGCGGCCTCGTCGAGTTCCTTCGGAACGGTGTCGAAGTAACCCTTGAGAAGCCACACGTTCGATCCCATCGCGCCGCCCAGATAGACGAGGATGAGCCCCCACGTGGTGTTGAGGCCGAACGCGGGCATCACCTCACCGATCTTCGAGAAGGTGATGTAGAGGCCGACGAACGCGAGCAGCGCCGGAAACATCTGCAGCAGCAGCAGCGCGAGCAGCATCGCCCGGCGGCCTCGGAAGCGCAGGCGCGAGAACGCGAACGCGGAGCACGCGCCGATG
Source organism: Dermacoccus sp. MPR-E5 (assembly GCF_058809565.1). Lineage (NCBI taxonomy): Bacteria > Bacillati > Actinomycetota > Actinomycetes > Micrococcales > Dermacoccaceae > Dermacoccus > Dermacoccus sp. MPR-E5. The sequence continues at coordinate 126,678 of NZ_JBXASS010000007.1, read as the reverse complement.
AAGACGCTGAACACCGAACCGACGAGCGCGATGAGCAGCGCGTTCTTGTACCAGGTGACGAACGGTCGCGCCTCGTTGCTGAACAGGTCGGAGAAGTTGTTGAGCGAGAAGCTCGTCGGCAGCAGCGTCGAAGAACTCAGCGTCCCCGCCTTGTTGAGTGCCGCCGAGAGCAGGAACAGGATCGGGAACAGCGCGAAGGCGAGCGCGCACAGCGCGAGCAGGTGGCGCCACCACACGCCGCCACCGAGGCGCGGCGCACGAGCATGCGTGCCACCGGGAGCAGCTTCGGGCACGCCGGTCACGGCTCCCGGTTCGGGCAGGCCGGCCGCAGGGGTGTTCATGGCAGACATCAGTTGACCTCCTCGAGGGCCTTGCTGCGCAGGAAGCCGGGGAAGCTCAGGAGCGCGACGATGATGAAGATGACGACGGCGACCGCGGATGCGAGACCGAAGTTCGGGTTCGTCCCGTCGATCGCGAGACGGTACGCGTAGGTGATGAGCAGGTCGGTCGAACCGATCTGGGCGCTGTCGCCGACGAACGGCCCGCCCTTGGTCAGCAGGTAGATGAGGCCGAAGTTGTTGAAGTTGAACGCGAACGACGCGATGAGCAGGGGGCCCACCGCGACGAGCAGCAGCGGCATCGTGATGGAGCGCAGCGTCCGGATCGGGCCGGCACCGTCGATGCGTGCGGCCTCCATGACGTCACCCGGGATCGACTGCAGCGCGCCTGTGCACACGACGAACATGTAGGGGAAGCCCAGCCACAGGTTGGTCAGCAGGATGGCGGCGCGCGCGGCCCACGGGTCGCCGAACCAGTCGATGTCGAGGCCGGTCAGGTTGTTGATGAGGCCGTAGTCCTGGTTGAACATCGACGCCCACACGAGCGCGGAGACGAACACGGGCACGGCGTACGGCAGGATGAGCAGGCTGCGGTAGATGGCGCGGCCCTTGATGCGCGGGTCGTTGAGCAGCAGCGCGAGCAGCATGCCGAGCACGAAGGTCGACAGCACCGACAGGATGGCGAACGCCATGTTCCACGCGAAGATGCCGAAGAACCCCTTGCGAATCGTGTCGTTCGTCACGAGGTCGGTGTAGTTCTTGAACCCGACGCCCTGCTTCCACCCGACCGGCAGCGGGCTCGCGGAGCCGGACTGCGGCACCCAGCGTGCATCCTTCTCGACATATACCGTGCCCGTGGCGGAGTCGGTGAGGGTGTTCTTCGCCTTGTCCCACTTCAGCGTCGGCGCGCCCTCGAACGCCTGCGAGACGCCACTGGCCTTGATGCCGTGGCCGTCACTCGTCGGCACCGCGAAGTTGGCGAGGTCCTTGCGCTTGTTCGCCTCGCCGAGCTTGAGGACGCGATAGCCCTCGGCCGACTTGAGGTGGCCGATGCCCATCTCCGTCTTGCCCGTGAGCGGCTGCAACCCCTTGGCGTCACCGACGAAGTGCTTGCCCTTCTCGTCGGTCAGCAGGAAGTGCAACGGCGCGGACGTCACATCCTGGCCGTCCTTGACGGCGATCGACAGCCCGTACGTCGGCGACCCCGCGACCTGCTGGACGGAGTAGGCGATGTCCTGCTTCGTCGCCTCCTCCTTGGAGACGAGGTGGCCCTGGCCGTAGTTCGTGAACGACGTCGCGGCCGTGTACACGATGGGCCACACCTGCAGCCCGAGCAGCAGGATCAGGCCCGGGAACAGATACTTCGCGGGCACGTTGCGGCGCGTGCCGTACACGACGAGCACGGCCATCGCGACGAACGCGACACCGACGACGGCGAGGCCGTACCCCTTGTCGGCCAGCTGCGTCGCGAGATAGATGCAGAGGATGACGGCGGCCGCGACGAGCGCCCACTTGAGGATCGGCGCCCACACGGGGCTCTTGGCTGGCGGCAGACCCGACGTCTGCTCGGGGGCGGCGAGGGTCGCCATGTCCTTCTCCATCGCTCGGGGAATTCGTTCACCGGTGCTCACCGCACCAGCCTGGGGCGTGAGGCGCCTCGCGGGCGCCGTCAGGCCTGTCGTGATGGGCGTCGTCGTCGACGCTCGACGCGCCGTGAGCCGGCGACCGACGTGGTCACCGGCTCACGGGTGCGACGTGGGTGGATCGTCAGCTGCCGGCCTTGATGGCGGCCTCGATCTCCTTCTGCGCCGCATTGAAGCGGGCGTCGGGGGCTGCCTTGCCGGAGATGACGTCGGCCATCGCCTGACCCATCGGGCCCCAGACGGCATTCATCGCGGGGATGTTCGGCATGAGCTTCGCGCCCTTGCCGGCCTCGGCCCACTTCGCGACGTCGGGGTTGGACTTGATGACCTCGTCGTACGCCGCCGTCAGTGCCGGCGGACGCTTGCCGACCTCGAACAGCGCCTTCTGCGCGGCGGCGGTGGTGAGGAAGGACGCGGTGAACGTCTGAGCGACGGTCGCATTCTTCGCCTTCGAGCTGACGTAGAACATCTGCACGCCGAGGAACGGCGTCATCTTTCCGCCACCGGCGACGGTGGGCAGCGAGGAGACCTCGTACTTGATGCCGGCCTTGTCGAACGTCGGCAGCGACCACGGGCCGGTGACGATGTACGGCGCCTTCTTGTCGGCGAACAGGGCATCAGCGTTGGTCTTGTCGACGTTGGTCGACAGCACCTTCTTCTTGCCGAGCTCGGCGAGCAGGTTGGCGCCCTTGAGGCTCTCGGGCGAGTTGACGAGCAGCTTGCTCGCGTCGTAGTCGCCGTTGGCCTTCGTGCCGAAGATGCCGCCGCCGAAGCCGGTGAGGAACGGGATGCCGTGGTAGGCGTCGCCCTGCTTGCCCATCTCGAGGGAGAGGACGTTCGTCGCCTTCTTCTCGTCGACGACCTTCTGACCGGTGGAGACGAGCTCGTCGATCGTCTTCGGCGCGTCCTTGACCATGTCGGTGTTGCGCACGAGCGCCATGTTCTCGACGGCGTAGGGCACGCCGTAGGACTGGTTGTTGTACTTCGTCGCGGCGATGGCCTCCTTGTTGAAGCCGGAAGCGACGTTGGCGGGGATCTGCACGGGCGCGACGGAGCCGTTGGAGACGAGCTCACCCATCCAGTCGTGAGCGCCGACGATGACGTCCGGGGCCTGGCCCGCCTTGAAGGCCGTGCCGTAGTTGCCGCGCACGTCCGTCGAGACCTGGACGGAAACCTTGACGTCGTTCTCGTCCGCGAACTGCTTCGCGAGCTTGGAGACGACGGGGGCCGCGGTGCCGTCAGCCCAGATGACGAGGTCGGCGTTGGCGTCACGCTTCGGGTCCTTGGCGTTGACGTCACTGCCGGCGGCAGCACTGCCCGACGCCTTCGCGTCGCCGGACTTCGACGAAGCCGCAGAGGTGTCGCTCTTCGACGAGTCGGACGAGGACGAGCCGCCGCCGCACGCGGAGACGGAGAGGGCGAGGACGCCCGCGAATGCGACAGCCACACTGCGCTTGGTCATGAGTGCTCCGATTGTTCAGGGCCACACCTCGAGTGTGGCCTGCTTCACAGCATGCAGCGTGTACTCAGGGTCTGCAAAGTTTTTCACGGTCACGATTTGATCAAGGAGCGTTGATCGGGTGATAGGCAGGGCCGAGCGAGCATGCAGATCGACCCACCTACCCCTCGAGACGGGGTGCTCAGATGAGCGCTACTGAAACAAATGTGCAGAAGGGCTGGTCAAGAGCCACTCCCATCAGGCATGCTGTGTGCGGCGTCACATCCGTGCGCCGCCCGTTCACAACGGATCGTCCGGCACGTTCCTGCCGGTGAGCGCTAAGGAAAACCCCATGGCAACCGTCACGTACGACAACGTCACCCTCACCTACCCCGGGGCCGATCGTCCCAGCGTCAGCGACCTCAACATCGAGATCGCCGACGGCGAGTTCCTCGTCCTCGTCGGCCCGTCGGGCTGCGGCAAGTCGACCTCGCTGCGCATGCTCGCCGGCCTGGAAGAGGTGACGAGCGGCCGCATCCTCATCGACGGACGCGACGTCACGGCGCTGTCGCCGAAGGATCGCGACGTCGCGATGGTGTTCCAGAACTACGCGCTCTACCCGCACATGAGCGTCGCTGACAACATGGGCTTCGCGCTCAAGATCGCCGGCGTCGACAAGGGCGAGATCCGCAAGCGCGTCGAGGAGGCCGCGCAGATCCTCGACCTCACGCAGTACCTCGAGCGCAAGCCGAAGGACCTGTCGGGTGGCCAGCGTCAGCGCGTCGCGATGGGTCGCGCAATCGTGCGTCAGCCGCAGGTGTTCCTCATGGACGAGCCACTGTCGAACCTCGACGCCAAGCTGCGCGTGCAGACGCGCACGCAGATCGCCGACCTGCAGCGTCGCCTCGGCGTGACGACCGTCTACGTCACCCACGATCAGGTCGAGGCCATGACGATGGGTGACCGCGTCGCCGTCCTCAAGGACGGTCTGCTGCAGCAGTGCGACACGCCGCGCAACATGTACGACCACCCGAAGAACGTCTTCGTCGCGGGCTTCATCGGCAGCCCCGCGATGAACCTGTTCGAGGTGCCGGTCAAGGACAACAAGGTGCTGCTCGGTACCGCGTCGATTCCGCTGCCCGCGGACGCCCGCCCCGGTTCGAACCGTGTCACGCTCGGCATCCGCCCGGAGGACCTCGCGCCGTCCGACGCGGGTCTCGAGGTCGACGTCGTCATGGTCGAGGAGCTCGGCGCCGACGCGTACGTCTACGGCAAGACGACCGTTGAGGGCGAGGACCAGCAGGTCATGGCCCGCGTCGACGGCCGCCGCCCCCCGATGAAGGGCGACACGCTGTACTTCGCGCCGAAGACCGATCACATCCACCTCTTCGACGTCGAGACCGGCGAGCGCATCAACGACTGAACGCGCACCCGCGAGGGGCTGACATGACGATCGAGCGGACGATGGCGAGCGGCCATCGTCCGCTCGACGTATCGACGGGTGGCCGACGCACCGTTTCGGGTGAAACACACCGTCACGCGGATGCAGGCAGCCGCCCCCGCGCGGTGGGAGGATGACGAGGTGGCACTCGACATCAAGGCAGCACGCCCCTACCCCGCGCTGTTCGCACTGCCGTGGAGCGTGCCCCTCGAGCAGTGGCCAGAGGATCAACTCGCGGCACTGCCGCGCGGCATCTCGCGTCACATCGTCCGCTTCGCGAAGGTCGACGGCCGCATCCTCGCCGTCAAGGAGATCAAGGCCGACATCGCGCTGCGCGAGTACGCGATGCTCAAGCAGCTGCGGCGCCTGCACCTGCCGTGCGTCGAGGCGATCGCCGTCGTCACCGGACGCACCGACGTGCACGGCGAACCGCTCGACGCGTGCCTGCTGACGCGGCACCTGCAGTTCTCGCTGCCGTACCGCGCGATGATCAGCCAGACGCTGCGCCCGGACGCGGCGACCCGCCTCATCGACGCCCTCGCGGTCCTGCTCGTCAAGGTGCACCTCGTCGGTTTCTGGTGGGGTGATGTGTCACTGTCGAACGCCCTGTTCCGTCGTGACGCGGGCGAGTTCGCCGCCTACCTCGTCGACGCGGAGACCGGTGAGCTGCGCGAGAAGCTGTCGAAGGGCCAGCGCGAGCACGACCTCGACATCGCGCAGGTCAACATCGCCGGGGAGCTGATGGATCTGCAGGCCGGCGGCATGGTGCCCGACGACATGGACCCCATCGAGGTGAGCAACACGATCGTCGAGCGCTATCACGAGCTGTGGGAGGCACTCACGCAGGCCGAGCGTTTCGACGCCTCGGACGCGTGGCGCGTCGAACAGCGCATCCGCTCGCTGAACGACCTCGGATTCGACGTCGGCGAGCTCGACATCACGACCGACATCGACGGCACGACGATGTCGATCAAGCCCCAGATCGTCGAGGCCGGCTACCACACGCGCCGCCTGCGTCACCTCACCGGTCTCGAGGTCGGCGAGAACCAGGCGCGACGACTGCTCAACGACCTCGTCAGCTTCACGGCGAGCAAGAACCGCCAGAGCGACGACGAACGCGCCGTCGCGCATGACTGGCTCGCGACGATCTACGAACCGATCACCCGCACGGTACCGCCGCAGTTGCGTCAGAAGCTCGAACCAGCCGAGATGTTCCACGAGGTGCTCGAGCACCGCTGGTACATGTCGGAGCGTCTGCAGCGTGGCGTGACGATCGAGGAAGCCGTCGCCGACTACGTCGAGAACATCCTGCCGACGAAACCGGACGAGCAGAACGTCATCGCCCCCGACGCAACGCCCCTGCAGATGACCGCGCGCTGAGCGCGGCGCCCCGGTAACCTCGTGTGCGAAGGAGCACAGGAGGGAATCATCATGAGCAACAACACGAATGGATACGGCAGCCAGCCGTACGGTCAGAATCCGCACGACCCCGCCGCGCAGCCGGGCCAGTACGGCGGCGCGCCGCAGGGCCAGCCTGCTTACGGACAGCCGAGCCATGACCAGCAGGGTTACGGCCAGCAGGAATACCAGGAACAGAGCTACGGCCAGCCTGCCCAGCAGTACGGTGACGCGCAGTACGGCGCGCAGGGCCATCAGTACGGCGGCGGCTACGGCCGGCCGGACGCCTACGGCGCACCGGGCTACGCCCAGCAGTACGGTCAGGGCGCGCCGAACATGCCGATCCTCGCGAGCTGGGGTTCGCGTGTCGGTGCGGCGTTGCTGGACTGGTTCATCACGATCCTGCCGACCATCATCTGCGTCGGCATCGCGCTCGGCACCGGAGATTTCCTCAAGGACGGCTGGGACGCGCCGGGCGCCGACCCCACCGATCCCTTCACGGACCGGGCCTGGGCGTTCATGGGCGCGGGCACGCTGCTCGGTCTGCTGTTCCGTCTCTGGAACGAGGGATACCTGCAGGGCAAGCGAGGCCAGAGCATTGGCAAGAAGGTGCTCAAGATCGGCGTCATCAACGAGCGGACCGGCCAGTACCTGGGTGTCGGCCGTGGTCTCGGCCGCCTCGCCGTCGACATCCTGATCTCGCTGCCGTCGCAGCTGATCCCGCTGCTGTTCTTCATCCCCCTGCTCAACTACCTGTGGCCGCTGTGGGACGACAAGAACCAGACGTGGCACGACAAGGCCGTCCACTCGCTCGTCGTCCGCACGGCCTGAGCGGCCCACCCGCCAACGACGCCTGACGAGAAGGAACGGACATGAGCAACGGATACGACCCCTACGTTCCGCCGCCCGAGCACGGTGGCGCCCAGGGGTACGGCAGCGGCGCGCAGTCGCAGCCGGGCCCCCAGTACCAGCAGTACCAGGGCCAGCCGTACCAACCGCAGGGCTACCAGGGTGCGCCGCAGCCCGGCCAGCCGTACCAGAACCAGCCATATCAGGGGCAGCAGTACGGTGCGCCCGCTCGACGGGCGGGGTCCGCGCCCTACGGTTCATGGGGGTCGCGCGTGGGCGCCTACCTCATCGACAGCCTGCTGTCGGCCGTCCCGATGATCGTCATCTCCGGTCTCGGATTGTGGCTGGCGTTCAAGGACAGCTACTCGGTGGAAGACATCAACGGCAACTCGACGCTGCACAACGTCTCCGGCGGCGGTGTCGCGTTGGCGCTGCTCGGTCCGCTCGTCGCGTTGCTGTTCAACCTCTGGAACCGCGCCATCCGTCAGGGCAGGACTGGCCAGAGCCTCGGCAAGAAGATGCTGCACCTCAAGGTCGTCGACGAGCGCACGGGTCAGCCGACGGGCGCCGGTGTCGGCTTCGGGCGTTACCTGCTCGAAGCCGTCGCCGGCGGTATCAGCGGCGGACTCCTGCTCATCGTCGACCTGCTGTGGCCGCTGTGGGATGACACCAAGCAGACGCTGCACGACAAGATTGTCCACACGATCGTGGTGCGCGGCGACTGACGCCCGCCCACCGCGAGCGAGCCTCGAGCTCGCCCGACGTGAAACGGCCCGGTTCCCCTCTCCGAGGGAACCGGGCCGTTTCGCGTCAGGGAACGCGTCAGCGCAGACGCTGGTGGATGTCCTCGCTCATGCGAACGATCGCGACGTAGAACTCGAGCGTCATCCGGATGAAGACGAGGTACAGCAAGATGAGGACGGGGCCGATGATGAGAGCGAGCAAACCCGACGCCGCGTTGTCCGCGAAGCCGCCGATCACCATGAAGACCCACAACAGCCCCAGAGCGCCGACGGAGATGGCGTAGGCGAACTTGACGATCTTCGGCGTGATGAACGTCGAGAACGAGAAATCGAACAGCGCCTTGAAGAACCCGGCGCCCGACAAGGACTGATCAGCGGGCACCTGCTGCCCGTACGCCTGGGCGCCGGCCGTGGGGTTGGCCTGCGTCTGGTCGTAGGACGTGTGGGCGCCGTACTGGTTCGACTGGCTCTGGTGCGGCTGACCGTACTGCCCGTACTGCCCCTGGTCACCGGTCTGGTCGTACTGGTGCGGCTGACCGTAGTGACCGGGGTTCTGGCCGTCGCCGGGCTGGTATCCGTCGTAGGAGTCGTGGTTCGACATCGTGAAGGTCTCCCTCTCGTTCATCATGGTGCCTGGACGTACCACGATACGGGGCTGGGAGCCTCCCGCATCCGACCTCCGGGGCTCAGCGCGTCGAGCCCAGCCCGCGGTTGACGGCCACCTGATACAGCGTCACGGACGTCGCGATGCCGGCGTTGAGCGACTCGACCGCGGAGCTCATCGGCACAGAGACGATCTGGTCGCACGTCTCGCTGACGAGACGCGACAGGCCCTTGCCCTCGGAGCCGACGACGACGACGAGCGGCCGGTCGGCGAGCTCGAGGCCGGGCAGGTCAACGTCACCGTCCATGTCGAGGCCGATGACGAAGAAGCCCGCCTTCTTGAACTCCTTGAGCGCGGCCGTCAGGTTGCTCGCCTGCGCGACGGGGATGCGTGCCGCGGCGCCCGCCGATGTCTTCCACGCCGACGCGGTCATGCCCGCGCTGCGACGCTGCGGGATGACGACGCCGTGGCCGCCGAACGCCGCCGTCGAACGCACGATGGCGCCGAGGTTGCGGGGATCGGTGATGCCGTCGAGCGCGACGACGAGCGGCGTGCCGGGCAGTTCGGGGTCGATGAGGTCGCTCGGATGCGCGTACTCGTACGGCGGCACCTGCAGCGCGAGGCCCTGGTGCACCGCGCCGTCCGTGAGCCGATCAAGTTCACCGCGCGGCGTCTCGAGCATCGCGACGCCCTGCTCCTGCGCGATCTTGAGCGTCTCGCGCACGCGGTCATCGGAGTCGATGCGGCTCGCGACGTACAGCGTCGCGGCAGGCACGCCGACACGCAACGCCTCGAGCACCGAGTTGCGCCCGGCGATGATCTCGCTCGACGTCCGGTCGCGGCGCGCACCGCTCGAACGTCGCGCGTTGGGCGCGTTCTTGGCGGCGCCGGAGCGCTGCGCCGACTTGTACGCCTTGTGGTTCGGGCGCTCCTCCGCGCGCGGCGTCGGGCCCTTGCCCTCGAGCCCGCGTCGGCGCTGACCGCCGCTGCCGGTCGTCGCGCCCTTCTTCGACGCTCCCTTGCGGATCGCACCGCGGCGCGATGAGTTGCCTGGCATCAGTCGTTGTCCTTTCGACCCGTACGCGCCACGCTCCAGCGGGCGCCGTCGGGGGTGTCTTCGACCACGACGCCGGCGTCGGCCAGCTGGTCGCGGATGATGTCTGCTGTCGCGAAGTCCTTCGCCGCACGTGCGGTCTTGCGTTGCTCGACGAGAGCGTCGACGAGCGCGCCGAGCGCACGCTTCGTCTCGTCACCGCCGGCCGATCCGTTGCCCGACCACTTCGGGTCGAGCGGGTTGACGCCGAGGACGTCGGTCATCGCGGCGACCTGCAGCGCGAGCTCTTCGACGCGCCGCACATCGGCCTCGTCGATGGCGGTGTTGCCCTCGCGGATGGCGTCGAAGCACGCTGCGAGCGCGCCGGAGACGTTGAGGTCGTCGTCCATCGTCGCGACGAACGCCTCGGGCAGTTCGACGTCGGCGAGGTCGGCGCTCGTCAGGACGGCGTCCTCGCCGAGGGCGCGACGCAGGAAGCCCTCGATGCGCTCGACGGCGGCATTCGCTTCCGCCAGCGAATCGGACGTGTACTCGATCGTCGAACGGTAGTGCACCGAGCCGAGGTAGTAGCGCAGCACGAGCGGACGCACCGTCTTCGTCAGCTCCGTGACGGACAGCGTGTTGCCGAGCGATTTGCTCATCTTCTCGCCGCTCAGCGTCACCCAGCCGTTGTGCATCCAGTAGCGCGCGAAACCGAGACCTGCGGCGCGTGACTGCGCCTGCTCGTTCTCGTGGTGCGGGAAGCGCAGGTCGATGCCGCCGCCGTGGATGTCGAACGTGTCACCGAGCCAACGACGCGCCATCGCGGAGCACTCGAGGTGCCAGCCGGGGCGCCCCTCACCCCACGGCGTCGGCCAGTTCGCGGACGCCGGCTCGTCGGCCTTGCGGCCCTTCCACAGCGCGAAGTCGCGGGGGTCGCGCTTCGCACGCGGGTCGGCGTCAGCGGCGTCTTCCATGTCGTCGAGCTTCTGCCGCGTCAGCGCGCCGTACTCGTCGAAGCTCTTGACGTCGAAGTAGACGTCGCCCGAACCGTCGGCTGCCGGGTAGGCATGGCCGCGTTCGATGAGCAGTTCCATGAGTTCGACCATGTCGGTGACGTGCCCTGTCGCGCGCGGCTCGTACGTCGGTCGCTGAACGCCGAGGATGTCGAGCGCGTCGCTCGTCTCACGTTCGTGAAGGTAGCTCCACGCGAACCAGGGCTCCCCCGCCTCCGCGGACTTGCGCAGGATCTTGTCGTCGATGTCGGTGACGTTGCGCACGAGCGTGACGTCGTAGCCGTGACCGCGCGTCAGCCAGTTGCGCAGCACGTCGAACGCGACGGCGAAGCGCAGGTGACCGATGTGCGGCGAACCCTGCGTCGTCAGCCCACAGATGTAGATGCCGACCTTGCCGGGCTCAACTGGTTCGAAGTCGCGCAGTTCGCGCGTGGCGGTGTCGAAGATCTGCAGGCTCACGCCGCACAGTCTATCGGCGACGCGCAGCCCTGACGCCCCGCCCGAGCGCCTGCCCACCATCGAGCGGCGCAGCGTCGATCAGTGGCTCAGGAGATCCACTGCTGCCAGGTGAGGTTCCAGTCGCCCTCGCCGTTCGTCACGGAGACGGGGTTGTTCGTGCCCTTGGAGACGAACAGGTTGCCGGGCAGCACCTTGTCGTAGAACCACTTCGCGTCGGCGGCCGACAGGTGGAAGCATCCGTGCGATGTGTCCGCCTTGCCGATGAGGTCGTCCCAGGGTGCGGCGTGCAGGTAGGTGCCCGATTCGGAGACCTGAACGGCGTTGTTGATCTGCTCGTCGTAGTAGTTCGCCTCGCCGGGCGTGCAGGAGATGCCGACGCTGCACGACGTCATGCGTACCGTCCGCTCCTTGCCCGTCACGACCATCTTGCCGGTGAGGCTCTCGAAGCCCTTCTTGCCACCACCCGACTTCATGACGCGGGTGACCTTGCCACCCTCGCTGACGGTGACCTCGTGCGTCGCGGGGTCGTACACCGCCTCGAGGTCGGAGGTGACGTCGAAGCCGACGTCACCGAGCGTGCCCGCGCCCCAGGTCTGGCCGATCGGCATGCCCTGGATCGAGCCGGTGACGGTGACGCTGTCGCCGACCGGCCACTTGTTCTTCGGGCGGTAGTCGAGGCGCGTCGGGCTGACCCAACGCCACGCGCCCTCCACGTTCGCCGTGTCCTTCACGGTGAACCGCTTGGCGACCTCGGCGCGCTGCGCCTGCGGCACGGCCTGGCTGAACGTCAGCACGACCGGCTGAGCGTTGCCGACGTTCGAGCGCTTGAACGGCGTGACGGCGTAGAGGCCGGTCGTGCTCGCACCGTTTGCGGCGGCGAGGAGGGTCCGCGAGTTCGTCGCGCTCTGCCCGTCCGAGGTCTCGGCCGTGGCCGTTACGGTGTACGAGCCGCTCTTGGTCAACAGGCCGGCCGGCGTCCAGGTGCCCGCGCTCGCGTCGTAGTTGCCCTCGACGCTCTTGCCCGCCGCGTCGGTGACGGTGACGTCCGTGACCTGTGCCGGGCTCGAATCGGCGCCCTTCGCACTCACCGTCACCGGCTGCGACAACCCCAGGGGCGAGCCCTGGGCGACGTTCGAGGCGATGGTGATGGTCGCCGCAGGCGCGGCACTCGACGAACTCGTCGACGACCCGGGCGATTCAGCGCCCGAGTGCGTTCCCGACGCCGAACCCCCAGCGCCCGACGACACGTTCGCCGCGGGCGCCGAGTGATTCGCGTCCGAGGAGCATCCGGCGCCGACGGCCCCCAGCGTGATGACGCCGACCAGGATCGCCCCGGTGTGCACGAGGCGACGATCGGGGCGGGTGTGGGCGAGGGGCAGGCTCGATGGGCGACGCATCCTCCCAGTCTGCGCCACGTCCGTCGAACCACCGCGCAGGAACACGCGGGTCACCCTCGGATGCTCACAGCTCGGACCCAGCTCCGATCGTGGCGCCCTCGGCCGCGATGCTCGTCGCTTCACCGTGGCCCGTCAGGACGGTGGTGTGGCCCGGCAGCGTGAACAACGACGCGCGGATCGAGGCGAGCAGCGTGTCCTCGTCCGAGTACGACCGACCGGTCGCACCGGGGCCGCCCTGGAACAACGTGTCGCCCGTGAACACGACGTCGAGCGCCTCGAGGTACAGACAACACGCGCCCGGCGCATGCCCCGGGGTGTGGATGACGCGCAGGGTGGCCCCTGCGACCCGCAGCTCGTCCCCGTCGCTCAGCGACTCGTCGGGCGCCCAGTCGTACGTCATGTCCCACAGCACGCGGTCGCCCGGGTGCAGGTGGACGGGCGCACCTGTCGCGGCGCGCACGTCGGCGGCGGCCGTGATGTGGTCATTGTGGGCGTGCGTGCACACGATGGCAACGACCTCGCGGCCCGCGACGCCGTCGAGGATGGGCGCCGCCTCGTGAGCCGGGTCGACGACGATCACCTGCTCGTCGTCGCCGATGAGCCAGACGTTGTTGTCGACGTCCCACTTACCGCCGTCGAGCTCGAAGGTGCCGGAGGTGACGACGCGTTCGATGCGCAGACCGCCGTCGGCGACGACGACTTCCGGGCCCGCGGGGGCGCTCACAGTTCCACCACCGAACGCAGCACCGAACCCTCGTGCAGCTTCTCGAACGCCGACTCGACGGCGTCGATGCCGATGCGCTCGGTGACGAAGGCGTCGAGGTCGAAGCGGCCCTGCTTGTAGAGGGCCACGAGCGCCGGGAAGTCGCGCTCGGGCAGGCAGTCGCCGTACCAGCTCGACTTGAGCGCGCCACCGCGACCGAAGATCTCGATCATCGGCAGTTCGATCTTCAGATCGGGCGTCGGCACGCCGACCATGACGACGCGGCCGGCGAGGTCACGGGCGTAGAACGCCTGCTCGTACGTCTCGGGGCGTGCGACGGCGTCGATGACGACGTCGGCGCCGAACCCGCCGGTGAGTTCGCGGATCTTCTCGACGGCGTCGACGTTCTTCGAGTTGATCGTGTGGGTCGCGCCGAACTTCTTCGCCGTCTCGAGCTTCGCGTCGTCGATGTCGACGGCGATGATGCGCGCCGCACCGGCGATCTCGGCACCGGCGATGGCCGCGCACCCCACCCCACCGCAGCCGATGACGGCGACGGACTCACCGCGTTCGACCTGGCCGGTGTTGGCGGCCGCACCGAACCCGGCCATGACGCCACAGCCGAGCAGGCCGACCGCGGCTGCGTCGGACTCCTCGACCTTCGTGCACTGGCCGGCGGCGACGAGAGTCTTGTCGATGAACGCGCCGATCCCGAGAGCGGGCGTCAGCTCCGTGCCGTCCTCGGCCAGCGTCATCTTCTGCGTCGCGTTGGCCGTGTCGAAGCAGTACCAGGGCTGACCCTTCTTGCACGCACGGCACTCGCCGCACACGGCGCGCCAGTTGAGCACGACGAAGTCGCCGACCTCGACGTTCGTCACGCCCTCGCCGATCTTCTCGACGCGCCCGGCCGCCTCGTGGCCGAGCAGGAACGGGAACTCGTCGTTGATGCCGCCGTCGCGGTACGACAGGTCGGTGTGGCAGACGCCGCACGCCTCGACGTCGACGACCACCTCACCGGGGCCGGGGTCGGGCACGACGATGTCGACGAGTTCGACCGGGGCGTTCTTGCTGCGGGCGATGACGCCCTTGACCGTCTGGGACATATCGAAAGATCTCCTCGTGTGGAAGGTGGCTCGACGGGTCGGTGCACCGCTTCGAGGTGGCCTCGGCGCATGTGCCCGACTTTGGTTCCAATGTAGTCCCCGGCGCTGACAACCCCGTCATCACAAGGGTTTCGACGCCCCGAGGCGGGGAATCAGGAAGCCGCCGTCACGGCGTGACACAGCTCGAACGGGTGACGCCTCAGGCGCGCGGCACGATGAGCGCGGTCGCGATGGCCGCGATTCCCTCGCCTCGGCCCGTCAAGCCGAGCCCGTCGCTCGTCGTGCCGCTGACCGAGACGACCGCGCCGCCGAGCGCATCCGAGAGCGCGGCCTGGGCCTCGTCGCGACGCGATCCGATCTTGGGGCGGTTTCCGACGATCTGCACGGCGACGTTGCCGATCTCGTACCCGGCCTCGCGCACGAGGCGCGCCGTCTCGGCGAGCAGCGTCACGCCGCGGGCGCCGGCGAGTTCGGGGCGGTCGACGCCGAAGTGCTGCCCCAGGTCGCCCAGCCCGGCAGCCGAGAAGAGCGCGTCGCACAGGGCGTGCGAGGCGACGTCGCCGTCCGAGTGACCTTCGATGCCACGCTCCCCCGGCCATGTCAGACCTGCGAGGGACAGCTCCCGCTCGTCGTCGGCGAGCGGGTGGATGTCGACACCGATCCCGGTGCGCGGCAACGACATCGACACCGGCGACTCAGGCCGACCGGACGATGAGACGGGGTGCGTCATGACTGACCTCTCGGGTGGGTGTCGGTGACCTCACCGGCGACGGCATCGTCCGCGGCGAGCAGGTGCTCGGCCAGCACCATGTCGAGCGGCGTCGTCACCTTGAGGGCGAGATCGTCACCGGCGACGACGACGACGTCCGCTCCTGCGAGCTCGACGAGCGCGGCGTCGTCGGTGGCGTCGGCGCCGCAGGCGTGGGCCGCGAGCAGCGCCGAGCGCCGAAAGCCCTGCGGCGTCTGGATCGCGCGCAAGGCGGCGCGTGCGGGAGTCGAGGCGACGACCGTCTGTGCCTCCCGCGCCTCGACGAGCTTGATCGTGTCGACGACGGCGACGCCCGGCACGACCGCGTCAGCGCCGTCGTCGAGGGCCGCCAGCACCCGAGCCACGAGCGACGGCGGCGCGAGGCACCGCGCTGCGTCGTGGACGAGAACGGCGTCGCACGACGCATCGAGCGCGGCAAGGCCCGCCCGCACCGAGTCGCTGCGCTCCGCGCCGCCGCCGACGCGCGTGACGAGGGTGGGGTCGAACTCGGCGAGAGCCTCGTCGAAGTCGCTCTCGTGCGTCGCCGGAGTGACGACGACGACGTGCGACACGCCGCCCCCCGCGAGGATGCGGCGGACGGCGTGCGTCACGAGGGGAGCCCCCCTCAGGGTCACGAGCGCCTTGGGTCGGCCCGCCTTGAGACGGGTGCCGAGCCCGGCGGCGACGACGACGGCTCCGGCGTTCAGGACGCGAGGACCTCGTCGAGCGTGGCTTCGGCCTTGTCCTCGTTCGTGTGCTCGGCGAGCGCCAGCTCGGAGACGAGGATCTGGCGGGCCTTGGCGAGCATGCGCTTCTCGCCGGCGGACAGGCCGCGATCCTGGTCGCGGCGCCACAGGTCGCGCACGACCTCGGCGACCTTGATGACGTCACCGGAGGCAAGCTTCTCGAGATTTGCCTTGTACCGGCGCGACCAGTTGGTCGGCTCCTCGGTGTGCTCGGCGCGCAGCACCTCGAACACCTTCTCGAGGCCGGCCTTGTCGACCACGTCACGCACGCCGACGAGGTCGCAGTTCTCTGCAGGGACTTCGATGGTCAGGTCGCCCTGAGCCACGTTGAGCACGAGGTACTGCTTGTCCTCGCCCTTGATCTTGCGCACCTTGATCTCTTCGATCGTGGCGGCTCCATGGTGCGGGTAAACGACGGTCTCGCCGACTTTGAATTCCATGTGGTAATAGCCCCTTTCGCGACCCCAAGAATACCACGCAGCCGCGCCATTCCGGGCAAAACGACGGCGTCTCCAACCTCGCCACCGGTCCATAGCACACCCCGATGAGGCCCCCTCGCAGGTGCGTGCGGTGCGCGACACGCGGCGAACGGCGAAAAAGTTGTGTGTCGATTCGGTCACCTCTGCACCCGGTGCGCGCATGCGCGCGGCGGTGGCGATACTCTTGGGCACGTGACGCGACGAATCATGAACCCCCAGCGCCGCCGCGCAGGCGTGCTTCTTGCCGCCGTGACGCTCGGCGCCACCCTGACCGGCTGCGGCCAGGTCATCAACCCGTACACGACGGAGCTGCAGTACGACCCCGCTGACGGTGTCTCTGCCACGGTGGGCGACCTCAAGGCCGTCAACCTGCTCATCGTCAACGACGACAAGACGCACAAGGGTGCTCTCGAGGGCCTCGTCTACAACAAGGCGAACGAAGATCGTCAACTGACGCTCTCCGTCGCGGGCACCGACACGCAGGTCACCGTTCCCGCAGGCCAGAGCGTGCGCCTCGACGGCAAGGCGAACGGCAACGGCTCCGCCAAGGTCAGCCCCGTCGAGGTCGCCTCGATCGGCGACTCGAAGCCGGGCGACCAGATCGACATGACGCTCAAGGCCACGCCCGGCGGCTCGACGCAGGTCGCCGTCCCGGTCGTGCTCGACCAGTACCCGTACGGCTCAGCCTCGGTCGAGCACGCCGAGGACGTCGAGCCGAAGGAGGGCCACGACGTCGGCATCAGCGAATCGACCCCCGCCCCCACGGGCGAGGAGGAGAAGGGCACATCCGTCACGAGCCACTAGTGTTCGCGTCCCACGCCTGACGAAGGCCGGCATCCTGCGCGGGATGCCGGCCTTCGTCGTGCGCCGGGGGTGCGGGTGGTACGCAGGGTCCTCCGCGTCAGGCCTCGAGCTTGTAGCCGAGCCCACGCACCGTCAGGATGTGCTGTGGCAAGCCGGGGTCGGGTTCGATCTTGGCGCGCAGGCGCTTGATGTGGACGTCGAGGGTCTTGGTGTCACCGACGTAGTCGCTGCCCCAGACGCGGTCGATGAGCTGCATGCGAGTGAGGACGCGCCCCTCGTTGCGCATGAGCATCTCGAGCAGTTCGAACTCCTTGAGCGGCATCGCGACGCCCTTGCCCCCCACAGTGACGACGTGACGTTCGACGTCCATCGCCACACGCCCGACGACGAGCTCGTCGCTCTCGCCCGCCTCCGCCTCGCCGCGGCGGCGCAGAACGGCCTTGATGCGCGCGAGCAACTCGCGCCCGGAGTACGGCTTCGTCACGTAGTCGTCGGCGCCCATCTCGAGGCCGACGACCTTGTCGATCTCGCTGTCCTTCGCCGTCAGCATGATGATGGGCACGCTCGAGCGGCTGCGCAGCTCGCGGCACACGTCGACGCCCGACATGCCGGGCAGCATGACGTCGAGCAGGACGAGGTCCGCGCCGCCGCGCTCGAAGGTGTCGATGCCCTCTGGTCCGGTGGCTGCGACGAAGGCCTCGTAGCCCTCCTTCTTCAGCATGTACGCGAGCGGTTCCGAGTAGGACTCCTCGTCCTCCACGATGAGAATGCGGGTCACTGGACTTCCTTCGTCGGGGCGCCGCTCGTCGCGAGCACCGGGCGGGCTGAGCGGGTGAGGGGCGCGTCGGGGTCGGCGAGGTGGTGCTCGCGCTCGGCGCTCCAGCAGGGGAACTGCATCTCGAACGTCGAACCTACGCCCGGTTCGCTCCAGACGCGGATGCGGCCACCGTGGTTGGCGCACACGTGCTTGACGATGGCGAGCCCGAGCCCGGTTCCGCCGGTCTGACGGGAGCGTGCGGGGTCGACACGGTAGAAGCGTTCGAAGATGCGCTCCACGTCGGCCGCGGACAATCCGATCCCCTGGTCGGTGACCTGCACGGCCACATCGTCGTCGTCGGTCGTGACGACCACGGAGATCCGCGTGTCCGCCGGCGAGTAGTTGACGGCGTTGCTCACGAGGTTGCGGATGGCCGTCGCCAGCAGGTTCTCGTCGCCGAGGACGACGTGCGATTCTTCGTCGGCGCGCAGCAGCACCTCGATGTTGCGGCTCTCGGCGAGCAGCCGTGTCTCCTCCGTCGCGCGGACGGCGCACTCGCCGAGGTCGACGGGCTTGGCCGCGGCGACGGTGTCGGCGCCCTGCAGGCGCGACAGGTCGACGATCTCCTGCACGAGGTTCGCGAGGCGCACCGTCTCCGTCTTCATGCGGCCGGCGAAGCGCGCGACGGCCTCCGCGTCGTCCGCGGCGTCCTCGACGGCCTCGGCGAGCAACCGCAGCCCGCCGACGGGCGTCTTCAGCTCGTGCGAGACGTTGACGACGAAGTCGCGGCGCGTCTCCTCGATGCGACGCGCCTGCGTCCTGTCCTCGACGAGCACGACGACGAGGTCGTCGTTGAGGGGGGTGACGCGGACGCCGAGGTCGACGCGGGCGTCGTCGATCGGGCCGCGCGGCAGGTCGAGGTCGCCTTCGACGGTGCGGCGTTCGCGACGTGCGAGGCGCACGACCTGCTTCATCTCCTCGTGCCGCAGGTCGACGTCGCGCACGAGTCCGAGGGCAGAGGCGTCCTCGCTCGAGGCGACGACGCGGTCAGAACGGTCGACCAGGAGCCAACCCGAGCGCAGCAGACGCAGCAGGCGCGCGGCGTCCTGCGACAGCATGCGAGGCACGAGGTCGGTCGTCGACGCGGCAGGGGTGTCGATCAGGCTCGGCGCGGCCACGGCTGTCGCCGCGCCCCTCGTCTCCCCTTGCGGCGGTCGTTCGGGACGCCGACCGAGCGCGTATCCCCCGCCCAGGGCCAACGGGGCGGCGACGGCTGCACCGGCGGCGAGGGCGAGGAGGTCTGACACAGGGCAAGGGTACGCACACCATGACCGCGGGCGGCGCCCTGAGCGCGGGCGCCTCGCACATGTCGCCGGATGTTCACCTTCGCGCTTGTCTTCGTTCATGAGGTCATGGAAACGTCTGCTGGGAACCACCACAGGGTGGTCATCCGCCATGCCTGCACGCGCTCCACGGAGCCAGCCTGAGGAGGACGCGAATGCGCGACGCATTCCACGAGGATCTCGACAAGATCTCCGACCAGCTCGTCACGATGACGACGATGGTGGCCACCGCTCTCGAGCGCGCCACCACCGCCCTGCTCGAGGGCGATCGCACCGTCGCCGAGAGCGTCATCGCCGCCGACGACGACATCGACACGCTGCGCCGGGAGATCGACGACCTCGCCGTCGACCTGCTCGCTCGCCAGCAGCCCGTCGCAACCGACCTGCGCATGGTCGTCACGGCGATGCACATGAGCTCCGACATCGAGCGCATGGGCGACCTCGCCCGTCACATCGCGAAGGTCGCCCGCATGGCGGCCCCGAACCTCGCCATCCCCGACGACATGCGCCCGATCATCGCCGAGATGGCGGCCGTCGGTCAGCGTCTCGTCAAGGCGACCGGTGATGCGATCTCGTCCAAGAACGTCTACGCGGCCGTCGAGATCGGCCGTATCGACGACGCGATGGACGAGCTGCACAAGAAGGTCTTCACGACGCTGCTCGACAACTGGCAGCATGGCATGGAGGCCGGCGTCAACGCGACGCTGCTGTCGCGCTACTACGAGCGCTTCGGTGACCACGCCGTTGCCGTCGCCGACCGCATCGTGTACCTCGTGACGGGTCGCTACGGCAACCCGGACGAGGGCCTCTCGCGCGACGCGCGCTGAGGATCAAGCTCGTCGTCGCGGGGCTGGGGCCCGAGCTTGCGAGGCCAGCCAGCTCCAGCGTCGGCGAGCGTTGACGAAGCGCGCAAGAGGAAACGCGCACTGAGGATCAAGCTCGTCGCCGCGGGGCTGGGGCCCGAGCTTGCGAGGCCAGCCAGCTCCAGCGTCGGCGAGCGTTGACGAAGCGCGCAAGAGAAACCGCGCGCTGAGGATCAAGCTCGTCGTCGCGGGGCTGGGGTCCGAGCTTGCGAGGCCAGCCAGCTCCAGCGTCGGCGAGCGTTGACGAAGCGCGCAAAACAAAACGCGCGCGCTGGGCACCAGATCTGATGAAGCCCGCCACACCGATCGGTGTGGCGGGCTTCATCAGATGCGGGTGCTTACTTCTTGCCCTGATTGGCGACGGCGGCAGCGGCTGCGGCGGCGGCTTCGGGGTCGAGGTAGCGTCCACCCTTGGTGACGGGCTCGAAGTTGTCGTCGATTTCGTAGACGAGGGGCATGCCGGTGGGGATGTTGACGCCGACGATGTCGTCGTCACTGATGCCGTCGAGGTGCTTGACGACGGCGCGCAGCGAGTTGCCGTGCGCGGCGAGCAGCACCGTCTTGCCGTCCTGCAGGTCGGGGACGACCTCGTCGTGCCAGTAGGGCAGGAAGCGCTCGATGACGTCCTTGAGGCATTCCGTCAGCGGCGCGTCGTCACCGAGGTCGGCGTAGCGCGGGTCGGCGTCCTGGCTCCACTCGCTGCCTTTCTCGATGGGCGGCGGGGGCGTGTCGAAAGAGCGGCGCCACGTCATGAACTGCTCTTCGCCGTACGTGGCGAGCGTCTCGGCCTTGTTCTTGCCCTGGAGGGCGCCGTAGTGCCGCTCGTTGAGGCGCCAGCTGCGCTTGACCGGGATCCAGTGACGGTCGGCTGCGTCGAGTGCGAGGTTGGCCGTCATGATGGCGCGGCGCAGCAGCGACGTGTGGACGACGTCGGGCAGGATGCCGTTCTCGACGAGCAGTTCACCGCCGTGCGTGGCCTCGGCCCTGCCCTTGTCGGTGAGGGGCACGTCGACCCACCCGGTGAACAGGTTCTTGGCGTTCCAGTCGGACTCTCCGTGACGGAGCAGGATCAGCGTGTGCGTCATGCCTCCAGCCTATCGCCGACGCCCGTGTGAGGGTGGGGCGTCACAGCTCGGTGGTCGGATCTTTCGCCGTTGCCTCATCGTCCGCCTTCGCCTCGTCGTCGCGGCCGTTCTCGAGGAGGTGGCGGAAGGCGTCGAGGTTGCGCGTCGACTCGTCATGCGTGACGCGCCAGTGCCATTCTTTCTTCATCGACGACAGGAAGCCACGCGCGAGGACGTCGTTGAAGATGCCGTCGCTCGCCTCGAGCATCGCGCCGAGCAGGACGTCGAGGCCCGCCGTGTCGAGCCCCGCCAGCGGCAGTCGGCCGGTGAGGTAGACGTCGCCGGAGGAGTCGATGCCGTACGCGACGCCCGGCAGGCGCAGGTTGCGCTGCAGGAGCAGCCGGTAGACGTCCTCGTGGTTCTCGTCGGGGTTGCGCACGACGAACGCCATCGCCTTGAGCGTGCGATCCCCGACGACGAGCGAGACGACCGTCTTGAGCTTCTTCTCCCCCGGCAGCGTGACGACGAACTCGCGCTCGCGCGCCCCGAGATCCCATTCGAGGCCGGATGCCTCCAACCATTCGCGCACGAGGGTGGTGGCGGCTTCGACCAGGTCAGCGTCAGACATGACACCAACCTACGCGGCCGTCGCCGCTCGCGGCATCACCCGGTCAGGCCTTCGCACCGTCAGACCGTCGCACGCTCAGACCGTCAGACCGTCAGACCGTCACGGCACGATGGCGCTGGGTACCCCGGCGAGCGCACGGGAGGCGTCGATGTCGGAGCTCGTCTCCCGCCGGCACGCGTCCTCATAGACGGCGAGGAGCTTGTCGACGCTCGCGTCCCAGCTGTGGTGCTGAGCGTGGCGGGCGGCGCGGCGGCCCAGTTCATCGATGCGTGGCGGGTCGTCGAGCAATGCGGCGAGCTCCTGCGCCCACGTAGCCGGGTCGTGGCCGTCGACGAGGACGCCGCCGTCTCCGACGGCCGTCGGCAGCCCACCGACCGCCGCGGCCACGACGGGCGTGCCGGAGGCGGACGCCTCGATCGCGACGAGCCCGAACGACTCGCTGTGCGACGGCACCGCGACGACATCCGTCGCATGGAACCAGGTGACGAGTTCGCGCCGCGAGACGGGCGGCACGAAGTCGACGACGTCCTTGACGCCCAGCTCGCGCGCGAGCGCCTGCAGCGCGAGGGGCTTGTCGAGGCCTGAGCCCGACGGCCCGCCGACGATGACGAGTCGCAGCTTCTCGCGGCGCCACGGGGCGTCCTCGATCATGCGAGCGACGGCGCGCACGAGGACGTCGGGCGCCTTGAGCGGCTGGATGCGGCCGACGAAGAGGACGACGTCAGCGTCCTCCTCGAAGCCGAGTTCCGCTCGCGCAGCATGACGTTCGGCGACGATGTCGTCGCCCGCGCTGAACACGTCGAGGTCGACGCCGGGGGTGACGACGGTGACCCTCGCCGGGTCGGCTCCGTAGAGGTCGATGAGTTCTCGGGCCTCGCCGGGGGTGTTGGCGACGAGCGTCGTGGCCGCGTCGACGACCTGCTCCTCACCGATCTCGCGCCCCGCCGGCTCGGGAGTGTCACCCGCGGCGAGCTGACTGTTCTTGACCCGCGCCATCGTGTGCATCGTGTGGATGAGAGGCACCCGCCACCGGTCGGCCGCGAGCCACCCGACCTGGCCCGAGAGCCAGTAGTGGGAATGCACGAGGTCGTAGTACCCCTCCGGCTTCGACGCGCCGACCCGCATCATGCCGGCCGCGAACGCGCACAGCTGGCCCGGCAGATCGTCCTTGCCGAGCCCCTCGTACGGCCCGGCGGCGATGTGGTGGACGGTCACGCCGGGCGCCAGTTCGACCTGCTCACCCACGGACGCGCTCGTGCGCCGCGTGAAGATGTCGACGGCGACGCCGCGTTGCGCGAGCCGCTTCGCCGTCTCGACGACGTAGACGTTGAGGCCGCCCGCGTCACCCGTCCCCGGCTGCGACAGCGGTGAGGTGTGGACGCTCACCATGGCGACGTGCTTGACCTCGCGCTCTGGAGCCTCACCGGACGCCGAGGTGGCCGGACTCGTTCCTTCGCGCCCGTCCGACGGTGCGGCGGGGGCGCTCGGTGGCCACGCGCGGGCAGCGGCATCGTTCACGTCGGGTTCGTCCACGCCATCGGCAACGGTAGATTCGCCACGTGCATTCCCGACCCGTCGGCGCCGTCACCCGCGGCACGACCAACGCCAACCGGCTGCGCCGTCAGGACCGGTGGCTGGCGGGGCCGCAGGCCTGGCGGCTGCGCCGCTCGGAGGGCTCGCCCGTCGTCGTCGATCTCGGGTACGGGGCCTCCCCCATCACCGCCGTCGAACTGCACACGCGACTGCGCGCGGTGCGCCGTGACGTGCGCACCGTCGGCATCGAGATCGAACCGAGCCGCGTCGAGATGGGCCGCCGACTGATCGCGCGCACGCCGCTCGAGGGGTTGAGCTTCGCCCGTGGCGGTTTCGAGGTGCCGCTACCGGGCGGCGAGCGCCCTGTCATCGTGCGGGCCGCGAACGTGCTGCGTCAGTACGACGAGAGCGAGGTGGCCGGCGCCTGGGCGCACGTGCTCGAGCGGTTGGCGCCGGGCGGGCTGCTGCTCGACGGCACGTGTGACGAGCTGGGGCGCCGTTCGACGTGGGTGGCGCTCGAGGCGAGCGGGCCCGTCAGCCTCACGCTCTCCTACCGCCTCACAGGCCTCGCCGACCCCGCGGACATCGCCCCGAGGCTCGTCAAGGCCCTCATCCACCGCAACGTGCCCGGCGAGCGCATCCATGACTTTCTCGCTGCACTGTCGCACCACTGGACGCTCAGTGCGCCGCTGGCGCCGCACGGGGCTCGTCAGCGGTTCATCGCGACGGCCCGCGCGATGCGGGCGTCGGGCTGGCCGCTGCTCGACGACGTCCACCGCTGGCGCCTCGGCGAGATCACCGTCGCCTGGGCAGCCGTGGCACCCGCGGACGACGGCGCCCGCATCACTCGTCGTTGAGCGTCGCGACGAACAACCTCGCGCCCCGCTCACCGGTGACGCGCGCCGGTGGGTCGCCCGCCGGCCACCACGCGCACTCCAGGGGCCCGAGCACCAGACGCTCGTCGGCGCACTCGACGCTGACGGGCGCATCGAGCGCGAGCAGGAGACCGGGCGCGCCGTGGGCGGGCACGTCAAGGGGCTCACTCTGAGGTCGAAGCTCCCACAGCGCGAAGTGCGGCACCTCGGAGTGGTATCGCGCCATCCCGGGCTGCGGACGCCGGGGTTCGTCCGCCGTCACGGGCGTCGACACGTCGACGATGGCGAGCAGTTCGGCGACGTCGACCTTCTTCGGCGTCAACCCGCCGCGGACGACGTTGTCCGAGTTCGCGAGGATCTCGACGCTCGTGCCGCGGACGAAGGAATGCAGGACGCCAGCGCCGATGAAGTAGCTGCGCCCGGGCGTCATGAGGTGGTGCTGCATCGTGAGCAGGACGACGACGCCGATGTCGCCCGGAAACTGCTCGTGCACGGTGAGGACCGTGCGCAGGGCGCGCGCCTCGGCGTCGTCCTCGATCGTCTTGACGACGCTCTCGAGCGCCGCGACGACCTCCTGCACGAACGGGCCCTGACGCTCCGTCTCGAGCGTGAGGATCATGCTGAGCAGCGCGTGCTCGGGACGCTCGGTGCCGCGCGCGGCGTCGATCATCGCCTCGAGGCTCACGAGGCCGAGCGCGCGGAGGCGCTCCTGCACCTGCGCGAAGGGCAACGAGCCGGCGAACGCCTCGCTCTCGACGAGGGGGATCCACGCCTCGGGCTTCGGCCACGCATCGGAGTAGGTGCCCTCCGGCGCCGACGCCGCGCGGCTCGCGTCCGGGTGCGCCTGGATCGACAGGGCCTTGTCGGCCGCGAGGATCTTGAGCAGGAACGGCAGACGGTCGCCGAAACGCTCACGCGAGCGGGCACCGAGATGGTGGGCGTGGTCGCTCGCAATGTGCTCGTCGAGGCCGCAGCGACGTCCCCCCTGATCGAACGTGCCCGGCCCCGCTTCGTGAGCCCCCACCCACAGCTCGGCCTCGGGTTCCTCGCTCGGCGCGCGCCCGGCGAGGCTTGCCAACGCCTCACGCGAACCCCACGCGTAATCCTTGATGAACGGCTCGAACTTCAGCACGGCGCCCCCTCCCCCACTGCACCCATGACGGGCGTCATCGTATGTCGTCGGCGGGGTCGTCGAAGAACTCCCCCACGACCTTCCGCACCCGCGCGCGGTGCCCCCACAGCAGCCCGTGCTCGTCGAAGACCTCGAGACGCGCGTTCGGCAGATGTTGTGCGAGACGCTCGGCCGAGCTCACCGGGTGCACCTCGTCGCCGCGCTGGGCGAGGATGAGCACGGGCAGCTCGAGGCCGCGCAGCGCCTCGACGTCGGCGACCGGGACGGCGTGTGGCATGTCGCGCAACGCCTCGGCCATGCCGGGGCGCAGGAACACCTCGGTCTGCTGATCGACCCAGGCCTGCGCCGCGTCACTTCCACGCGCCGACGCCGGCAGCTCGCGCTCCAGCTGGGCACGGATCGTGGCGGCGTCGCCGTCACGCGAGGCCTGCGCCATCGCCTCGTAGCGCACGAGGCCCGCGCTGTTGCGCGGCGAGTCGACGACGGCGGGGATCACGAGGACGACCCGCTCGAAGCGTCGTGGGTCGCGCAGCAGGACGCGCAGGATCGAACCGGCACCCATCGAAACACCCAGCGCCCGCGTCGCCGCGACATGGTCGCTGACGGCCAGGAGTTCGTCGGCGGTGTGGTCGTAGTCCCACCCGTCGAACGCCGGCGCCGAGCGGCCGTGCGAACGGAAGTGGAAGAAGACGCGCGTGCCCGAGACGCCCGAGGCGTACGGACGCGTCGAGGGGATGGAGGCGCCCATGCCGTGCGCGAACACCGTCACCGGCTCCCCGCGACCGGAGCGCACCACCTCGAGCGGGCCGCTCGGGCCGTCGACGAACTCAGCAGCCACCGCGGATCACCAGGGGCCGTACGGGCCGTTGGAATTCGGCTTGTTCGGTCGGACGATGGGTCGGACGTCGGCGAGGAACACCCCGGCGGCGACGATGCCGATGATGCCCGGCAGGCTGACGGGCCGCAGCAGCGAGATGAAACCGAGCAGGACGGCGACCGCCGTGATCGCCAACCAGGCGGGCTTCGAGAGCTTGCCGTGCACCTGATACATGATCGCCGAACCGCGCGCGGCCTCGATGAGCGCGAAGATCTCGACGCCGAGCACGATGACGCCCAGCGCCACCATCGCGTACGCCTGGATCTGAGAGATGACCTCCATGCCTCCAGCCTAGGCGAGAGGTCCGACAACCCGCGCCGGACGGGGCGTTCTCGAGGTGGCGGCCGGGGACGTCGCCCTCATACGTCGACGACGACGGTGAACGGCCCGTCGTTGACGAGGCTCACACGCATGTCAGCGCCGAAGCGGCCCGTCGCCACGCGCAACCCCTCGCCGCGCAGCGCCGCCACGACGGCGTCGACGAGCGGTTCCGCGACCTCACCCGGCGCAGCCGCTCCCCACGACGGGCGCCGACCCTTGCGCGTGTCGCCGTACACCGTGAACTGGCTGACGACGAGCAGGCGGGTGCACGCCTCACCTGTCTCGAGGTCGCCGGCGTGCAGGTCGCTGACGCTGACCTCCCCGGGCATGATGCGCAACCCGGCGATCTTGCGCGCCATCGCCGCGACCTGGGCGCCGCCGTCGTCATGGGTGGCGCCGAGCAGGACGACGAGACCCGGCGCGTCGAGTCGGCCGACGACCTCGCCCGCGACGCTGACGCTCCCCTCGAGCGCTCGCTGCAGGACGGCCCTCATCGGTGCGCCGCGGCGAGCGAACCCGTCGTCGGCTCCGGCAGCACGGCCGTGACAGCGCCCACGGGCTCACCGTGGCCGAGGATCGGTGCCGACGCGAGATCGTCCAGCACCGGCGCGTCCACCCCCATCGCCCGCAGGATCGCCGCAGCCACGACGGGGCGCGCGCGCTGGGAGCCGTCGGCGATCTTGACGCTGACGCCGCGTCCGTCGGCGAGGCCGATCGCGTAGACGGCCTCCGCCCCGTCCTTCGCGATGAGGCCATCGACGCCCTCGACGAGTTTCGTGACGTCGCGGCGTGTGCCCCCGAGGTAGCGCGGCGCGGCGCGCATCGCGTCGGCCACCCGCGCCTCTGCGTTGCCGGGCGCCGCCGCGGCAAGTCGCCCGAAGGCACGCGCCAGCCCGTCCATGCTCAGCGTCATGACGGGAGCACCACAACCGTCCACGCCAGTCGCCTCGACGGTGTCGTCGGCGATCTGCTCGAGCGTGGTGGCCATGAGTCGCTGCAGCGGGTGGTCGACGTCGCGGTAGGTCGTCGTGTCCCAGCCGTTGACGACGCACGTCGCGAGCATGCCGGCGTGCTTGCCGGAGCAGTTCTGGGCCAGCGACTCGGGCTCGCGGCCCTCACGCAGCCACTGGCGACGATCGACGTCGTCGTACGGCAGGTCGGGGGTGTTCTGCAGGTCCTCGACGCTCAGGCCGTGCCGTTCGAGGATGCTGCGCACCCCCTCGAGGTGGAAGCGCTCACCCGAGTGGCTCGAGCACACGAGCGCGAGCAGCTGCGGCGGCAGATCGAGGCCGGCACGCACCATCGCGAGCGCCTGCAACGGTTTGTTCGACGAGCGAGGGTAGATGACGACGTCCGGCTCGCCCCACGCGGCCTGAACGGCCCCCTTGGCAGTGGTGACGCACGCGAGCGCACGGTGGACGGACTCGACGAAACCCGAGCGGTCGACGCGGGCCATGACCGGCGCCCCGGCGAGCATCGCGGTGATCTGATCAGCGGTGGGCGAACTCATGCTCCGACCTTACGGGCTGGCGCGGACATGACGAAGGCCCGTCACTCCCCCAGGGAGCGGCGGGCCTTCGTCTGCGACTAGCCGAGGCTAGATGCGGTCAACCTCAGTGGTTGTCCTTGACGTCGCGAACCTTGTCCTTGGCCTTGTCGGCGAAGGAGCGGTCGTCACCGTCGCGGACGCCGTCGGTGCCACGCACATCGTCGGTGCCACGCGTGCCCTCGACGCCGTTCTCGACGCGGACCTCTTCGTGACCGACCTCCGCCTGGACGCGCTGCGTCTCCTGGACCTGGTCGACGTCGAGGCCGACGCGCTCGGTGGCGACGGTCTCCTTGTCGACGACCGGGCGCTCCTCGTGCAGCGTCACCGTCTGCGTCTCCTCGCCGAGCTGGACATTGCCGTCGACGCGCTCGTTGACGGGCTCACGGGTCACGTGAACCTCTTCGCGGGTGACGGGGACCTCGACCTGCTGCTGCTCGGTGACGACGTACTTGCGCAGGCGAGCCTTGCCGGCCTCACGACGCTCCTTGGCGACGTTGAGGCGCTCCTCGTGAAGAACGACGCCGTTCTCGTCGCGCTCGAGGTTGCGCTCGTCACGCTCGACGCGACGCTCGTCGTGCTCTTCCTTGCGGAACTCGTGGTCGGCGCGAGCCTCGTCGACGCGACCCTCCACACGGTCCTTGGCGTCGTGGTCGTGGTGACCGGCGGCGTCACCGGCGGTTCCGGCCGTGCCGGCGGCAGCGGCGTCGCGGCCGTCGAAGTCACGACGGTCACCGTCGCGCGTCGTGCCACCGTTCGACAGGCCGTAGTAGCGGTAGAGCGCCTCTTCCTGCTCGACGTCGAGGTGCTTGTCAGCGTCCTGACGCGGGGCGTCCTTGATCTTGGCCTTCGTGTAGGGGAGGTGCAGGTCCTCACCCTCCACGCGGGCGCCCTCGAGCGGGACGAAGGACTCGGAGGTACCGAACAGGCCCGTGTTGACCGTGACCCAGGCGGGCTGGCTCGTCTGGTCGTCCAGGTAGACCTCGCCGACCGAACCGATCTTGTCGCCGTCGCTGTCGTAGGCCTTGCCGGATCGGGTGGCCAGAACGTCGTCAACGGAAAGCATTTTCGTTCTCCTTCGTGATGGCGGATGCACGCCGATCCGACCGGATTCGCATCCGTCCAGGTCGCCGTGCGGCTTGGCATCAGCCGATCATTTTTCCTGGCCGCTGTCACCACCCCCGGCCGCGAAAGGGGTCTGGACAGGATGCAACCTGGGGGTCTCCTCCGCGTCACCCGCCCCTCGGATCTCACCCGTGGGAGTGGACCCCGACACGCTTCAGGGCCGTTTTGCGGCCTCATAGGGGTGACAGCTCCACCCCTATGGCCAATACAGACAACCGCTACCCATCGGTTTTGTGACATGACTCACATTTTTTGCATCCCGTCCCGGTAGACTCATCTGAGACCCTCCACGGTCAGGACCCCTTGACCCCGCCCCGAGCATCACGGCCGCGAACACTCAGGGCGCGACGATGACGGTCTGCGCGGCGGCCACCCCGCCGATCAGCAGCGGCGCGTCAGCTGGGGTTGAACGCTTGAGCACGACGAGGCCGATCGGCCCGTCGATGTGGTGACGCGCCACTGACGTCAGCCGACCCGCAGCACGGGGGGCTCCGGGCACCATGACCTCGGCGCCGACCTCGGGCAGCGTGTGGTCGCTGCCGTCGAGATGGACGAACGCCAACCGCCGCGGCGGGCGACCCAGGTTGTGGACGCGGGCGACGGTCTCCTGCCCCCGGTAGCACCCCTTCTGCAGATGCACGGCGCTGCGCAGCCAGTCGAGCTCGTGCGGAATGGTCCGGTGGTCGACCTCGAGCAGCCCGTCGGGTCGCCAGGCCGCGACGCGCAGCGCCTCCGCGGCCCACAGGCCCGCCGGCTGAGCCTTGGCGAAGACCGCCTCGAACCGCTCGCGCGGCACGATGAGTTCGCGCCACCGACGCTCCGAACCAGGGTGCTGCGCGCTCGGACCGTACGCCGCGCTCATGGGGCCGAGCGCCGGCCACGGGTCACGCCAGGCGATGACGCCGGTCTCCCGCACCTGCTCGGGGGTCGACTCCTCGTCGTTCACCTCACCGATGACTGCGTGTTCGTCGGAGACGTCTGCCACCTCGACGCGCAGCATGAACTGCATGCGTCGCAGCCAAGCGGCCAATTCGGCACTGCGCCCGGGATCGGTCGTCAGCCACGTCGCCTCGCCGTCGTCGACGACGTGCAGGGCGAACTCGACGTGCCCGTGCGGGCTGAGCACGAGCGTCTCCGTCGAGGTGAACGGCGCCAGGTCGGCGAGGTGCTGCGTCGTCATCGAGTGCAGCCAGGAGAGGCGGTCGGGGCCGGCGACCCGCACGACGCCGCGGGCCGACAGGTCGACGTGAGCCCGGCCCTGCTCGAGCGCGCGCTGCTCGGCGAGCGGGTTGCCGTAGTGGGCGGGCACCGACGCCCAGAAGCCGTCGGCCGCCACGGCGCCGGGCAGGTCGAGGGACGGCGAGCGGTCGCCCGCGTGGGCCGCCTCATGCTGCGACGCGGGGGCGTTCGTCGTCGCGCCGGCATGGGCGGCGTCGACGGTGTCCGGATTCGTGGCCCGGTCCGCGTCCGAGACCTCAGGGGGCAGGGGCTGCATATCACTCACCGCACCACCGTACGCGCGGGTCCGCGCGGCTCCCAGGTGAGCCTCGGTCGGCCCACCTATGCTGGGGCCATGTCAGACGAGACCTCGATGCCGCACGCCGACGACGCGCCCGGCACCCCGGGCCCTTCGCCCCACGACGGCACGAGCGCGACGGGCGAGACGAGCGACGGTGCCAGCTCCCGCGCGACGAAGGCCCCCGGCCGGCGACGGAGGCGTAGCAAGCTGCGTGTCCTGCTCTACACGCTGCTCGCGCTGCTGCTCATCGTCGCCCTCGTCATCGGCGGGTTCTTCCTGTACCTCAAGTACGTGTTCGACTCGAACGTCTCGCGCGAGAAGCTCCTGCCGAGCTCGAACGTGACGCGAGACGCCGCGGCCGGGGACGCCCAGAACATCCTGTTGCTCGGCTCGGACAGCCGTAACACGAGCCTGCGTGACGGAAGCCGTTCCGACGTCATCCAGCTCGTCCACATCAGCAACGACCGCAAGCAGGTCTCCGTCGTGCACTTCCCGCGCGACTACTACGTCGACATCCCGGGCCACGGCAAGAACAAGATCAACGCCGCCTACGCGTACGGCGGCCCGACCCTGCTCATCCAGACGATCGAGAAGGCGACGAACGTCCACATCGATCACGTCGCGCAGATCGGGTTCAAGGGCTTCGAGAAGCTCACCGACGACATGGGCGGCGTCGACATCTACGTGCCGCAGGCCTTCGACGAGAAGGGATACGGCAGCTGGTCCAAGGGCATGAACCACATGAACGGCACCCAGGCCCGCCACTACGTCCAGGAGCGTCACCAGCTCAAGAACGGCGACATCGACCGTGGCAAGAACCAGCAGGCCTGGATTCTCGCCATGTTCAAGAAGGCCAAGACCCAGGGCGTCCTGACCAACCCGGTGACCATCACCAAGCTCGTCGGCGACATCTCCGACAACCTGGCCGTCGACGACGGATTCACCTCTGGGTACATGACGAGCCTCGCCTACAGCCTGCGCGACCTCGACACGCAGAACATCACCTTCTACACGGCGCCGTACACCGGTTTCGGCAACGAGGGCGCCGCAGGATCGGTCGACTACGTCGATGAGGCAGGCCTCGAGAAGCTGAGCGACGGCCTGCGCAAGGACGACATGTCCGGCGTCCCGAACGGGCGCGTGGGCGCTGCGAGCTGAGGCCCAGGACGCGGAAAGCCCCTGCGCGCGGCTCGATCGAGAGGCACGTCACCGGATAGCCTGGTGCCGTGCCTTTCGAACTTGATGTCAACATGCCCATCGAACTCGCCCCCCTCGCCTGGCTCGTCGGCCGCTGGGAGGGCGCCGGTGTCATCGGCTACCCCGGCATGGAGTCGGCCAACTTCGGCCAGGAACTCGTCGTCAGCCACGACGAGCGCCCCTTCCTCGAGTGGCACTCGCGCATGTGGAAGCTCGACGAGCAGGGCAACAAGACGGACACCATCGACACGGAGTTCGGCTACTGGCGCCCGCTGGAGAACAACGAGGTCGAGTTCATGGTGACGCACCCGAGCGGCATCGTGGAGATGTACTACGGCAACACCTCCCCCGCGAAGATCGAACTGCGCACCGACGGCGTCATCCGCTCGCCGCAGGCGCCCGAGTACACGGCCGGCGCGCGCATGCTCGGCTACGTCAACTCCAACCTCATGTGGGCCTACGACGCGGCGCTCAACGGCAAACCGCTGCAGAGCTACGCCTCGGCCGAGCTCAAGCGCGTCGACTGACGTTCTGCGCTCCTGCCTGACGCGCCGGTGGGCGCCGCCTCCCTCACCGGGTGCGGCGCCCATCGGCGTCCGTGGTGGTTCGAGCGGCAATCGTGCCGACGACCTGGTGCGGACAACCGGGCTTGCGGGCGCTCAGACGAGACGCGCCACCGCGACGGGCACGAGGCCACAGACGAGGACGCACGCACACCCCGCGGCGAGCTGCGCCCGCGTGTGGGCGGACGTCGCAAGCGTCACCGTCGTACGCAGGCACGCCCACGACAACAGGCCCGCCGCGCCACCAGCCAGGGCGGCCGACGCGACCGATGCGCCCGCGATGACGGCGCCGCACCCGGCGATCGCGCCGAGCACGCACTGCGCCGCACCCAGTTCGAGGCGCCGTGACGTCGCCCCCGCCACGCCGTCGAGGACGCTGCCGACGAGCGTCGCGAGGCCTGTGGCGAGCATGAGGTGGCGCGTCTGGGACGAGTCGGCGGCGTCGATGAAGTAGGCGCCTGCCCCGAGCACGCCGAGGCCGAGCGCCGTGCCGGCGAGCGTCATGACGAGGCGCGGACGCCCGTCCTGGCGCAGCAGTTGGTGCAGGAAGCTCGCGATGAGACCGACACACAGGACGGCACCGGCCCACCGCGTGCGGTCTCCGACATCGCTGGCGAGCATCGTGACGGCCAGGGCGGCGGCGGTGCCCACGAGCACCGACGAGGTACCGCGCGGGCTCGGCAGATCGACGAGGCGTGGCCACCCACAAGCGAGCCCACACCCGAGTACCACGAAGACGAGCGCGATCAGCGTCACCGGCGCGAAGGACGCCGCGCAGATCGCGGCGGACGCAACAGCTCCGGCGCACGCGCCGGAGGCGCGCATCGACGGCGTCGGTGGTTTGGCGGAGGTCACGCGCCCATCCTCGCATCCCGCGCGCCGGTGCTCATCCCCTGACGGCTCATCCCCCGACGAACGGGGGCAGCACCTCGACGACGTCTGACGGCTCGAACGAGGCGTCATCGGCGAGGCGACGGCCGCCGTGCAGCAGGCTGCAGCGTGCGAGCACGGCCTCGATGTCGGGGTGGGCCCGCATGATGAGCGCGCGTACGTCGCGGCCGGTGAGCTCGGGGTTCTGGCGCGCCTCACCCACCGCGAGCGGCAGGTTCTCCTCGTCGCACCCGGCGGCCTGCGCCGCACCCGCCCAGTAGCGCACCCGCACATTCGGGCGAGCGTCTACGTCTGTCGTCATCCGATGTTCCATCCTTCGACCATGCTCCGGCAGCCTCTCCACGCTAACCGTAGTCTTGACGCGTGGCGCACCTCCTGCTTCTGACGACGGCTCGCGGCGCGAGCGTCGAGGTGCTTCCTACTCTGGGGCTGCTGAGCCACCGGGTGCGCGTGAGCACGCCCGACCCGGAGCGGCTCGCCGCTCCGCTCGACGCCGACGTCGTCATCGTCGACGCGCGCACCGACCTCGTCGCGATGCGCGGCGTCACCCGCATGGTCGAGGCCGCGTGGCCGGGTACGCCCGTCCTCGCCATCTTCACCGAGGGCGGCCTCGTCGCACTGACCCCCGAGTGGTTGATCAGCGACGTGGTCCTCGATGTCGCGGGCCCCGCCGAGGTCGACGCCCGCATCCGTCTGGCTCTGGCCCGCGCCGGTTCGCAGCCCGACGAGGCGAACACGCAGATCACCGCCGGCGACCTCGTCATCGACGAGGAGTCGTACTCGGCGCGGGTGCGTGGGCGGTCGCTCGACCTCACCTACAAGGAGTTCGAGCTGCTCAAGCACCTCGCGCAGCACCCGGGGCGGGTCTTCACCCGCGCGCAGCTGCTGCAAGAGGTCTGGGGCTACGACTACTACGGCGGCACGCGTACCGTCGACGTCCACGTGCGACGGTTGCGGGCCAAGCTCGGAGCCGAGCACGAGACGTCGATCGGCACGGTCCGCAACGTCGGGTACCGCTTCGTCGATGGTGGCGTGAACGGCGCGTGACGCTTCCGTGCGGGCCGACGCGAGCAGCGCTCCCGGCGCGATCTTGGCTTCTGCATCTCCCGTCGTTCCGCGGTTGTCACCCGTGCGCGCTAGCGTGAACGCCATGAAGATCGACGCACAGAACCTCGACGTCCACCCGGCCCGCCCCGACGAGGTCGACGCCGTGCTGGCGCTCGCGCGCTCCGCGGCGAAGAGCGACGGTGTGGCTGCCCTCAACGAGGAGTCGCTGTTCGCGCTGGAGCGCCTCGCGCCACCGGCCCGCGTCCTCGTCGCCTCCCGGGAGGGCTCACCGGTCGGCGTGCTCGTCGACGCGCAGTCAGATGCAAGCGGATGCGATCTCGTGACGGCGCCCGACGCCCGCCGCGCGGGTGTCGCACGGGCTCTGCTCGTGGCCCTGGACGAGTCCAGGAGCGATACTGCGACGCCCGTACGCCTTTGGGCCCACGGCGATCTGCCCGCTGCCCAGGCGTTCGCTGCGAGCCTCGGTGCGCGCAAGGCGCGCGAGCTGTGGCGCATGACGCGTCCGCTCACCGCCGACGAGACGTTCGACGTCGCACTCCCCGCGGGTCTGGTCGCGCGCGGTTACGACGGCAGCGAGCGCGAGGCGCAGGCCTGGGTCGATCTCAACGCGCGCGCCTTCGCGCATCACCCCGAACAGGGGCGTATGACGCTCGCCGACTTCCGCGAGCGCGAGGCGCAGGAGTGGTTCGACCCGGCGGGTCTGATCCTCGTGTGGGACGAGGCGAGCGGAGAGCTCGTCGCCTCGCACTGGACGAAGCACGAGCCGGGCGACGAGGCCGGCGAGGTGTACGTCGTCGCGGTCGCACCCGAGTGGCAAGGACGAGGCATCGCCGGGCCGCTCACTGCCCTCGGCCTGGCTCACCTGCGTGACGCGGGGGCGAGCAGCGTCGAGCTCTACGTCGAGGGCGACAACGAACCGGCCAAGGCCACCTACACGCGGCGTGGGTTCGTCCGTGCTGCTCACGACGTGATGTACGTCCACACGCCTGCCCGGGCGATGTGAAGATAGAGCCATGAGCACTGCGCCCAAGACCGCCGCCTCCAAGGAACCGCAGGATGCGGGCCGCGCCGACGACTCGCCGCCCGAGACTACTCCCTCGTCTCCGTCGACGGCCGTCGCCCGGTTCAAGCCACGCGCGGCCTCTCGTCCACGCAACGTCGCGCGCTCGGCGGCCACGACGGAGAAGGCGAAGTCGACGAAGACCGCCTCTGCTGACGAGCCGGAGCTGCCCGCAGACCGTTTCCTCGACCGCGAGATGTCGTGGCTGCAGTTCAACGAGCGTGTCCTGCAGCTGTCGACCGACCCGAACGTGCCGCTGCTCGAGCGCGCCCGCTTCCTGTCGATCTTCTCGTCGAACCTCGACGAGTTCTTCATGGTGCGTGTGGCGGGCCTCAAGCGCCGCATCGCCGCCGGCCTCGCGGTGCGCTCGGCGTCCGGTCTCGAACCGCGCGAGCTGCTCGACGACCTGACGCGCGCCTCGCACGACCTCATGGATCTGCACGCCGGCATCTTCCAGCGCCAGGTCCGCCCGGCCCTGGAGGATGAGGGCATCCGCCTGCTCAAGCTCTCGCAGCTGACGGACGCGGACCGTGACTACCTGGGCACCTACTTCGAGGCGCAGGTCTACCCCGTCCTCACCCCGCTGGCCGTCGACCCGGCGCATCCTTTCCCGTACATCTCGGGCCTGTCGGTCAACCTCGCGGTGCTGCTCATCGACCCCAAGACGGGCCGCGAGCACTTCGCTCGCGTGAAGGTGCCGCCGTTGCTGCCACGCATGGTCAAGCTGCCGACGGGCGAAGGCGAGGACCCGCTGTACGACGCGCGCTTCGTCACCCTCGAGGACGTCATCGCCGAGCATCTCGACGTGCTGTTCCCCGGCATGGAGGTGCACGAGCAATTCACCTTCCGCGTCACGCGCAACGAGGATCTCGAGGTCGAGGAGGACGACGCCGAGAACCTGCTCACCGCCCTCGAGAAGGAGCTGACGCGACGCCGTTTCGGCGCGGCGGTGCGTCTCGAGGTCGCCGACGACATGGACGATCACGTCCTCGACCTGCTGACGCGTGAGCTGGGCGTCAGCGACGACGAGGTCTTCCGCCTGCCCGAGCCGCTCGACCTGCGCGGCCTCGGTGACATCGCCGATCTCGACCGCAGCGAGCTGCAGTGGCCACGGTTCATGCCGAAGACCCACCCGCTGCTCGCGCCGGTCGAGCGCTCCGAGGCCCCCGACGTCCTCGGCGCGATGCGTTCGAGCGACATCCTGCTGCACCACCCCTACGACTCGTTCTCGACGTCGGTGCAGGCGTTCGTCGAGCAGGCCGCAGCCGACCCAGACGTGCTCGCCATCAAGCAGACGCTGTACCGCACGAGCGGCAACTCGCCGATCATCTCGGCACTCATCGACGCAGCGCAGGCCGGCAAGCAGGTGCTCGCCGTCGTCGAGATCAAGGCGCGCTTCGACGAGGAGAACAACATCACGTGGGCGCGCAAGCTCGAGCGCGCGGGCGTGCACGTCGTCTACGGCATGGTCGGGCTCAAGACGCATGCGAAGCTGTGCCTCGTCGTGCGGCATGAGGGCGACGGCATCCGCCGCTACTGCCACGTCGGCACCGGCAACTACAACCCCAAGACGGCTCGTCTCTACGAGGACCTCGGGCTGCTCACGACTGACCCCGATGTGGGCGAGGACCTGGGCCGGCTGTTCAACCAGCTGTCGGGCATGGCGCCGCGCGCCAAGTTCAAGCGCCTTCTCGTGGCGCCGCGTTCGGTGCGTTCCGGCTTGATCGAGCAGATCGACCGGTGCATCGAGGCGGCCAGGGCCGGCAAGGCCTCGAGCGTGTCATTCAAGGTCAACTCTATCGTCGACGAGCAGATCATCGACGCCTGCTACCGCGCCTCGCAGGCCGGGGTGAAGGTCAACGTTCTCGTGCGCGGCATCTCCGCGCTGCGTCCGGGCGTACCCGGACTGAGCGAGAACATCGAGGTGCGCTCGATCCTCGGGCGCTTCCTCGAGCACAGCCGTGTGTTCGTCTTCGACGTCGAGGGCCAGGAGCCGATCGCCTACATCGGCAGCGCCGACATGATGCACCGCAACCTCGACCGCCGCGTCGAAGCGCTCGTGCGGCTTACGGACGAGCGCCAGGTCGCGACGGTCGTCGACCTCGTCGCCACCGGCATGAGCCCGCAGACCTCGTCGTGGCGTCTCGACGCCGAGGGCCGCTGGATCCGGGAGAACCTCACGCCCGACGGCGCGCCGAAGAACGACTACCAGGCCGATCTGATCGAGGCGTACTCGAAGCGTCGTCGCAAGGCCCGCCGGCGGTGACGCGCGGCAGGAACCCCGAGCTGGTGCCTGCTGCCGGGGCGCTCGTGTGGCGCCGCCGCCGCAGCCGCATCGAGGTGGCGCTCGTTCATCGTTCGCGCTATGACGACTGGTCGTGGCCGAAGGGCAAGCTCGACCCCGATGAGACGTTCGCTCAGGCCGCTGCGCGTGAGGTGCTCGAGGAGACGGGGCTGCAGGTGCGTCTCGGCATCCCCCTGCCCGAGCTCGTCTACGGCCTCGACAACGGCGCGACGAAGCTCGTCCGGTACTGGGCCGCCCAGGTCGTCGGCGGCAGCGGAGTGCTCGAGCACGAGGTCGACGAGGTGCGCTGGCTCGACGTCGAGACGGCTCGACGAACGCTCACCTACGCACGCGACCGCATCCCCCTCGACGCCCTGCTCGAAGCCGAGCGTGACGGCCGCCTCGAGACGTGGCCGCTGCTGCTCGTGCGTCACGCCCACGCCCAGGCGCGCGCCGCGTATCGGGGTGACGACGACGCCCGCCGCCCGCTGAGCGAGCGCGGCCGCGCACGGGCCGCTGCGCTCGTCCCCGTCCTCGGGGCGTGGGCTCCTGAGCGCGTCGTGTCGTCGTCGTCGACGCGGTGCGTGCAGACGGTCAAGCCGTTCACGTCCGCGAGCGGGACGCGGTTGCAGACGAGGAGCGCGCTGTCGGAGGAGACCTTCGCCGCTCGTCCTGAGAAGGCCGCCCGCCAGTTGACGCGCGCCCTCGAGCGCGCCGATGCGACGGCGTTGTGCACTCACCGCCCCCTCATCCCCGATCTCGTGGCGGGGTTGTCCGCACTCGCGTCGACCGGGTCGGCGACGCGTCGCTGCCTCGACCACATCAAGGCGCACGGGATGGACAAGGGCGAGGTGCTCGTCTGCCAGGTCCTCGGTGGCGGCCAGGAGGCGCGGATCGTCTCGGTGGAGCGGTTGCGCACCCCACCCCGGGAACGCTGAGCACCGATTCCGACCGGCAATCTCCCACTGCCCAAGGCCTCTCACACCCCTCAGACTGCGTTCACTCAACGTTTACCTCGAAGGGGGATTCGCGACACGTGAACGACCTAGGTTCCAAGCGTCCAGGCACGTGCCCGGAAATACTTTGTGACGAGAGGTCTGTATCCCGTGAAGATCACGAGCATCGCCCGCATCTCCGGCGTCGCGCTGGCCGGCGCCCTTGCCCTGTCCGCCTGTGGCAGCGAGTCGTCCGACTCCGCCACCGACGGCGCCAAGTCCGCAGGCTCCAGCGCGACGGACGCCGCCAAGTCCGGCGGCGACTCGGGTTCGGCCGACTGCGGCAAGAAGGACCTGAAGGCCGAGGGTTCCTCCGCCCAGGACAACGCGATCCAGGACGCCATCGAGAAGTACGGCAAGACCTGCGACAACAACGTCACTTACAACGCGACCGGTTCCGGCAACGGCATCAAGCAGTTCATCGCCGGCCAGGTCAACTTCGCCGGCTCTGACTCCGCGCTCAAGACGAAGCCGAAGGACGGCAAGATCGAGACCGACGAGGCCAAGACGGCCTGCGGTTCCGAGGCCTGGAACATCCCGATGGTGACCGGCCCGATCGCCGTCTCGTACAACCTGAAGGACGTCAAGGACCCGATCACGCTGACGCCGGCCGTCCTCGCCGACATCTTCAACGGCAAGATCACGAAGTGGAACGACCCGGCGATCGCCGCGGTCAACAAGGGCGTCACCCTGCCGGCCAAGGACATCAAGGTCTTCTTCCGCTCGGACGAGTCGGGCACGACGGAGAACTTCACGAAGTACCTCGCCGCCTCCGCGAAGGACAAGTGGACGGCCGAGCCCGGCAAGAAGTGGACGGGCAAGGGCGAAGGCAAGGCCAAGACGGCCGGCGTGACCTCGTCCGTGAAGTCGACCGACGGTGGCATCACGTACGCCGAGTGGTCGGCCGCGAAGGACAACGAGCTGCAGGTCGCGAAGATCGACAACGGCGCGGGCGCCGTCGAGCTGACCGGCGCCTCGGCGTCCAAGGCCATCTCTGCCGCGAAGATCGACGGCACGGGCAACGACCTGCGCCTCAAGCTCGACTACGCGACGAAGGAAGCGGGCGCCTACCCGATCGTCCTCGTCACGTACGAGGTCGTCTGCTCGAAGTACAAGGACGCCGAGATCGGCAAGTCCGTGAAGTCGTTCCTCACCTACTTCGCCGGCGACGACATCCAGAAGAACCTCGAATCCCAGGGTTACGCGCCGCTGCCGGCCGACATCCAGGGCAAGGTCAAGACGGCCGTCAACGCCATCCAGTGACGCACAGCGCCTGACGGGGTGGGGGGGGGGGGGGGGGGGGGGGCCGGGGCTTCGTCGTCGGACGCTGCGCGCCCGACAGTGTCGTGATGCGGCTCGGTTCAGCCGAGGAACGGCTCGAGCTCGCGCAGCAGCTTCGGCTTCGGCATGGCGCCGACGATCGTCTTGACGACCTCACCGTTCTGGTAGACGTTCATGGTCGGGATGCCGGTGATGCCGTACTTCGCGGAGATCGCCGGGTTCTCGTCCGTGTTGAGCTTGTAGACGTCGATCTTGTCGGCGTTCGCCGCTGCGATCTCCTCGAGGATCGGCGCGACGGCGCGGCACGGGCCGCACCACTCGGCCCAGAAGTCGACGAGGACGGGCTTGCTGTTCTTCAGGACGTCGGCGTCGAACGTGGCGTC
Organism: Dermacoccus sp. MPR-E5; assembly: GCF_058809565.1. NCBI lineage: Bacteria > Bacillati > Actinomycetota > Actinomycetes > Micrococcales > Dermacoccaceae > Dermacoccus > Dermacoccus sp. MPR-E5. Next base: position 86,431 of record NZ_JBXASS010000007.1, on the reverse strand, counting down.
CGTGGTGGGCTTGGTGGCTCCCATGATGTTCTCCTCTGTGGCGGCACCGGCGAAGCGGCACCCGTGGTCGATGGTTCTTGGTCGGTCGAAGGTGATCAGCGCGCCGCGTCGGCGCCCTGCGGCTCCGCGGTGAGGGACGCGTCGGGAGCGGGCTCGCCGGCCGCGTCGAGGTGGGCGAGGAAGCGCTCGGCGTCGAGGGCTGCGGAGCAGCCCGAACCGGCGGCCGTGATGGCCTGACGGTAGGTGTGGTCGACGAGGTCGCCGCACGCGAAGACGCCGTCGACGTTCGTGTGCGTTGAACGCTCCTGCGCGACGACGTAACCCTCGTCGTCGAGCTCGATCTGCCCGGTGACGAGCTCGTTGCGCGGCAGGTGGCCGATCGCGATGAACAGGCCGGTCGCGGCGAGCTCGCGTTCGTCACCGGTGACGGTGTCGCGCAGCGTCACGCCGGTCAGCTTGTCCTCGCCGTGGATGGCGACGACCTCGCTGTTCCAGGCGAATTCGATCTTGGGGTCGTTCTCGGCGCGCTCGGCCATGATCTTGGAGGCGCGAAGCTCGTCGCGCCGGTGCACCATCGTCACCTTCGCCGCGAAGCGCGTGAGGAAGGTGGCTTCCTCGACGGCCGAGTCGCCACCGCCGACGACGATGATCTCCTGGTTGCGGAAGAACGCGCCGTCGCACGTCGCGCACCACGAGACGCCGTGGCCGGAGAGGCGCTTCTCGTCGGGAAGGCCCAGTTCGCGGTACGCCGAGCCCATCGCGAGTATGACGGCCTTCGCGCGGTGGGTGACGCCCTCGCCGTCGACGACCGTCTTGACGGCACCGGTCAGATCGACGGAGGTGACGTCGTCACGCACGAGCTCGGCGCCGAAGCGCTCGGCCTGCGCACGCATGTTCTCCATGAGGTCGGGGCCCATGATGCCGTCCGAGAAACCGGGGAAGTTCTCCACCTCGGTGGTGTTCATCAGGGCGCCACCAGCGGTGACGGAGCCCTCGAACACGAGCGGTTCGAGATTGGCTCGCGCCGCGTAGACGGCGGCGGTGTACCCGGCGGGGCCGGAGCCGATGATGATGAGGTTGCGCACGGCCTGGTCGCTCACGAAAGCTTCCTTCGTTGTCTTGTCACGGGCTGCCCGGGGAAGGTCTCGGCGCTGTCGCGCGCCCGCTGTCACCCTGCACAACGCACTCTAGTCGTGGGACATTCCGAGCGCATGCCGAGGCGTACCGCGGCGTCGAGCCACCGGGCTGGCGAGCAAGTCGATGCGAAACCGTCGACCCCGGCCCTCACGTCGTGACGGACGTCGGCCCCGCCTCGAGGTCGGTGGCCGTGCTGCAGGTGCGCGAGACGACCCAGGCCGTCGACGTGCGGCCCTTCACGGCGACGACGATGACGGCGGGGGTGCCGTCGTAGGTGGCGAAGTCGGCGTAGACGGCGTCGGGCTTCTCGATGACGCCCTTCGCGACGGCCTGCAGGCAGGCCTGCACGCCCTCGCCGGTGGCCAGGGGGCCCAGGGATTGCGCGTTGGCCTGCGCGGGTTCGATCGCAGGCGACTTCGACGTCCGCAGCGCCGCAGCCTGCGTCGCGAGATCCGTCGACGTGTACTTCGTCTGCGTCTGCGTGACACGCACGCGTGAGGCGTAGTTCTCCTCGGCAGGTTCCATCGACGCCCCTGCCGTGGGCTGGGCACTCGGATGGGACTCGTCACGGTTCGTCACGAGGGTCACCGCACCGATGGCGACGGCCGCCGCGGCGCCGAGCGCCAGCGCCGCGCGCCCGAGGGTGCGTCGGCGACGATGGCCGTCCAGGGAGGTGACGGTGGCCCCTGACGGTCTCTGCGACGCCGCCGGAGGATTCATCTGTCCTTCGGAAGCCGGGGCCGCAGGGCGCTGCTGCGTTCCAGGACGCTGCGGCAGCGGCACCGCCGGGGGCATCCTGGGGTGCTCATCGCGCTGGAGATCTTCGGGCGGACGTCGCACGTCCGACAGCCTCTCGTCCGAGGGCACCCCCGCCTCACGGGACGCGCTCGTCAGCGCGTCGCGCACGCGCGTGGCGACGTCGTCGGGCATGCGGGGAGCGTCGCGGGAGGCCTCCGTCCGCAGCAGGGCAGCGATCTGTTGCTGCACCTCGGCCGACGCGACCGGTTGGTCGTCGGCGTGCGCGGACGCCTCCCACTCGTCGCGGAAGTTGCGGGCCATGTCAGGCCTCCTCTCATGAGCGTGGACGGGCGCTTCATTGTGTCTGACGCGCAGGCGGGCACGGTGGTTCCGTGACGTGAGCCACGTCTTCGGGATGACGCCTCGGCGTCATCGATCCGCGAGCATGCCCGCGAGGGCAGTGCGCCCCCGCGCACACCGCGACTTCACGGTGCCCTCGGCGATGCCGAGGTGCGTCGCGGCCTCGGTGACGCTGAGACCCTCCATGTCGACGAGGACGAGGCACAGGCGCTGCCCCTCGGGCAGCTGCGCAAGGGCCTGACGGACGTCGAGGCGGACGTCGGTCTGCGCATGCGCGTCCCGCGTGTCGGCGATGTCGTACTCGGGCCACTCCTGCGTCGGCTTCAGTCGGCGCAGCCGGTCGAGTGCGGAGTTGACGACGACGCGGTGCAGCCATGTCGAGAACTTCGCATCACCGCGGAACGACTCGAGGCGTCTGAACGCGGCGAGGAAACCCTCCTGCACGGCGTCCGCGGCGAGCTCCGGGTCGCGGGTCGTGCGCAGGGCGACCGCCCACATCCTGTCCTTGTAGCGCTCGAACAGCACGCCGAACGCGTCCGGGTCGCCCTCACGATGAGCCTGGACGAGTTCTTCGTCGGTGCTGTCCCGAAGCACTGATCCGTTCACTTCGAGACCGTGACCTCGGCGATCGACGACTCGTAGTACGACTGGCCGGCGGGCTTCGTCTGAGTCGGGATGAAGACAGTGACATAGCGGCCCGACGCGTTCGTCGAGATCGTCTGCTCACTCGTCGCGCTCGACATCGAGCCGACCTTCGTGCCCGTCTTGCCGGGGGTGTCGCTGACGTAGACGTCGGCGGTCAGCGGCGTGCGCTTGCCGGGCGTCACCTTGATGGTCTTGACGGCTGTCTGCGAACCCAGGTCGATGCTGACGCCACCCATGTCGGGGTCGCCGCCCCAGGAGGCGCGACGGTAGCGCAAGCTCATCCACACCGTGTCGGGGTTGCCGTCGATGGCGTTGGCCGCGGCCAGCGAGCCGGATTGGCGCGCTCCTTGCGCGTTCACGAGCGTGGCTGCGGCGGCTTGGACGGGGGTGCCTGCCGGTGCAGCGCTCGAGGCAGAGGACGGCGCACTCGAACCCTTCGGCGACGAGGCGGACGTGCTGGGCTTCGCGGCGGCGTCCGGCTTGTCAGAGCTGCCGGCGATGCCCTGGAGCCCGAAGATGGCGAGCACGAGCGCACCGAGCACGATGAGGCCGACGAGGACGAGGGCGAGCTTGCTGCTCGCCGGGTCAGGGTCGTCGGTGCCGCCGTTGAACCCCGGTACCGGGGGTTCGAGCTCCTCGAACGACGGGTCGTAGGAGGTGCGGGCGTACGCGGCGTCCTCGTCGTCGAGGTTGAACTGCGTGGTCTCGTCCGCGTCGAAAGCGACGGGGCGGCCCACCATCGTCGCGTCGGCGGGGTCGGGTTCGTTGACACGACGCGGGGCGGGCTTGCGCGGAAGAGCCACCGCGGGCTTCGCGCCGGGGTCGGTGGCGTCGTCGCCGCGCACGTCGTCGGTGGAGGACGAACCATTCTTGGTGCCGCTCTTCTTGACGGTGCTCACCCCGCTGCTCGTCGCACCGGCCTTGCCGGAGGCGCTCTTGTCCGAGCCACCCTTGCTCGAACCTGCCGCTGCGAGGGCCGCAGCACCGACGGCTCCGACGGCCGAGCGCTTGCCTGCACCGTCGCCGGAACCCGCGCGCTCGTCGGCCCGGCGGACGACGAACGTCGACTCGGGCTCGTCAGCGGTGTCGTCATCGGTTTCGACGCTGCGTCGCCCACGACCCGGAGCCGTGATGATCTGCGCCGACCACGGCGCGAGCTGACGCGCGACCTCGCCCGGCGTGCGCGGGCCGTCACCGGTGTTGAGGACCTGGCGGCACATCGCGTCGAGATCACTCGGCACGCCGTCGACGATCTCGGCGGGTGTCGCGATCTGCCCGTCGGCGCGACGCTGCGCGAGTTCGATGCCCTTGAGGCCCTCGATGTCCTGCGGGTCGCCCGGCCACGTGCCCGTCAAGGCCGTGTAGAGCAGATCCACGAGCGCACGCGTGTCGATGGCGGTCGCCTCGGAGCTGGAGACGTCGTCACGCCCGGCGAGAGAGCCACCGACGGCGACCTGGGTGACGGCGATGGAACCGTCGGCGAGGCGTAGGACGTGACGCGGCGTCAGGATGAGGTGGTGCAGGCCGCGCTGACGCGCGGCCTCGAGGGCGCTCGCCGTCTCACCGACGATGCGACGTGCCTCCTCGGGATGCATCGGTTCGAAGCGTGCGAGGTCGGCGAGGCTGTAGGCGCCCGTGTGCGGCTCCTCGACGATGTACGCGAACTCGTCGTCGCGCCCCGCGTCGAGCACGCGCACGAGGCGCGGGTCCTCGACGCCCGCGGCGCGGCGGGCACTGTCGAGTGCCGCGTCGGCGTGCGCCGAACGCGACCCGACGACGGTGATGGCGACGTCACGCCCGAGTTTCTCGTCACGCGCGATCCAGCGTGCGAGACCGGGGGCGTCCGAGATCTCGGACGTCAGCTCGTACCGGTTGCCCAGCACCGTGCCCTTCGTGATGCCCTGCACTCGCACTCCTCGTCGCGTCGATGAACCACGGCCCGCGCGTCGCTGAGACGCCGGGCTCGGTTCATCCTAAGCAGCCCGCCGGGCAACCACGCGGTACGGCGTCCCTTCGGCGCGGCGAGGTCTGGAGGCATCGCCCCGAGGGCCGTGACGATGACGCGTCACGACCGCGAGGGGACGTCAGCCTCGACGCAGACGACGGGTGATCGGGCCGAGCAGGCTGTTGATCTCCTGCACGCGCAGGCGGCTCGCGACGAGGAAGTACACGGCCAGGAACAGCGGGCCGATGATGAGCAGTTCGACGAGGCTCTCGACACGCGTGACGGGCGCGACCTGGTGGACGAGGAAACTGACGAGCAACGTGACGCCGGTGGCGATGATCGCGGCGATCGCCAGACGGACGTAGGTGCGCACCGTCTCCGACAGGTCGACGGCGCCGAAGCGGCGCCTCAGCAGGACGAAACCCACCGCGGCCTGGACGACGTTGGAGATCGTCTGCGCGAGACCGACGCCGACGCCGACCCAGTGGGCGCCGGGGTGACCGAGGATGGTCGTGTCCTGCAGGAAGAACCAGGGCACGGTCAGTCCGACGGCGATCCCCGTGCAGATGATCTGCATCCAGAACGGGGTCTTCGCGTCGTTGTAGGCGTAGAAGACGCGCTGGATGACGAGGCACAGCGAGTAGGGCACGAGGCCGACGAGCATGGCGATGGCCATCGAGCCGATGGCCCACCGGGTGTCCGGATCCGCGCCGAACATGGCCGACACGAGCGGGAAGACGAGCGCGAAACAGCCGAACGTCAGCATGACCGACGCAAGGCCCGACAGACGGATACCTGTCGTCATGTCGTCCTTCACCTTGTCCGTCTCGTTGCGGCCAGCGGCGATGGACATCCGCGTGAACAGCGCGGTGACCAGGCTGACGGTGATGAGGGAGTGCGGGAGGGTGAACAGCAGGAACGCCTGATCCTGCGCTCCCTTTCCGGGTTCACCGTCAGGCTGGGAGTTGAGCAGCCGGGACGTGACGATGAGGCCCAGCTGCTGGACGATGACGGCCGCGAACGCCCAGCCGGCCATCGTCGAAGCGCTGCGCAGACCCACGCCCCGGAACTTGAAGTTCGGGGTGAACGAGTACCCCGCACGCTTGAGCACGGGGACGAGCACCAGGGCCTGAGCGACGATCGCGAGCGTCGCGGGCAACGCGAGGACGAGGATCATCTCCGTGGTCCACCCCGAGTACGGCGGAACCCCGTTCTGACCGTGCGGGTACGCCGCGATGAACCAGACGAGCCCCAGGATGATGACGACGTTCGCCAGCGCGGGGCTCCACATGAACGCCCCGAAGCGTCCGCGCGCGTTGAGCACCTGACCGAGGATCGTGTAGACGCCGTAGAAGAAGATCTGCGGAAGGCAGATGAGCGTGAACGCCGTGGCGACGTGGAGCTTGTCGCCCGTGACGTTCTTGTGGTCGTAGATCCGGTAGACCCACGGGGCGAGGGCCATGCCGATGACGGTGACGCCGAGCAGGATCGTCAGCGTGAGCGTGACGATGCGGTCCGTGTAGGCCTTGCCGCCGTCGGAGTGCTCGAGCGCGCGCGTGATCTGCGGGACGAGAACGGCGTTGATGACACCGCCGGCCAGGAGCAGGTAGATGATGTTGGGCAGGCTGTTGGCCGTCGCCCACGTGTTGGCGATGCCCGTCGTCGAGCCGAGGGCCCAGACCGTCAGCACGGAACGGAGCAGGCCCAGCATGCGTGAGACGAGCGTGCCGGCCGCCATGATGGCGCTGTTGCGCAGAACCCCGCCTGTTCCCGAGGACTTCGCTGCTGCGGTCTGGGGGCCGTCGGCGGGCGTCTCGACGGCGTCGGTCGCCGGGCCTGCGGCCCCCGTCGTCGGGATGGCGGCCGTCCGCGCGCCTCGTGTTTCACGTGAAACACGAGAGGCGCCCGAGCCTCGCTGGGCGCCGGGTCTGCCGGAGACGGCCAAGGCGTCGTCAGCCTCGAGGTTCCAGGCGTCCTCGGCCTCGCGGCGCTCGCGGTAGGCGTCGACCTCGCCGAGGTCGATGACCTGCGTGTGGTCGCTGCTCGCGTGGCTGCGCGTGGACTCGAGGTTGCGCAACCACTGCGCCTCCTGGTCGGCCTCGAACCACGACTCGTAGGCCGAACCGATGCTCGTACCCGCGACGTTCGGCATCGCGATGGTGTGCCGTACCGCCGTCTCGTACATCGCGCCGAGCGATCCGGACGCCGCGCCGTTCGGGCGCGACGGATCAGGTTCGGCGTTCGACATCGGCTACTCCTCCAGCTGGATGTCCCGCGCGAGCTCATCGCGTCGGCGGGTTCCCGCCTTCCTGCCGCGCACGAGGCCGTAGCAGAAGACGAGCAACGCCACGATACCGAGCACCCAGAAGATCCACGTACCCGTCGGGCGCGCGTTGATGCGCAACGGGGACGTGTCAGACGTGTCCGGGCCGAGCGCGACGCCGTTCGCGGCCGTCAGGCTCGCATCGACGTCGACGAGGCTCGCAGCCTGCGCGGCGAGGGGGACGCGCACCGTCGTCTGGCCCTTCGCCTTGATCGTCACGGGCTCCGGTTGCGAGCGGAACTGCACCGCGTACGTGCGTGGCGTGAGCGTCAGACTGACGTCCTTGACGTCGCGTGCCAGGTCGTTCTTCACCGTCACGCTGATCGTGCCCGAGTCGGAGAAGAAGTTGATGCGCGCCGGGACGACGCTGACGTGCTCGGGGATCGTCGACACGGCGGCGGAGGCATGCTGGACGAGCTCGTCGACGTCCGGCGAGGTGCCGCGCCAGCGGGTGCTCGTCAGCTGATCGAGATTGCGGCTCCACGCCGGCACGATGTCGTCACCGTCGACGACCGCGCCCGCCACCTGCGTCAGCGACGCGAGGGTGCGCGATGCGCGTTGCAGGTCGCGTGCATCGAAGGCCTGCGTGCTGGGCCGGGGCCAGACGCCGTCCGAGGCAGGTGCCTCGGTCGACAGCTTGGCCACGGTGCCCGCCGAGCGTCTGCTCGAGACGTCGAGGGCGCTCGTCGTCATCCACGGCGCCGTGTCGATGGCCGACAGCACCTGCGCCAGACGCGAAGGCGACGTCGTGCCGAGGCGATCGCCCATGACCATGAGGCTGCGGTCGGCCGACGGAAACTGCTGGTAGAGAGCGAGACCCGCGGCCTGTTCGCGCAACCCGGCCTCGACGTCGCTGTCGGCGCCGTCCGAGCTCAGCGGCGCGCTGAGGGCGCTCGTGTACCCGATCATCGGGATGCCAGACGTGCTGCGCCGCGCCGCCGATGAGGCCGAGATGAAGTCGGAGCCGTCGAGCGTGACGTTGGGCGTGATGATGAGGGGCTTGCCGCCGAGCACCGACGACCACACCTGCGACAACCGGTTCGTCGCCGACACGCTGAGCGGCGCAGCCGGCGCGGCGACCACCGTCGTCGACAGTTCCTTCAACGCCGGCGACAGTGGACGGGCGAGTGCGCGCCGCAGCACGGCGTCGCTGCCCGGGGGCCGATCGTCCGCCGTCAAAGACGACAGATCGGGGTCGCCGTACGGCGTGAACACGACCTGCTGATCGCTCGGACGGTCCTTCAACGTAGCGACGAGGCCGGCCGCGAGTGCCTCGACGGTCGTCGCCGGAGCAGGATCCTGCGAGGACGAGCTGCTCGAAGAGGAACTGCTTGACGACGAGGACGCGTCCCTCGACGAGGTCGACGAGGTCGATGCCCCGCTCGGTGCGGTGTTGCTGGGCGAGGCACTACCGGCGCTCGCCGTCGACGACGCGGAGGACGAGGACGGCGTGCTGCCGGCGGAACCCGTGTCACCGGGCGAGGCCGACGCGGAGCTCGACGAACTGGGCGTCGACGTCGTCGCCCGGTCCGCGGCAGCCTCCGTCGGGAGCGAACCGTCCTGTGCCGCAGCGGGATCGAGCACCGCCGGGTCGATCATCCACGTGACGGGGGCACCCGAGTTCGAGGCGAGGAGACGCTGGATGTCCGAGCCCGGCCCGATGGCCTTGTTCCACGCGTCGAAGCGCTCGCGACCGCTCGCGGTGAACAGCTTCGGGTCGGCCGGAAGCGTGATGGGAATGACGACGGACGTCGACATCGGCGTGAACTTCATCGAATCGGCCTGCGTCGTCACGAAGCTGCGGATCGTCGCGGTGGAGCCGCCTCCGGTGACATCGACCTGCAGCGGCATCGTCGCCATCGAGAAGCTGACGTCGAGCTGGTTCGCCGGGATCGTCACGGTGACGTTGGTGCTCGCGCCCGGTGCAAGCGTCTCGACGTTCGTCGTCGCCGTGACGGGGTTGGTCATCGCGACCTCGCCGGCGCTCCAGCGTGACTGCACCTCCAACGTGCCGAGCGCACGCTTGGCGACGCTGATGCGGGTGGTTGCGTTCGTCAGCGGCGTCGAGCCCGTGTTGCGCACCTGCACGCTGAGCGAGAGCGAGTCACCGCTCTTCAGGGTGGGGGGTGTCGAGCCCGTCAGCGACACAGCGATCGGACCGCTCTGCGCCGAACTCTTCGTCGCGGCGCGCGAGGTGCTCGCGGCATGGGCCGACATGCCGGCCACGGACGACACGTTCGCCACCGTCGAAGCTGCGGCAGTGCTCGTCAGGCATGGCGGGCCGCTTGCCAGGCAGGTGGCGAGCAGGCCCGAGAACGCGGCGAGGTGGGCTCGTCTCGTCATCGACTCAGTGACCGGTCAGGCGGGCCCACGCCGTCGCGGCGATGCGGCGTTCGTTGGGGAACGTCAGGTGTTCGTGGGCGCGGTCGAGGCGGAACCACTGCGCGTCGATGGCTTCGTGGTCCGGGTCCTTCTCGATGCTGATCTCGCCTCCGACGGCTTCGAGCAGGTAGTGGTGCACCATCTTGTGGATGCGGTAGCCCGGCACGGAGAACCAGTAGTCGATGACGCCGAGCGTCACGAGGGCCCGGCCCTTGATGCCGGTCTCCTCCTCCACCTCGCGTTCCGCGGTCTGGACGAGCGTCTCACCGGCTTCGATGTGGCCCTTCGGCAGGCACCACTCGACGCGTCCGGCGCGATTGTGGCGCGCGATGAGAGCGAGGTAGGCCTGGTGATCGCGAACGTCGACGACGACGCCGCCCGCAGAGATCTCCTCGAGCGTCGCAAGGCGCGCAGCCCGGTGCACGCGGTGCGAGGAGACGGTCATTCTCATACCTTAACGAGAGGGTTCGGCGTTTGCGCCCGCGCTCGCCCGCAGGCCCCGGCATGATGCGGAAAACTCGCCGGCGCCCGGTCTTGACGTCCGTCGCGGCCGTTCGTGGGCGGCCTGGGGGTGCCCCGTCAGTGTTGCTCGCGCTCCGGCAACAGACGAGCGATGACGGCGCCGACGAGCGTCGCGACCATGAGCGGGATCAGGGCGCCGGTACCGGGGACGAGGGCGCACAACAGCAGCGCGGCGAGGTGCTTGCGCAGGCCAGCGCCGCGAGCGTCACCCATGCGCCGTCGTGGATGAAGGCGGCGATCTCCGGCATCTGCTCGTCTCCGGAGAATCGGGCCTGCGGGATGAACGCCGCGAGGAGGGCGACGGCCATCGTGGCGAGCATGGCCTGCACCCATGACGGTGCCGGCACCGCATCGAGCCACCTGCCCAGCAGCGGCTGTCCGGCGGTGAAGAGCGCGGCGATCGCAGCGCCCGCGGCTGCGGGAACGAAGGCCCACAGCATCTGTTCCTGACCGCCGCCGACGGTCGGCAGACCGAGGGCGACGTGCTCGCCGCTGGTCGCCTGGTGGATGACGACGCAGCCGAGGAAACCGGCGACGGCCGCGACACCGAGGGCGCACAGGTGAAGCGTGCGCCGCCAGTGCACGGCGACGGGATCCTCGGAGTCGGCGATGAGGGAGTCGAGGGTGTCGAGGTGGTGATCCTTGCGCCGCGGCGGCATGATGATGACACCGCTGAGCAGGATGGTGGCGGCAGATCGTAGGGGGCTCTGGGCCCGTGCCAGACGAGGTGCTACGCACCGTTCATCAGGGTCAGCGCGAGGCCGGCCACCGCCCCCGCGACCGCACCGTAGGCGGCAGCGACCGCGCGGATGCGCCGAGCGGTAGGAACGGCGGCACGTCTGCTGAGGTGCTCATGGGGGGACCGTCGATTCGATGCTGCGTGGATGTGACCGCCGCGTCGTGCGAGGACGAAGCGATGTTTCACGTGGAACATGGCGACGGGGGGGGCGACGATCGCAGGCATTGTTCATCGCAGCGACTCCATTTGAGGAAGCCCGTTGCGAAGAGGCGCTGGACGCGAGGCGACGGCCACCACTCAGCGGTGGCGGCAGCCATCACGCGGCAACGGGGGTGCGGCCCGAGGTGGGCGACTCGATACCCTTGACCAGTGACGCACACCTCCACCTCCACCCAGCAGGACGCCCGGACGGGCACGACCGCGGCGCCTCCGGCGTCGGGGGCGAGGATGCTCGGGACAGCGATCGCGCATCTCGAACCGGTCATGCCGCTGCTGCGGCAGCTCGGTGAGCTGTTCGCCGGGGCCGGGCACGAGATCGCTCTCGTCGGTGGGCCGGTGCGCGACGCCTTCCTCTCCCGCACCTCGCCGGATCTGGACTTCACGACGTCCGCCCGCCCCGATGACACCGAGCGCATCGTCGCCGGATGGGCCGACGCGACGTGGGATCTGGGCCGCGCGTTCGGCACGATCGGGGTGCGCAAGGGTGGCGTCCAGGTCGAGATCACGACCTACCGCGCTGACGCCTACGACCGTGAGACGCGCAAGCCGGTGGTCGAGTTCGGTGACTCGCTCGACGACGATCTCGTCCGCCGCGACTTCACCGTCAACGCGATGGCGCTGCGCCTGCCCGACCTGACGTTCGTCGACCCGTACGGCGGTCTCGCCGACCTGGCTGCAGGTGTGCTGCGCACCCCGACCGACCCGGAGGTCTCGTTCGGTGACGACCCACTGCGCATGATGCGCGCGGCACGTTTCTCGTCGCAGCTCGGGTTCGACGTCGCGCCCGAAGCGTTCAGGGCGATGCGCGAAATGGCCGCGTCGATCGAGATGATCTCGGCCGAGCGCGTGCGGGACGAACTGGTCAAGCTCCTCATGTCACCGACGCCGCGCCGAGGGCTCGAACTGCTCGTCGAGTCGGGCATCGCCGAACACGTGCTGCCCGAACTGCCGGCGCTCGCGCTCGAGATCGACGAGCACCACCGTCACAAGGACGTGTACGAGCACTCACTCATCGTGCTCGAGCAGGCGATGGCGCTCGAGGGACCGCGCGAGGTGCCGGGGGTCGAGGCGCCGACCGAGGTCGAGGGGCCGGATCTCGTGCTGCGCCTCGCGGCTCTGCTGCACGACATCGGCAAGCCCGACACGCGACGTTTCGAGCCGGGTGGCGGCGTGAGCTTCCACCATCACGAACTCGTCGGCGCGAAGATGACGCGCAAGCGGTTGCGCGCGCTGCGTTTCGACAAGGAGACGATCAAGCAGGTCTCCCGTCTCGTAGAGCTGCACCTGCGTTTCCACGGCTACGGCAACGGTGAGTGGACCGACTCGGCCGTGCGCCGCTACGTCACGGACGCAGGGCCGTTGCTGTCGCGCCTGCACCTGCTGACGCGAGCGGATTCGACGACGCGCAACAAGCGCAAAGCAGCCCGGCTGCAAGCGACCTATGACGACCTCGAGGCGCGCATCGAGCGCCTTCAGGCCGAAGAGGAGCTGGCCGCCGTGCGGCCCGAGCTCGACGGCAACGAGATCCAGGCCGTCCTCGGCATCAAGCCCGGGCCGGTACTCGGGCGTGCCTACAAGCACCTGCTCGCGGTGCGCCTCGATGAGGGCGTCATCGGCAAGGACGTCGCGAGCGAGCGGCTGCGTGAATGGTGGGCGCAGCAGCCGGAGTCGCAGGGCTGACGGGGGCATTGCGCTGTTCGTGTTGTCATTGCGTCATTCGTGTTCTCGCGGGTGCGCGTCGCGGGCCGATGGCGGGTGACGTGGACTGCGACGGGCGTGTTGCCGCCGTCACGGCTGGCGTGCCTGACAAGCTGGTGCCATGACTGCAGTGGACGTGGCGTGGCAGGGCCTCGACGACGAGACGCGTCTTGACGTGGCGTCGATCGACTTCGCCGAGGAAGGCGGGTTCGTCGCGACCGGACGTCAGTCCACGGAGACGTGGCGCGTGCAGTGGGATCTCGTCGTGGATTCACGCTGGCGCACGAAGTTCGTGACGCTCGACGCGGAGGGCTACGTGCCTGTTTCACCTGAAACCGACGACGTTTCACGTGAAACAGCGGACGAGGGCGGCTGGCGGGAGCGGGTGTGGCAACGCCACCTCAACCTCTGGCGCCGTGACGACGGAGCTCGCTCGCTGTGGCGCTGGGAGGGTGACGGGTCGGGCGACGCGCCCGGTTGGCTGGCCCCGCTCGGCATGGAGGACGGCATGGAACTGCTCCTCAGCGACGCCGTCGACGTCGACCTCGGCGGCTGCCCGGTGACGAACACGATGCCGATCCGTCGTCTCGGGGTCGACGCTGCCGGCGTCGGGGAACGGCCGATCACGACGGCGTGGGTGCGCCTTCCGGATCTCGCTGTCATGCCGTCGCCGCAGGTGTACTCGTCGGGTCCGCAGGCGCTGACGGAGGCGATGACGGTGCTCGACCCGCGTGTGTTCTCGGTCGTGCACTACCGCTCGGCGACGCGCGACGTCAGCGTCGACCTCACCGTCGACGATCATGGCCTCGTGCTCACCTACCCCGATCTCGCCGCGCGCGTCGACGTCCCATGACCAGAACCATGGTCGAACCCCCGGCTCGCGATTCGGTGCATTCTGAGCCGCCGGCCGAGGCCAGCTCCTGCGACCGTCGCACCCGGATGCGCTCCGGGGCCGCGCTTGTCGCCGGGGCGCTGCTCGCCATCGCAGCCGTCACCGCGTTCATCCTGCACAAGCTGGCCGCGCAAGATCCGGACACGTGGCTCATCGATCTGCGCGTCTATCTCCTGGGGGCTCGGCACGCGTTCTCGCCCGACCTCTACGACCAGCAGTACCCCGTCGCGTCGTTGCCGTTCACGTACCCGCCCTTCGGCGCGATGGTGATGGCGCCGCTCGGGCACCTGCCGTTCCCCGTGGCAGCCACGCTCGTGACGGCGACGTCGTGCGCCGCGCTCATGCTCGTCACGCGGCGCGCGCTGTCCGCCGCGTCCCGCCTCGGGCGTCGTGGCCGAGGGATGCGGTGGTGGTTCATCCCGGTCGGCGTGCTGGCGATCGCATTCGAGCCGGTGTGGGCGACGTTCTCGTTCGGGCAGGTCAACCTCATCGTGCTGGCGTTGTGTCTGCTCGATCTGACGGGCCGTCATCGTGCGCGCGGTGTCATGGTCGGTCTGGCTGCGGGGTTGAAGCTGACGCCGCTGTTCTTCGTCGCCTACCTGGTGTTCACGCGGCAGTTCCGGGCTGCGGCGACGGTGTGCGCGACGTTCGCCGCCACCGTCGCGGTGGGGTTCTTGTTCAATCCGCACGGCGCGACGGTGTTCTGGACGGACGCGGTGCGCGATCCGTCGCGCGTGGGTTCGGCCTTCTTCGCCGGTAACCAGGCCCTCACCGGGGTGCTGCCGCGGTGGGCCGGTGGGCCTCTGCCGCACGCCGTCGTCCTCGTGGCGCAGGCGCTCGCGGGTCTGGCGGCGCTCGTCGCGGCTTCCTACCTCCACCGTCGCGGTCATGAACTCGAGTCGGTGATCGCCGCGTCGTTCGGGATGCTCGCGATGTCGCCGATCTCGTGGAGCCATCACTGGGTCTGGGCGTGGCCGGCCGCTCTCGTGCTCGTGGCGGCGCTCGTCCGTCAGCTCCGGGGTGCGCGCGGGGGCAATGGCGAGCATGCGGCCGATGACGTAGACCATGGCGACGCGCGGGGCATCGGTGCCGCCGAGCGTGCGCCCGGCTGGGCCGTCGCCACGGGTGCGCTCCTCATGGTGTGGCTGCTCGTCTTCGTCTCGCGCTCGACGTGGTGGCCACCTCACTACGAGGACGCCGAGTTGTCGTGGAGCCTCGTCCAGAAGGTCTTGGGCAACACGTACGTCGTCGCCGGCGCGCTGTGGATCGCCTGGGCACTTCTCGACGCCCGTGCGGGCCGACGCGGGCGCAACGTCGCTTCACCCGCACCACGAGGTGGCGAGTAACTCACAGGTAGGCGCGCAGTTACCTGCCGACGCGTGACTTACCCGCCATCCTGACAGCGCCCTGGCCCACCGGGCACCCACGCCCCACCGCCGACACAGGCACCCCGCCGACCCGCGATGTATCGAACCGAGACATCAGGTGGGGCACAATGGACGCTGATAGTCACGTCCGCGCCGTCGGCGCCCCGGAGAAGGATCATCCACATGCGCAAGTCCCTGACGATGGCGAGTGTCGCCGTGCTCGCCACCTCGCTCGCCGCGTGCAGTTCCACGGGTGGGCGCAAGGCGGTCGAAGAGGCGTCGAACAACGCCGGTCACGCGAACACTCCGACGATGACGGTCGCTCTCGTCACGCACTCGGGCCCGGGTGACACGTTCTGGGACATCGTGCGCAAGGGCGCCGAGGATGCGGCGGCGAAGGACAACGTCAAGCTCGAGTACACCTCCGACCCGGACGGTTCGAAGCAGTCGAACCTCGTGCAGCAGGCCGTCGACAAGAAGGTCGACGGCATCGCCCTGACGCTCGCGAAGCCGGATGCCATGAAGGGCTCCGTGGAGGCGGCGAAGAAGGCGGGCATCCCCGTCGTCGCGCTCAACGGCGGCCTGGACGACTGGAAGAAGATGGGCGTCGAGAGCTACTTCGGCCAGGACGAGAAGATCGCCGGCGAGGCGGCAGGCGACAAGCTCAAGAGCGGCGGCGCCAAGAAGGTGCTGTGCGTCATCCACGAGCAGGGCAACGTCGGCCACATGGATCGCTGTGCGGGCGTCAAGAGCAAGTTCGACGCGACGGAGAACATCTACGTCAACGGCACGGACATGCCGAGCGTGCAGAGTGCGATCACGAGCAAGCTGCAGCAGGACAAGACGATCGATGCCGTCCTCGGCCTCGGCGGCCCGTACGCGATGGCGGCGACGAAGTCGGTCAAGGACGCGAGCTCGGACGCCAAGGTCTACACGTTCGACACGAGCAACGAGGTGCTCGGCGCGATCAAGGCGGGCACGATCCAGTGGGCGGTCGACCAGCAGCCGTACCTGCAGGGATACCTCGCCGTCGATGCGTTGTGGCTGCGCAAGAACAACGGCAACATCGTCGGTGGTGGCCAGCCCGTGCTCACGGGGCCCGCGTTCATCGACAAGTCGAACGTCGCCGACGTCGAGAAGTACGCGAAGTCCGGACGCCGCTGAGCGGTGCGCCCGACTCGCGCGGCGCGGTCTCGGCCCGACGCGCACCCACGTGTGGTTCTGGCCCGCCTCAGCTGGCGTTCACCTGGATGTGATGTGCTGAGGGTTGGACTTCACAAGAGCTCGTCGTCGACGCCCCGAACCGCGGGGCGCGCAAGGGGAAGGGCGGGGAGATGATCGAGCCGGACAGCATGACGTTCGCGGTCATGATCTGGATTCTGGGCTTGCTCATCACGCTGTTCGTGGCGCTGCGGGGTCACGCGTTCGGCACGCGCTCGCTCAAGCACGTCGCGATGCGCCTCGGTGGCATGTTGACGAGCACGTTCGTGCTCGTGCTCGCGGCCGTCGTGACGCTCAACTCGAAGTACGGGTGGTACTCGTCCTGGCAGGACGTGCAGGCCGCCGTCACCGGCACACCGCCCACCATCGAGCAGCACACGCACGGCAAGGCGCGTACCCAGGAGCAGAAGAACGAAGCGCTGCAGCAGGCACGTCAGACCGACGCCGCCGCCGACGCGAAGTACGCCGCCCAGCGCGCCCGCTACGAGGCCGGGCTGCACCTCAAGCCGTCCTCCACGGGGCAGTGGATCAAGATCAACATCCCCGGTATCCGCATGCAGGGCAAGGACATCGGCCGTGTCATGGTGTGGCTGCCGCCGTCGTACACGAGTGACACGAAGCGCACGTACCCCGTCATCGAGGCCTTCCACGGCATGCCCGGTGGCACCCTCGACTACCAGCGCGTCTTCCACCTCGACGCCTCGCTGCGTGACGCGGTGAGTCGCGGCGCGATGCGTGACGCCATCATCATCGTGCCGCAGGAGATGCCGGCCGGTATCGACACCGAGTGCGTCGACGGCGGTGGCCTCAACATGGAGACGTGGCTGACGTCGATGGTGCCCGACTACATCACGCAGAACTTCCGTGCACAGGCCAGCCGCGAGGCGTGGACGACGATCGGTGTCTCGGCCGGCGGTTGGTGCTCGTCGATGGCGACGATCCTGCACCCCGACCGTTACGCGGGTGGCGCGAGCCTCGGTGGGTACTATTCGCCGCAGTTCGACACGTGGAACCCGTTCAACGGCAAGGTCCCCGAGCGTTACAACCTCATCGAGCAGGTCAAGAAGAACCCGCACCCGCAGTCGCTGTGGGTGCTCGTCTCGGGCGCGGACAAGCTGTCGGGCGCCTCGAGCGAGGCGTTCATCAAGGCGGCGACGGCGTATGACGTCACGCAGGTCGACCTGCCGCACGCCGGTCACCGCGTCGGCGTGTGGGAGACGACGTTCCCCGACGTGTTCACCTGGATGGGCAAGACGTTCCCCATGTTCGCGGCCTCGGCGGGTTCGACGTCGCAGCAGGCGACGTCGCCGTCGAGCGCGGCAGCAGGCACGTCGCAGGTGCAGCCGTCGGCGAGTTCGCTGACGCGCCGTCACCGCGCTCTCACCCATCACGTCACGGGTTCGACGAACGGCCTCGTCGGCTTGACGCCGCGAACGCGCGGGTAACAGCGCGCCTCTGCCACGATGCTGGCATGGGCACACAACACATCGCATCCGACCTCGTCGCGAACGTCCACTCCATCGCGGTGAGCGTCGGCCAGCGCGTCGAGGCCGGTGACGAACTCGTCCTGCTCGAGTCGATGAAGATGGAGATCCCCGTCGTCCCCGAGGAGCCGGGCACCGTCGTCGAGATCCGCGTCCAGCCCGGTGACGTCGTGCAGGAGGGCGACGTCCTCGTCGTCCTTCAGTGAGCGAGCGCCGCGCGGCGCGGTCGGGAAATGTATCGGTTCGATACACCTGTCCTCTACCATGAAGGACGGTGAAGGTACCCCTTCGCCTGCCCGCACACTCGAAAGGGAGCCTCGCGTGTCGACTCCTGCCACGTCGAGCGAGCCGAGTTCGTCACCGGCGACGCCCGCGCCCGCCAGCTCAGCGGACGACCGCGTCCGCAACCGCAACGTCCTCGCGCGCTACCTGTCACGCCCCGAGATCGGTGCCCTGTTCGGGGTTCTCGCGATCGCCGTGTTCTTCCTCCTCGTCGCCGAGCCGTTCCGTCACATGGCAAACACCGGCACGATCCTCTATCAGTCCGCGACGATCGGCATCATGGCCGTGCCCGTCGCGCTGCTCATGGTGGCGGGCGAGTTCGACCTGTCGGCCGGTGTCGCGGTGACGACGGCGGGGCTGTCGGCGTCGCTGCTCGCCTGGTACTTCAACTTCCACGTGTGGGCCGCAGTCGGGTTGAGCCTGCTCATCGCGCTCGCCATCGGTGCGCTCAACGGGTTCATGCTCAACCGCAGCGGTTTGCCGAGCTTCCTCATCACGCTCGCGACGTTCTTCGTCCTGCAGGGCGTCAACCTCGGCGTGACGCGCTCCGTCACGGGTGGCGTCGCGAGCAACGACATCTCCGACATGGCCGGTTTCGACTCCGCGCACGCATTCTTCGCGGCCTCGATGAAGATCGGGCCGGTCAACCTCAAGATCCCGGTGCTGTTCTGGATCGTCCTGACGATCATCGCCGCCTTCGTGCTGCTGCGCACCAAGGTCGGCAACTGGATCTTCGCCATCGGCGACGACGAGAAAGCGGCCCGCGCCGTCGGTGTGCCCGTGTGGAAGGTGCGCGTCGGGCTCTACATGTTCGTCGGGTTCTGCGCCTGGCTGTCGGGCATGCACCTGCTGTTCGCGTTCAACCAGGTGCAGTCCGGTGAGGGCATCGGCAACGAGTTCATCTACATCATCGCGGCTGTCGTCGGTGGCTGTCTGCTGACGGGCGGCTACGGCTCCGCGGTCGGTGCGAGCTTCGGTGCGCTCATGTTCGGCATGACGCAGCTCGGCATCAACTACGCCGGCTGGAACCCCGACTGGTTCAAGACGTTCCTCGGCGTCATGCTGCTCGCCGCCGTGCTCCTCAACACCTACGTCAAGCGAAAGGCGGACGCCCGATGATCCGCATCAAGACCGGTGACGACGGCCGCCGCCGCCCGGGCGCAACGGGAAGGCCGGGCACGGGTGACACTGCTGGCGCGACGCAGTCGGTGATGCCGGATGACGCTGCCCCCCGACGCGAGGCGGCCGAAGAGACCCGAACAGCGTCGGCTGAACGCACCGCGTCCCCCGCGGTTGATGTTTCACGTGAAACGGCCTCCTCGGGCACGGACAGCGCGGGCGAGACGAGGGGCGCCACCGGCGTGAACTCCCACGATGACACCGCCATCGTCCAGCTCGTCGACGTCGGCAAGGCCTACGGCAACGTCGACGCCCTGCGTGGCGTCGACCTCACCGTCCGACCCGGCGAGGTGACGTGCGTGCTCGGTGACAACGGTGCCGGCAAGTCGACGCTCATCAAGATCATGTCGGGCCTGCACGACTACACGAGCGGCGAGATGGTCGTCGACGGCGAGGTGCGCCACTTCTCGTCACCGCGCCAGTCGCTCTCGTCCGGTATCGCGACGGTTTACCAGGATCTCGCGCTCGCGCCGCTGCAGTCGGTGTGGCGCAACTTCTTCCTCGGCAACGAGTTGACGAAGGGCCCGTTCGGAGCGCTCGACATCAAGCGCATGAAGGCCGTCTGCGACGAGGAACTGACGAAGATGGGCATCGCCGTGCCCGACCTCGACCGGCCCGTCGGTGGCCTCTCGGGCGGGCAGAAGCAGTGTCTCGCCATCGCCCGAGCCATCTACTTCGGCGCCAAGGTCATCATCCTCGACGAGCCGACGGCCGCGCTCGGCGTCAAGCAATCCGGCGTCGTTCTGAAATACATCATGGCGGCGCGTGACGCCGGCCTCGGCGTCGTGCTCATCACGCACAACCCGCACCACGCCTACCTGGTCGGCGACCACTTTGTCGTCCTGAAGCTCGGCCGCGTGACGCTCGATGCGTCGAAGCGCGAGATCGGCCTCGACGAGCTGACGGCGCAGATGGCCGGCGTCAGCGAACTCGAGGCGCTCGAGCACGAACTGCGCCACGACGACGCGCCGAAGGTGGCCGCGTCACCGATCGACGTCGACTGATTCCTTCGGAGCCGAGACCGCGCGCTGCGGGATCGCAGCTCTCACGAGACGAGTTGAGGGCCGAAACTCTGCATTGCAGGGTTTCGGCCCTCAGCCGTGGAAGGTGCGCGTGGGCCGGCGACGCGGCCTCCAGGCGAGCGCGACGGACGTCAGCCCAACAGGTGCGTGTGCGTTATGGCGAACGAGCGCTCGTCGTAGCCGTACGCCGACGCGACGGCCCCGAGCACACCGGACAGCGGGTCGTGCTCGTGGCGGATGACGACGAACTCGTCGACGCGCGTCAGTGTCAGGCGCGGCCAGACGCCGAGGCTCGTGCCCCCATCGATCGGGACGATGACCTGCGTCGCACCATTGCTCACCCGCATCTCCGACGGCGGCAGCGGCATCGTGCCTTGCGTCCCCGTGGCGATGAGCACGCGGTTCATCGGCTGTGTCATGTCGATCGTCAGCGTGTTGCCGCGTGGGGTGACGCTCGAGCCGTCCTGCAGCGCGAGCAGGTCAAGACCACGCCGACGCACGAGCCATTCGACCGTCAGGTAGCCGACGCCCGAGGCAAGCCGGTCGAGGGCGGCGACGCGGTGCAGCTTCACCGCGCGCCCACCGACGACGCTGACGCCCAGCGGCGGCGGAGACGGGCGTCGACGTGCCGGCACGACCTCGACCCGCCCACTCGGAGCGGGCGCTTCGCCGCCTTGTCCCACCGCGACGCCCTGCTCGCCCGGGGACGGGGCCATGTCCGTCACCGACGGGCTCGTCTGCCGCGCGAGAACGCGCAGCCAGGCACCATCGGGGTTGCCGAGCTGCGAATCCGGCACGCGGCGCTCGGACGGCGCGTCCTCCGGTGCGTCCGCAGGTAGCGGCGCCGGCGTCGGGGGCTGCACCTGGTCTGGCTGATCCTGCGCGTAGCCCTCGGTGCCTCCGGGAAGTGAGAAAGCGCCCCCCGACGATGGAGTGGGCGACGAATCCCCCTGCCCTGAGCCGTAACCGGGCGGTGGCTGCAGCGTCACAGCCGGCTCCCGGCCTGCTGCATCGCGGCGTCGAGGCCGGCTTCGTAGCCGCGGCCGGTGAACTCGACACGCCACCCGGCATCCCCTCGCACGACCTCCGCGACGACGAGCGCCGACACAGGCCCCGCCGCTGACGCGAGGTTGCCCGAGCGCGTGATCTCGCGACCCGTGGCGTCGTCACGCACGCTGACGTCGAGGCTGCTCACCTCGTCGAGGGTGCGCTTCGGGGCGTTGGCGCGCGGCTGCACGAACGCGAGGATGACGATGCGCTCCACGTCCGCGGGGGCTGCCGCGAGGTCGACCTCGACAACGCCGTCGGAGATACCGAGGCGCGTCGTCTCGTCGGGGGTGGCCGGCTGGTTGGAGTGCACGACGTGCTCACGGCTCTCGACGCGGTCGCGCACGAGCGGCATCGCGGCGATGCCGATGCGGTCGCCCAGCGCGGTCTGCGCGCCGGTGTTCCAGCGCACGTCGAGCGAGACGATGCGGACGCCGTCGAGTGAGGCGCCGGTGCCGGGCGCGCGGGATTCGTCA
This sequence comes from Dermacoccus sp. MPR-E5, assembly GCF_058809565.1. NCBI lineage: Bacteria > Bacillati > Actinomycetota > Actinomycetes > Micrococcales > Dermacoccaceae > Dermacoccus > Dermacoccus sp. MPR-E5. The sequence continues at coordinate 64,753 of NZ_JBXASS010000007.1, read as the reverse complement.
GCCATGGCCGAACTTCTCCTCCAAGAACGCGCCCTGGATCTCCAGGGCGTCGCGGGCGTTGTCGATCGAACGGCACGCCGCGGACGAGGCGACGTGCTCGATGGTCGTGAGCTGCTGGATCAGCATGTCCTGCGCCCCGGCGACGCCGCGCGCCGCGAGGTAGGCGTTGATCGTGTCGGGCACGTGGGCGCTCGCGGTGCGCTCCAGCGTCACGAGGGTCTGCACGTCGAGCAGGCGCGCCGACGGGTCGGCGACGACGTCCTCGAGGTGGTCGCCGATGAGACGGCACAGCACCATCGCTCGCCCGGGTACCTGCGCGCCGAGGGAACGCAGCCACCGCACGTACTGGTGCAGCGCCGCCTCGACGGCTTCGACGGTGCCCGGAGTCGTCCCGCTGGGCTGCTGCTGGCGCGCGTCGTCGCGCGAGAACCACCCCACGTCAGATCCTTCCTGCGAAGCGGTGCGTCACGAGGCTCAGGCGGGCCCGCCGGGCAGCTGGCCGCGCATGTTCTCGTTGCTCTCGAGCTGCTGCTTGCGGGCGCGCTCCATGTACGGCTCTGCACGCTTGATCTGCGTCTGCAGGGACGTGATGGTCGCGGCCATCGAGTCCGTCGCGGCGCTGCGGTAGGAGTCGATCGCGTCCATCGTCGCGAAGACGTTGGTGAACGCGTTCTCGAGCTTCTGCACCTCGACGAGCGACTCGGTCGACTTCGCGTTGATCTCGGCGCCCTGCTGACGCAGCTGCTGCGACGTCGACTCGATCATGTTCGACGTGGTCGAGCGCAGGGCGTTGATCTGGTCGAGCACGAGCTTCTGACGCGCCAGCGCCTCGGAGACGATGACGGCCGTGTAGAGCGCGGCGACCGTCGTCGACTTGGCACGGTCGACGGCCGTGATGAGCTGGTCGTTGTTCTGCAGGACGAGCCCGAGCGACATGTAGCCCTGCGTGGCGACGGCGATCTCCGTCGCGAGGTCCTGACGGCGCTGACGGACGGTGAAGAGCACCTGCGACTTCATCGCGTCGGCCTTCTCCGTCTCACCGCGGGCGCCGAGCTCGGCGACGCGCTGCTCGATGGCGGCGTCGAGCTGCGTCATCTTCTCGTCGAGGTCGCGCAGGCGGATGAGCGACTCCCACAGGCGCGTCTGCTCGAGCTGGATGCCGGCGTTGTCCTTGCGCAGGTCGTCCTGGCCCGATTCGAGCGCGGCGATGATGGCGTTGAGGTGGGTCTGGCTCGACTGGTACTTCATGAAGTAGCGGTCGACCTTGTCGCCGCCCGGCATCCACTTGAGCAGCTTCTTCGCACCCTTGAGGTCGGCGCGGTGCGGGTCGAGGTCGGTGACCGTCTGACGCAGTTCGGCGAGGGTGTTGCCGACCTTGTTCTGGGCGCTGTCCTTGCCGGCGAGGGAGGGGCGCTGCAGGATCGAGTTGCTCACCTGCGCAGCCTTCATGGACTCCTCGCGGCCCATGTTGGTGATCTCCTTGAGCCGCGCGCGGAACGCCGGGTCGTTGGGGTCGATCTCCTCGAACCTCGCGACGGTCTGCGTCGCCTCCGTGACGGCGAGCTGCTTGTGCTGCTCGTCGATCGGCACCATCGCCGCAGCCTTCTCGGGCTCGACCACGTCGACCGGTTTCGGCGGGGCGAGCATGGGCTGGGGTTCAGGGTTCGTCATCGTGCTCCTCCTTGGTCACGCGGCCAAGACATCTCGGTTGCGTCGAGCCTAGTCCACGCCGGTGACAACGCGCTGAGGCCCGGGGAACGTTCCCCGTCCGGCTCTGCGGCGCCAAGTTTCACGTGAAACACGGTGGTGCTCCGTCGTGCCGCGGACGTTCCCCGTCGCTGCGCGGCTAGGCTGAGCGATGACCCCGCAGCCCGTGCCGATGTCGCCGGGCGCGTCCCCTTCGGAAACGGATCCTCATGCTCCTCAAGACGTTCGGATGGTCCGCCGCCATCACGATCGCCGGCCTGGTCGGCGGCTTCCTGATCGGTGGGCCCTCCGGCCTCGCCATCGTCGCCATCCTCATCGTGCTCGAGGTCTCCCTGAGCTTCGACAATGCCGTCGTCAACGCGACCATCCTCAAACGGATGAACGCCTTCTGGCAGAAAATCTTCCTGACGGTCGGCATCCTCATCGCCGTCTTCGGCATGCGCCTGGTCTTCCCCCTGCTCATCGTGTGCCTGACGGGTCACGTCGGGCCGATGGAGGCCATCGACCTGGCCATCAAGGGCGGCGACCAGGAGACCCCCGGCACATACGCGCACATGCTCCACGATGCGCACCCGAGCATCGCCGCGTTCGGCGGCATGTTCCTGCTGATGCTGTTCCTCGACTTCGTCTTCGAGAAGCGCGACCTGCAGTGGCTGCGCCCCATCGAGCGTCCCCTCGCCAAGATCGGCAAGCTCGATCAGCTCTCCGTCGTCGTCGCGCTGCTCGTGCTCGCCGTCGTGTCGCAGACGCTCGCGAAGGAGCCCGGCACCGTCCTGTTCTCCGGCATCCTCGGCCTCATGACGTACCTGCTCGTCGGCGGTCTCGGTGACCTGTTCGAGAGCCAGGGCGAGGATGACGACGACGCTGCGGCAGGCGATGACGACGCTGAGCGCAGCGTCGCCACGAAGGCCGGCGACACTGCGGCGCAGGCACCCGCGTCGAAGGGTGTTGGCACCACGGCGGGCAAGGCGGCGTTCTTCCTGTTCATGTACCTCGAGGTGCTCGACGCGTCGTTCTCGTTCGACGGTGTCATCGGCGCGTTCGCCATCAGCCAGGACATCTTCATCATCGCGCTCGGCCTCGGCGTCGGGGCGATGTGGATCCGGTCGCTGACGGTGTACCTCGTGCGTCAGGGCACGCTCGACGATTACGCCTACCTCGAGCACGGCGCGATGTGGGCCATCGGAGCGCTGGCCGCGATCCTGCTCATCAGCATCAAGCACGAGGTGCCGGAGGTCGTCACCGGGCTCATCGGTGTCGGCTTCATCGGCGCTGCCTACCTCAGCTCTCTGGTGCGCAACAAGCGCATCGAGGCGGCCGGCGGTCAGGTCGAGCACCTGGGCGGCTGAGCCCTCACGAACAGCGCGCGGCCACTCGTCCTGATGGGGACGGGTGGCCGTCAGCGTCCCGCGCGCACGAACGTCGCCGCATCGTGGCCGTAGGCAGCGGCCACGGGCCCGAGGTCGCCGGAGCTGGGGTCGTGCTCGTCGAGCAGGACGACGAACTCGTCGACCCCGACGAGGCTGAGGCGGGGCCAGACGCCGTAACTCGTGCCTGCGGGCAGGCGGCACTCGACGCGCGTCGAACCGTTCGCCACGATGATGCTCGACTCGGGCAGCTCGACGCCGCGCGCGGTGCCCGTGCAGATGAGCACGCGATCGAGGCCGGGGAGCAGATCGATGACGAACTCGTCGCCGCGCGGGTCGACGGTGGAGCCGTCGACGAGCGCAAGAAGGTCGCGGCCCTCACCGGTGAGCGACCACGAGATCGTCAGGGCGCCGTAACCGGAGGCGAGACGGTCGAGGGTGATCGCGCCGTCGAGCTGCGTCGTCGTCCCGCCTGTCATCTCGAGGCCGCGAGGTGCGTCGTGGCACACGCGCGCGGGCGGGAACGACGCCGGCGTGCGGGAGGCGCCGGCAGGCCCGGGCGGGCTGCCGGCCGACGTAGAACGGTGGCCCGCCGCTGGCGGACTGACGGCAGGGGCGCCCGTCGTGGCCGGTGCTGACGCAGTGCTCACCGGCGTCACGGACGGCGCCTCGAGAGGGTTGGGTCGCGCGGTGTGGACCCACAGCCAGGGACGCGCGCCACTCGTCGTCGGCGAGGACGCGCTCGGTGAGGCGGCGGGCTGCGCCTGCCCCGCCTCGGACGCCGGGCCCAGGGTCGACGGGCCCGTGGTCGATGGGGGCGCGGAGATCCCGGGCGGCGCGAGCGTCGGGCCGTCCGGCGTGCCCGTGCCGGCCGCCGAGGGCGGACGCAGGAAGCCGTCACTCATGCCGGCAGGCCGAACTGCGCGAGGCCCGCGTCGAGTCCTCCGTCGAAGCCCTGGCCGTTGACCTTGACCTTCCACTCACTGCCGCGGCGGTACACCTCGACGGCGATGAGCGCGGTGACGTTGCCGGCGCCCTTGGCGAGGTCGACGGAGCGGGTGATGGGCGTGCCCTTCTCCGCGTCGGTGACGACGGCGCGCAGCGAGCGCAGCTGCGACAGGGAGCGGCGCGCGGCGCCGGGGCGCGGGTGGATGAAGACGATGACGGCGACGCGCCCGACGTCGGCGGGGACGGCGTCGAGGTCGATCTCGACGACGCCGTTCGAGGCGCCGAGGCGGGTCGACTGCTCGGGTGAGGTGGGTTGGTTGCCGAACACGACGTGGCTGCGTCCGGGCAGTTTCTCGTCGACGAGGGGGAGCGCGGCGACGCCGAGACGTTCGTCGAGGACGTTCTCGCGTCCGGCGTCCCATTCGAGGCTGATGCGCAGCAGGCGCAGGCCGGGGACCTCGCGCAGTGAGACGTTGGCGCCGGGGACGAGATCAGACATGGAACGAACCGTACTTGTCCTCGAGGAAGCTGCCCTGGATGAGGAACGCGTCGCGCGCCGCTTCGATGGAGCGCGCGGCGGCCTTGGACGCGGCGACCTCGAGCGTCGCGAGCTGTTCGACGAGGAGTTCGTCGGCGTTGGGCATGGTGCGGGCTGCGAGGTAGGCGTTGATCGTGTCGGGCAGGTGGGTCGTCGCCACGCGTTCGAGGGTGATGCGGGAGCCGACGTCGAGCAGGTGAGCCGACGGGTCCGCGACGACGTCGTCGAGGTGCTGGGCGATGGTGCGCGCGAGGATGTAGGCGCGGTTGGGGATCCGGCCGGATTCGCGGCGCAGGAACTGCAGCAGCGTGACGTTGCCGGCGGCGATCGCCTCCACCGAGCCGGGCTCGGGGGCGGATGGGGCCGCTGGGGCTGCTGAGGACGATGCGCGCTCGCCGAGCCGATCGAACAAGCCCATCGTCACGGCCTCCCCTGGCTTCGTCGGTGCGTTCGAGTGTTCGCACAGAGCGTACTGCTGCAACCTTCGCAACGTCTCGTGCGTTGGTAGTGTCACGAGCAAGGGCCGAGACCTGCGTCACGCTGGTCGCGGCCACCGGAGCATCAGGTGATCAAGGAGCAGTCATGGCTGTCAGCCTCGCCAAGGGCGGAAACGTCTCACTCACCAAGGAGGCCGGGCCCGCCGGTCTCACCGACGTCGTCGTGGGTCTCGGATGGGACGCGCGGACGACGACGGGCACGGAATTCGACCTCGACGGTTCGGCGATCGTCGTCGACGCGTCGGGCAAGGTCATCGACGACGGTTTCTTCGTCTTCTACGGCAACCTCGCGAGCCCGGACGGCACCGTCCAGCACACCGGTGACAACCTCACCGGTGAGGGCGAGGGCGACGACGAGCAGATCAAGATCGGCCTGTCGGGCCTGCCGCCGCAGGCCGACCGGGTCGTCGTCGCGGTGTCGATCTACGATGCGGAGACGCGCCAGCAGACCTTCGGGCAGGTGCGCAACGCGTTCATGCGTGTGATGAACGCGGCTGGCGGCTCGGAGCTCGCGCGCTACGACCTGACGGAGGACGCCTCGACCGAGACGGCGATGATCTTCGGCGAGGTCTACCGCAACAACGACGAGTGGAAGTTCCGCGCCGTCGGCCAGGGGTACTCGAACGGCCTCGCGGGCATCGCGCGCGACTTCGGCGTCAACGTCGGCTGACGCGTCGCGTCCGGCTCGATCTCGACGCACGTTCCGTACGACTCACATCGAACGAGGAGAAATCTCATGGGTGTTTCGCTCTCCAAGGGTGGCAATGTCTCCCTGACGAAGATGGCCCCGTCCCTGCAGGCCATCACGGTCGGCCTCGGCTGGGACGTGCGCACCACGACCGGCGCCGACTTCGACCTCGACGCCTCGGCGCTGCTGCTCGGCGCTGACGGCCGCGTCATCGACGACCAGCACTTCGTCTTCTTCAACAACCTCCGCAGCCCTGACGGTGCCGTCGAGCACACCGGTGACAACCTCACCGGTGAGGGCGAGGGCGACGACGAGTCGATCAACGTCGACCTGTCGACGCTCTCGCAGAACGTCGAGCGCGTCGTCGTCGCGGTGTCGATCTACGAGGCGCCGCAGCGCGGGCAGAGCTTCGGGCAGGTGGCGAACGCGTTCATCCGCGTCGTCAACCGCGCTGACGGCGCCGAGCTCGCGCGCTATGACCTGACGGAGGATGCCTCGACGGAGACGGCGATGATCTTCGGTGAGGTCTACCGCAACAACGGCGAGTGGAAGTTCCGCGCCGTCGGCCAGGGCTACGCCGACGGTCTCGCGGGCATCGCGCGCGACTTCGGCGTCAACGTCGGCTGAGCAGTTCCTGCGACGTGTGAGGGGTGAGGGCTTTCGGGCCCTCACCCCTCACACGTGTGTCGTCACAGTCCGAGCATCTGCGCGGCCGGCTTGACGAGCTTCTTGACGGTACGGCCGTTGGCGAACTGGCCGATGGCGCGCATGTCCCACGTGCCCTGCGGAGTGCGGCTCAGCGCTGCGATGACGACACCCGTCGCGCGATCCGACTCGCTGAGCGAGAACCGCACGAGTTCGGCACCCGACTGCGCATCGACGAGGCGGGCGTAGGCGTTGCGCACGTCCGTGAACTTCTGCCCCGAGTAGCTGTTGATCGTGAACGCCAGGTGCATGACGGTGGGCGGAATCGCCGTCAGGTCGAGCGTGATGACCTCGTCGTCACCGTCGCCCTTGCCGGTGAGGTTGTCACCGAGATGCACGATCGCGCCGCCGAACTCCTTCTTGTGCATGAACCAGACGATCTCCAGCTCACGCCCGTTCGCGTCGAAGGCGATGACGGACGCATCGAGGTCGATGTTGCGTCCGCGCTTTGCCGGATCCCACCCGAGACCCATGAACACGCGACTCATCGGCGGCGCGCCCGTCTTCGTCAGGCTGACGCGATCACCCTTGCGCAGGCTCACATGGCCCTTGTCGAGGTTGACGACCGACGGCGCGGCCTGAGTGGCCGGCGCGGCCAGGGGCATCTGAGGCGGCGCCATCTGGGGAGGCGCCATCTGGGGAGGCGGTGCCATCTGCGGCGAGGGCACCTGCTGCGGAGCCTGCTGGTGGTGCGGAGGCTGCAGGGGTTCGTACTGCGGGGCCTGGGGCTGGTGGGGTGGCTGCAGCGGCGCCTGCTGTGGAAGCGGGGCCTGAAGCGGAGCTTGGGGCTGGTGGGGCGGCTGCAGGGGGGCCTGCTGCGGTGCCGACGGCTGCTGTGGAGGCTGTAGCGGCGCGGGCGTCGGGGACACCGGCGCCGCGTACGGCTGGCTCGTGTCGCTGCCTGGCTGCTCGCCCTGCGAGGGCTCGGCAGGCCGGAGCGCCGGTGCCGGGGCTGGAGCCGACGCAGGGGTGGCAGCCGGCGCCGTTGACGACGAGGGTTGTTCGGGGGCGTCGTCGACGCTGATGCCGAAGTCGGTGGCGAGGCCGGCGAGACCGGAATCCCAGCCCTGGCCGACGGCGCGGAACTTCCAGGCGCCGGCGCGTCGGTACAGTTCGCCGGCGACGAGGGCGGTCTCGCTCGTCGCGCCCATGTCGCCGAACTGGGCGACGACCTGGCCGCTCGTCGCATCGTCGACGCGCACGGTGAGGCCGGGCACCTGCGAGAACGGGCCGCCGTCAGCGCTGAGGACGACGACGATGCGTTCGACGACGTCCTCGACGCCCGTGAGATGGGCTTCGACAGACGCGGATCCGGGCGAGGAGGGGCCGAGACGCACGGCGCCCGACGCGTGCTGCGGGGCGTTGTAGAACACGAAGTCCGAGTCGTCACGGACCTTGCCGGTGGCGGTGACGAGCAGGGTGGACAGGTCGACGGTCGGCGCCTGGGGTGCCGCCGTCCAGGTGACGACGATGTTGACGGCATCGCTGGGGACGGCGACGTTGGCGCCCTTGGTGAGCTGGGTCATGTCTCGATCCTCACATGCCGTGGCGTCCCGTTGGCGGATGACGGGCGTCGACGGGGCAGACTTGGGCGCAGGCACACCGACGTCAGGGAGGGCATGCGGTGCAGCACTATTCCCATCTCGACGAATCGACCCGCGAGGCCATCTTCGCGAGCCCGCCTCGTTCTTTCTCGGCGCGTGATGACGCGCAGCACGTCGGTTCGGGTCTCGGGGCGAGCCTCTACATGCCCGGTACGCGCCCGCAGCTCGCCGATGACGTCGTCACGCATCACGCGCGTGGTCTCGTCAGCACCGTGTGGTGCCTCGAGGATTCGATCTCCGAGAGCGAGGTGCCGGCGGCGCAGGCCAACATCGTCACGCACCTCGCGGCGCTCGCGGCGCGGTTTCCGACGCCTGACGACGTCGCCGCGGCGCTGCCGCTGATCTTCGTCCGGGTGCGCACGCCGCAGCAGTTGCGCGACCTCGCCACCCTCGTGAACGAGGGGCCAGGCGGCGAATCAACCTGGAGTTCAGCGGTGTTGGCGGGTTTCGTCATGCCGAAGTTCACAGGCGCGAACGCGCCGGCCTACTTCGACGCTCTCGCGGAGGCGAGCGCGCTCGCGGGCTATCGCCTGCTCGCAATGCCCGTCGTCGAGACGCCCGGCCTGCTTCATCGGGAGACGCGCGGCGGCCTGCTGGTGGCTGTCTCGACGCTGCTCGCACCCCATCGCGACGTCGTCGCCTGCGTGCGCATCGGTGGTACCGACCTGGGCGCCGCGCTCGGGCTGCGTCGCCCGCGCGAGCTGACGATCTACAACATCGGGCCCGTCGCGGACGTGGTGTACGACATCGTCAACGTGTTCGGCCGCACCGACGGCACCGGCTTTCCGATCTCCGGGCCCGTCTGGGAGTACTTCGCCAACTCGCGCCGCCTGTTCAAACCGCAGCTGCGCGAGACCCCGTTCCGTGCGCTCGAGCATGACGACATCCGTGAGGAGTTGCTCGAGGAGAACCTCGACGGCCTCGTACGCGAACTCGCACTGGATCGGGCGAACGGGCTCACGGGCAAGACGATCATCCACCCCCAGCACGTCGGCATCGTGCACGCGCTGAGCGTCGTCTCCAGCGAGGAGCACGCCGACGCCGTCGACATCCTCTCCAAGCATGCGAGCGGTGGTGGGGTGCAGGCCTCCAGCGCCGGCAACAAGATGAACGAAGCCGGCCCGCATCGGGGGTGGGCGGAGCGCACGATGACGCGCGCCGAACTGTTCGGTGTCGCGCGGCCCGGTCTGGGCATGGTCGACTTCCTCCTCGCGCACGTCGAGGCCCTCTCGGGTCGTGGCGCGGGCAACCCAGCCGGTGAGCAGGCATGACGAAGGAGCACCCCATGACGACGACGTGGCCGGGCGAGTGGGTCGCCGAACGCCTCGGTGCCGACCTGCGCACGACGCAGGCGCTGCCGGGGCTCGATCTGCACGACCTCGTCGGGCTCGCGGTGCGACGCAACCCTCGTCGCGCACACTTGCTCGTCTCGAACGTCCTCGGCAAGCACGTGCCTGTCGACCCGCAGATCGTGCGCGGCAGTGGCCGGGCGCTCGGCGAGCTGGTGCGTCGGGTTCTCGACGCAGGAGCGGCGGTTGGTAGCAGTGACGCGGGAAGCGACGACTCGGGTGCGCAGGGCCTTGACGTCGTCGATGGTGCTCTCGCACGCGTAGGACAGGCGCTGCACGAGGCTCACCGGGCTCCTGACGACGCGCGGGTGGTCGATGAATTCACTTGCGCCGTCGACTCGTTCGTCGATCTGCAGCACTCACCTGCATGCGTCGTCATGGGGTTCGCCGAGACGGCGACGGCGCTCGGCCAGTGCGTCGCGGATGCGCTGCGGGCGCCGGCGATCCATTCGACGCGACGCCCCGTCGCCGGGTTCACGCCCGTCGGCGCCTTCGAGGAGGAGCACTCGCACGCCACCAGCCATCTCGTCCTGCCTTCGGACGACGGCTTCTTCGCGCGGCGTTCTGCTGGGCGCGTCGTGCCGCTCGTCCTCGTCGACGACGAACTGTCGACGGGCCGCACAGTGCTCAACACCATCGCCGCGCTGCACGAGAGCCTGCCGCGCGAGCGCTACGTCGTCGCGACGCTCGTCGACATGCGCAACGCGAAGGATCGCGCGGCGATGGCCACCCGCGCCGCTGAGCTCGGCGTGCAGATCGACGTCGTCTCGCTCGCGGCCGGTCACCTCGACCTGCCGAGCGACGTGCTCGAGCGCGGGCAGCGGCTCGTCGAGCAGGTGGAGTCGCGCGCGAGCGTCCTGAGAGATGCCGGCCCGGAGCAGGGGCCCGAGTCGAAGGCTGCGTGGGCATCGGGGCGCGCCCATGTCTCGACGGCCGCACCGAATGCTGCCCGGGGAACCATCACCGAGGTCGACGTGCCGTGGCCGCCCCGCACCCCGTTGACGGGGCGTCACGGGGTGACGCCTGCGCAGCTCGCCCCCCTGACCGCGACGCTTCCGGAGGCGGCGACCGTCGTCGCACAGGCTCTGCCCTACGGCGATGGTGAGGTGCTCGTCCTCGGCACCGAAGAGCTGATGGACGCGCCGCTGCGTCTGGCATGCGCGCTGCGCGAACGCGGTGTCGCCACGCGGTTCTCGACGACCACCCGCTCGCCCGTACTCGCCGTGGACGACCCCGGTTATGCCATCCGCAACGCGCTGACGTTCCCGGCCTTCGATGACCCGGCCGACGGTGACGGCCCGCGTTTCACGTACAACGTTTCACGTGAAACACCGTGGCGGGCGATCGTCCTGTGCGTCGACCCGCCGAGCCTGATGCCGCAGCTGCACGCCCCGGATGGCGTCATCGAGGCGCTCGCGGCCAGTACGGACTGCGTCGTCGTCGCGCGGCTGCCCGAACCGGCGACGGCCCCGGCGCGCGAACTCGTCGGCCCGACGTTTGGTTCGTACGCGCCCGAGGAGGTGACGTGGCTGCTCGAAGATCTGTCCGGCGTCACGCTCGAGGCGCCGACCGAGGAACGCGAGGAAGCCATCCAGTCCGGCGGCGCGCACTATGCCGAGAGCCTGCCCGTCGAGTACCAACCGGACGCGGCCTACGGACAGCTGTTCCGTGATGCGCTGGAGATGTCGAAGGCCCGGGTGGCTGCTGCGGTCGCCGCCGTCACCGAGCTCGCGCTCGCAGAGCGCGGCGATGACCTCGTCCTCGTTTCCCTCGCCCGGGCCGGCACTCCCGTGGGGGTGCTCATGAAGCGTTGGGCCCGTCAGGCGCGCGGGCTCGACGTGTCGCACTATGCCGTCTCGATCGTGCGCGGGCGCGGCATCGACACGGTGGCGCTCGATCACATCGTGGCGCGGCACGATGCGTCTTCGGTGCTGTTCGTCGACGGCTGGACGGGCAAGGGCGCGATCAGCCGCGAACTCGTCGCGGCGCTCGCCGAGTACGAGCAAGCCACGGGGGTGCAGTTGGATCCGACGCTCGCCGTGCTCGCCGACACCGGGTCGTGCACGACGATGTGGGGCACGCGTGATGACTTCCTCATCCCCTCCGCCTGCCTCAACTCGACCGTCTCCGGTCTCGTGTCACGCACCGTGCTCAACGACGCTCTGATCGGGCCCGGCCAGTTCCATGGGGCCAAGTTCTACGCCGAACTCGCGCCGCACGACGTGTCGGGACTCTTCGTCGACGCCGTCACGGGAGCATTCCCGCCGGCCGCGGACGCCGACGACATCCGCGCCGAGGCGCAGGCGCGATGCGCGGCGGAGCCACCCCGGTGGACGGGGTGGGCCACCGTCGAGAAGCTCGCCGAGGAGTTCGGCATCGGCAGCGTCAACCTCGTCAAACCGGGCGTCGGCGAAACGACCCGCGTGTTGCTGCGCCGGGTGCCCTGGAAGATCCTCGTCGCGCCCGGCTTCGGCGAGGATCTGCGCCACATCGAGGCGCTCGCCGCGGCGCGTGGCGTGCCGGTCGAGGAGTATCCCGGCCTCGACTACAGCTGCGTCGGCCTCATCCACCCGCGCTTCACCCGCGGGGCGACCGGCGATGACGGCACCTCGGCCACACGCGACCCGAAGGAGCAAGCATGACGACGCATCCCGTCTCGATGCCGATGACGGACGAGCTGCGCGCCCTCGTCGCGGCCTACGCGGACGCCGCGCCGCCCCGGCCCTCAGGCGGGGACGCCATCGTCGCGTGCGACCTCGACCGGACGCTCGTCTACTCCGCGAAGGCGCTCGCACTCGCCGGCGCTGACGCCGACGCACCCGTCCTGCTCGTGGCGGAGGTGTACGACAAGCTGCCGTTGTCGTATCTGACGGTCGACGCCGTCGCGCTCGTGCAGGAGATGCATCGCGTGGCGACGTTCGTGCCGTCGACGACGCGGACGCGTGCGCAGTACGAGCGCATCCGGCTGCCGATCGACCCGCAGTACGCCGTCACGACGAACGGAGGGTTCCTGCTCGTCGACGGCGTCAGCGACGAGGACTACCACCGTGCCGTCCTCGGCGAGCTCGACGGCTCGTGCGCGCCTCTCGCCGAGATCCGCGAGCACCTCGAGGCGATCGCCGATCCGGGGTGGCTGCGCAAGCTGCGCGACGCCGAGGGCATGTTCGCCTACCTCGTCGTGGAGCGCGCCGAGTTGCCGGCGTCGGTGGTGCGCGACCTGACGGGGTGGGCGGGTGAGCGCGGCTGGGAGGTGTCGCTGCAGGGCCGCAAGCTGTACGTCGTGCCGCGGCCGCTGCGCAAGTCGCGAGGCCTGGCGGAGGTGCGGCGTCGCACGGGTTCGACGTTCACGGCCGCGGCGGGCGATTCGCTGCTCGACACGGACCTGTTGACGTCCGTCGACGCCCCCGTCCGTCCGCGCCACGGGGAGCTCGACGATCTCGACTGGACGTGCCCGGGCCTGCAGGTGACGACGGCGTCCGGCGTCCTCGGTGGCCGCGAGGTATGTGCGCGGCTGCTCGCGGCGGTGCGGTGACGCGCGCTCGTTTCGCAGGGCCCACCCGGCCAGTCTCGTCGCCGGTCTCGTGCCTGGCGCGGGAAACTGCTCGATCGGCAACGGCGCCCGATGCCTGTTGCGCTGACATGATCGACGCATGCTGCTGCCCGTGACCGGTGTCACGCTCTTCCTCCTCGGTGCGTTGACGCTCGGTGCGCGCGAGGTCGTCGCCGCAGGCCATCGTCAGGGCGTCACCTACCGCGCGCCGGCGCTCGCACGCCTCGACATCGTGTGGCTGGCAGCGTCGACGCTCGCCGTCGTGCTCATGGGTGCGGCGATGCAGGTGTGGTGGGGTACGCGGCCCGGCCTCGTGCTGACGCTCGTACTCGTCGCGCCCACCCTCGTCAGGCTCGCCGTCATCGATCTCGACGTCCATCGCCTGCCCAACGCGCTGACGTTGCGCGCGGCGGGCGTCGTCGCGGGCGGTCTCGTGCTGGCGGGTCTTGTCGACGCACACCGCTCCGGCACGACGGTCTTCGACGCTGACGCCGCCCACCGCGCCATCGCTGGTGCCGTCGCGCTGGGCGTGTGCTACCTCGCTCTCGCGTTGCTCGGCGGCGGCTCCGGCATGGGGCTCGGCGACGTGAAACTCGCCCCGACGCTCGGCGCGCTGCTCGCCTGGGCAGGGTGGGACGTGTGGCTCACCGGCGCGTTCGCGGCGTTCCTGCTCGGCGGTGCATGGGGCGTCGTGCTGCTCGCGCGCGGCAGGGGACGGCAGGCGCGCATGCCGTTCGGCCCGTTCATGATCGCCGGCGCCCTCGTCGCCCTCGCGCTGGCCTGACGCGCGCCCTCACGGACGGCAAAGGGTCGCGCGGAAGGCTCACGCCAGGGCGTCCTCGCGGCCCGGGGACCTACTCCGGTCAGTCGGCGTGGCGCGCAGATCCTCCGGCGTGGCGCTGTGCCGACGGGTGGCGCTGGCCTCTCGTCGTCCCCACCCGTTCCGAAGAAGTTTGCCGCGTTTCGATATCTCGACTCGATACATCTGTTAGGAATGTCTCTGAGCGTTCACCCGCTCGTCATTTCCGTGTGGCGCGTCCGTTTGAAAAACTGGGCATTCGTGTCGCGCGGTGCGGCGCAGACTGTTTCGAGGCGAAGGAGAGTGGCATGTCACGTCGTGGCACGGTGCTCGAGTTCGCCGTCCTCGGTCTGCTGCATGAGGCGCCCCTGCACGGGTACGAGCTGCGCAAGCGGCTCACCGGTGTGCTCGGTGCGTTTCGTGTCGTGAGCTACGGGTCGCTGTATCCGTGTCTCGCGAAGCTGTCCCGCAAGGGCCTCATCTCCGAGAGCGCGTCGTTCGCTCCCGGCGGTCGGCGCCCTCGCATCACGTACGAGATCACCGACGAGGGTCGGGATCATTTCGCGGATCAGTTGTCGCGCTCCGGCCCGGCATCGTGGGACGACGAGAACTTCGACGTGCACTTCGCCTTCTTCTCGCGCGCGAGCGCAGAGGTGCGCCTGCGCATCCTCGAGGGGCGACGTCTGCGGTTGCAGGAGCGTCTCGAGCGCTCCCGCGAGCAGGCGATGGACAGCCGCAGCACACGCGATTCGTACATTGCGGAGCTGTTCCGTCATGACATCGAGTCGACGGAGCGTGAGGTGCGTTGGGTGAACGAACTCATCGAGATCGAGCGGAAGGCTGCTGCCGATCCGCGCCCCCTCGCCTCCGAGACCTGACGATTCGGGCGGCGCTCGCGTCGTCCGTCAGGACCGAAGGCTCGTCCACAACGGAGTGAGTTCCATGGGAAATATTCGCGTCGCCATCGTCGGCGTCGGCAACTGCGCGAGTTCGCTCGTGCAGGGTGTCGAGTACTACAAGAACGCGTCCGCTGACGCACACGTGCCGGGTCTCATGCACGTCACGTTCGGCGACTACCACGTCGGTGACGTCGAGTTCGTCGCGGCGTTCGACGTCGACGCGAAGAAGGTCGGGTTCGACCTGTCGGAGGCGATCAACAACTCCGAGAACAACACGATCAAGATCGCGGACGTGCCGCCGACGGGCGTCATCGTGCAGCGCGGGCACACCCTCGACGGTGTCGGCAAGTACTACGCCATGACGATCGACGAGTCGGACGCGGAGCCCGTCGACGTCGTGCAGGCGCTCAAGGACGCGCAGGTCGACGTCCTCGTCAGCTACCTGCCCGTCGGTTCGGAGGGCGCCGACAAGTTCTACGCTCAGTGCGCGATCGACGCGGGTGTAGCGTTCGTCAACGCGCTGCCCGTCTTCATCGCGTCCGACCCGGAGTGGGCGAAGAAGTTCGAGGACGCGGGCGTGCCGATCATCGGTGACGACATCAAGAGCCAGGTCGGCGCGACGATCACGCACCGCGTCATGGCGAAGCTGTTCGAGGACCGCGGTGTCGCGCTGGATCGCACGTACCAGCTCAACGTCGGCGGCAACATGGACTTCAAGAACATGCTCGAGCGTGAGCGCCTCGAGTCGAAGAAGGTGTCGAAGACGCAGGCGGTGACGTCGAACCTCTCCGGTTCGCTCGCCGGCAAGATCGACGACAAGAACGTGCACATCGGCCCGTCCGACTATGTCGCGTGGCTCGACGACCGCAAGTGGGCGTACGTGCGCCTCGAGGGCCGCGCGTTCGGTGACGTGCCGCTCAACCTGGAGTACAAGCTCGAGGTGTGGGACTCGCCGAACTCGGCCGGCATCATCATCGACGCCATCCGCGCCGCGAAGATCGCCAAGGACCGTGGTGTCGGCGGCCCGCTGCTGTCCGCGTCGAGCTACCTCATGAAGAGCCCGCCCGAGCAGCGCGAGGACACCGTGGGCCGCGAGATGTTGGAGGCCTTCATCCGCGGTGATGAAGAGCGCTGACGATCAAGCGAGCGGAGGTAGGACCGCAGCGAAGCGAGGATCCTGCCGAAGTGAGCGTTGAGGAAGCGCTCAGAAGAGGAAGAGCGCTGAGTCGGCATCGATGTCGCGCCGTCCGGCGACCTGAACGGGTTGACGAGTTGAGGGCCGAAACTCTGCACTGCAGGGTTTCGGCCCTCAACTCATGGCTTGGGGTCTAAAACTCTGCATTGCTGAGGTTCAGACCCCACGGGTGGGTAGTCTGCGCACGCACCCGGCCGCGCGACACCCCGCGTCGGCCGGTCGAAAGGGCCCGGCGCGTTGCTCGTCACGCTCGTCGGAACGTCGCTGGGCGTCGCAACCCTGCACGCGACGAGTTGTGCGTTCACGCGAGGGCGCAGCCGGGCCGGCGCAACGATCGGTGCGACCTCAACGAGACTTCATCTCGTCCTCCACCACCCACTTGTGGTTCTTCATCGTCATTCCGTCGGCCGTGTAGTCGACCATGTACACCGTCTGAGTGGTGGACGACGCGATGGTGCCCTCGGCGCCCTGCATGCCGTCCATGTGGTCAGCTGTGATGGTGACGGCTTCCCCGTCGGCGAGGTGTTTTGTGCCGGCGCTCTTCAGCTCTTGCTGCACGACCCACTTGTGGTTCTTGACCATCGCACCGCCGGTGGTGGGCTGGTAGTTCACCGCATATGTGGCGGTGCGGTAGGCCCCGACGACGGTCGCGGGGGCATTTTTCATGCCGTCCATGTGATCGGTCGTCAGCGTGACCCTGCTGCCCACCGGGAATCTCGGGTTCTTCGCCGGGGTCATGTCCGCCGGGGCCGGGCCGCCGTCCATCTCGTGCATGTGACCATGGCCGGAGGAGGCCGACGTCGACGTGGCCGCGGCCGACGTCGGCATGCCTGAGTGCGAGGAATGGTCGCTGCCGGAGGAACATGCGGTGCCGGCGCCCAATGCCACGGCGGCGGCCGCAGTGGCGGCCAGATTTCGACGGTTCATGAGGTGCGGCCTTTCGCTTCGGGGGCGTGTTCGACGAACATAGCGGACGTCCCTCTGAGTTCTGTCAGAGCGGCGTGGGTTCACAGCAGTGTGCCGAGCGATGCCACGGCGCCGCCGAGGAGGAACGCGGTGATGGCGTACGCCAGGGGCTTGTTGTCCATCGCTGCACCGCTGGCGTGGTGAGTGATCGCGTGCCCTCTGCCCTGGCGCAGCAAGTGCTTGTTCACCGGGTAGGCGGCGACGTAGGCCGCGACGAGAGCCACCGCCATCGAGACCCAGAACAGCAGGTCCATCAACCGTGCGTCCATCGCACCCGGTACGAGCCACATGACGAGGTTGTCGACGAGCTCCATCGTGGCGATCGAGACGGTGTCCGCTGCGAGGACGAGCAGGAGCGCCTGCTTGGCGGGGATGCCTGAGCGCAGCAGCGGTGTCGCTGACAGCGTGTACCCGAAGACGAACGCGAGGGCTATCGCGACGGCCGTGCTGAGGCCGTTGCCCCATCCCAGGGCCGTTGCGGCGATGAGCCCGACGATCTCGCCGATGGCGCATCCGGTGAGGCAGTGCAGCGTGGCCGACGCAGCCATCGACGACATGTCATGACCTGAGCCGTGATGGTGTTCGTGTTCGCTCATGTCAGGCGCAACGCCAATACCCCTAGGGGGTATTCCATGGCTGCTGGGAGGTTTCACTGCACCTACTGGACGGAGAGCGTCCGTCGTCGACCTCGTCGTTGTCGTCGAGTTGAGGGCCGAAATCCCGCATGGCAGAGTTTCGGCCCTCAACTCACGGCTCGAGGGCTGAAACCCCGCATTGCGGAATTTCAGACCTCAGCGGTTTCAGGCGCCCTGACCGGCGGTCGGCGCGGCGCGCCAGCAGGACTGGGGTCTGCTGGAATCGGCCCTGGCTCGGCCGCAAGCGGTGGTCTTCGGGGAGGATGTCTACCCGGGGATCCTGATGAAGGCAGCCGCACTCGTCCATTCCCTGGCCAAGAATCGCGCGTTGGTCGACGGCAACAAGCGGACGGCGCTCGGTGCGCTCTGGCTGTTCCTCGCCCTCAACGGGACTCATCTCGTCGGCAGCGATGACGAACGATATGAATTCATGGTCGACGTCGCTGCCGGGAGTCTCGACGACGTCGGCGTGATCGCCGAACGCCTTCGTGACCTCACGGAACCCATGTGAGACGGCGCTCGCCGACGTGACAATGCTTCTCACTCCGCGTCGGCGTAGCGTCAGCATCATGACTACGACTGTTGCCTGCTACCAGGCCATTGCCGCCGACAAGCCCCTCGAGCCCGGCACCGTCGAGCGCCGCGACCTGCGCCCCGACGACATCCGCATCGAGATCGAGTACGCCGGAATCTGCCACTCCGACATCCACACCGTCCGCGGCGAGTGGGGCCCGGTGAATTACCCCATGGTGACCGGCCACGAGATCGTCGGCCGCGTCGCCGAGATCGGTTCCGACGTCACCGAGTTCAAGGTCGGCGACCGTGCCGGTGTCGGTTGCCTCGTCGACTCGTGCCGTGAGTGCGAATGGTGCAAGAAGGGCGAGGAGAACAACTGCCCGAACGCCGTCGGTACCTACAACGGCATCGACCGTCACGACGGGCGCCCGACCGCCGGTGGTTACTCGCAGGCCATCGTCGTCTCCGAGGCGTTCGCCCTCCACATCCCCGAGAACCTCGACGCCGCCGCCGTCACGCCACTGCTGTGCGCCGGCATCACCACCTACTCGCCGCTGCGCACCTGGGGCGTCACCGAAGGCTCCAAGGTCGCCGTCGTCGGCATGGGCGGTCTCGGCCACGTGGCCGTCAAGCTGGCCAAGGCAATGGGCGCCGAGGTGACCGTCATCAGCCAGACGCGCTCCAAGGAAGAGGACGGCCGCAAGTACGGCGCCACCGAATGGATCGCGACGAAGGAGAACCCCGACGCGCTCAAGGAGCACAAGGGCCAGTTCGACGTCATCATCAACACCGTCTCCGCCCACATCGACGTGCGCGCCTACATGGCGACACTGCGCCCCCACGGCGCGATGGTGCTGCTCGGCCTGCCGACCGAAGCCCTCGAAGTCAACGCCGGCAACCTCATCGGCGGCCGCAAGTCCCTCACCGGCTCCAACATCGGCGGCATCCGCGAGACGCAGGAAATGCTCGACTTCTGCGCCGAACACGGCGTCACTGCCGAGATCGAACTCATCAACGCCGACCAGATCAACGAAGCCTACGACCGCGTCGTGAACTCCGACGTCCGCTACCGCTTCGTCATCGACGCCAAGACGTTCGCCTGATCCCTCGGCCCGTCTTCCGGGTGGCGCGGATCCTGAGCTCGCAAGCTCGCCCAGGATCGCCGCGCCGCCTCGGTGCGACAGGCCTTCGGGCGGAACGACGAGAGCCGCCTCGACCGCACACCTCGCAGGCTCGGTGTTCGGCCGGGGCGGCTCTCGTCATCCCGAGTCCGCGTCGCGGGTGGTCGGGGCTGCGGGTCTCTGAGCCTGGAGATGGAGCGTTGCGGGGTTGGACGTCGTCGGCGCTGCGTCACCCCTTGTCCCTCACTGGGTGAGCGCCTCGGTGCGCATCACTCGGCTCACACGCCTGCTCAATCTCCGACGCGGCCCAACCGTTGCAAGCGGCCGCGAAGAGAATCGCGACGTTCTTCGTTCGCCGGTAGCTCGACGAAACGCTCGCGGTAACGCGCGAGGAGGTCGTCCTCGAGCCGGCGCACGGCACCGGGCTGGTGACGGTAGCCCATCGAACGTGAGATGCGTTCCGAGTCGACGGATTTCAGCTCGTCAGCCAGCATCGGGATCGACGTCACCTCGAGCTCCGTCAACCAGTTCGCGGCCTCGACGTACGCCTCCGGCCGGGCGAAGCCCGATGTTTCGTACCGGCCCGCGAGGAACGACGCGAGCTCGCGGGCGTCGACGCGCAACCCGTCCTCGAACCGGCCCTCACCCTGCTGCGAGAGGCCACTCGACAACGTGTCGCGAATGACGGAGAACTCACGGTCGGCGAGCTCGATGAGCCCCGCCGCCAACGTGAAACGACGATCCAGCTCATGCGCGAACTCCGCCGGCACGTCACCCTTGTACCGCGCGTCGTGCTCGAATTCCGCCCACGCGTGCTGCAGCACTGTGCGCAACTGCACCGACATGCACTGCGCCGCGTCGTACGCCGTCGCCGACGGATCGTTCGAGATCAGCATGTGACGACTCGCGTAGCCGAACCGTCCCTCGCTCGCCGTCTCACGACCCATGTCGCGATCCTCGAGCACCGTGAAGTTCTCCGCGAGCAACTGTGCGACGGGCTCGATGTCGCTGTGCACGTACGTGATGATGCGGACGCCGACCTGATCGGTGATGTCGAGCGCCGGATCGAAATCGGTGTGCCCCAACTCGCTCGCACGTCGAGCGACCTTGTCCGAGAACGATGCCGGCGACTTCGCGCGCCCCGTGATCGACAGATAGTTGATGCCGGCGTCGTCGATGATCGAACGCACCTTGCGCACCATGTCGTCCGTACGCCGCCGCGTGCGGGGATAGCGGGAGGTGTACGTCGCCATCGCGCGTTCCAGAGACCGTCGGCTCATGAAGAGCATCCAAACAGATGCAGCCCGCGCACGTCACCTGCCGGCAGCGCCCCGCGGCCGACAGGACGTCGCACTGCGCCCGACGGCCTGCCCACGTCGCCACTTCCACCACCCTGTTGCCCCGACGCTGGCGCTCCGGGCAAGGCTCACGCACAGGCATTGACAGCCACCACGAGGACGCGGCGGGAGCCCGCTCGGTACGCTGATCGATGAGAATGACGCCGCATGTCGTGCGTCGCGCGAGAGTGAGGCACGTCCGTGGTCAGCGAATCCGGTTCACAGCGACCCCTGCCGAAGGGTGGGTCGCGTCCGTCGAACGGCGGTGGCAGCTCCAAGGCATCCACCTCCCGCGCCGATGCGCGGGGCGCTCAGGGCGCGAGTCCCGCGGCGCGGCGTCGACGGGGGAGCAAGAAGAAGAGCGCGCACTCGTTGCCGTTCCGCATCGTGCGCGCCGTCCTGCTCACCCTCGCGAGCCTCGTGCTGCTGGCCGTGCTCACGTTCATCGGCCTCTACCTGTTCATCGACATCCCCAAGGCCAACGCGCAGGCGACGCAGGCGGTCTCCGTCGTCTACTACGCCGACGGTAAGACGGAGATGGGCCGCTTCACGACGACGAACCGTGACCCCGTCGAGCTGAACAAGGTGCCGATCGACGTGCAACACGCGTTCATCGCCGCCGAGGACCGCAGCTTCTACTCGAACCGCGGCATCTCCCCGACGGGCATCGCGCGCGCCTTCATCAACGACTTCACCGGTGACGGTGGCAGCCAGGGCGGCTCGACGCTGACGCAGCAGTGGGTGAAGAACTACTTCCTGACGCAGGACAAGACGGTCACCCGCAAGGTGAAGGAGGTCGTCATCAGCCTCAAGGTCGACCAGGAGATGAGCAAGGACGAGATCCTGCAGGCCTACCTCAACAACGTCTACTTCGGGCGCGGGACGTACGGCATCCAGGCTGCGTCGCAGTCGTACTTCCACAAGGACGTCTCCCAGCTGACGACTGTGGAGGGCGCGTTCCTCGCCTCCGTCGTCAACAACCCGGAGAACATGGATCCGAGCGTCGGGCCCAACTCCGAGCAGCGTGCCAACGAGCGCATGGCGTACACGCTCAACGGCATGGTCAAGATGGGGTGGCTGACGGCCGAGGAACGCAACAAGGCCGTCATGCCGAAGTTCTATCCGCGTCAGCCGATCAAGTACGCGGACGGGCCGCAGGGCTACGTCATCGCCTCCGTCCGCGGCGAACTGTCGCGCAAGCTGAAGCTCAGCCAGGAGGACATCGACCGCGGTGGTCTGCGCATCACGACGACGATCGACAAGCGCGCGCAGGACGCGGCCGTCACGGCGGTGGAGAAGCACACGCCTGACACGTTGCTCGGCAAGCTGCACACCGGCCTCGTCGCCGAGCGTGCGAACGACGGCGGCGTCGTCGCGATGTATGGCGGCGCCGACTACGACCCGGTGAAGTCGCCCTACTCGGACGCAGATCAGGCGATGCTGCAGACCGCGTCATCGATGAAGCTGTACACCGCGATCGCTGCGCTGCAGCACGGCAAGTCGGTCGACACCCAGTACAACGGCAACAACTATCTGCCGATCGGTGCCGGCAAGTACGTGCAGAACAACCAGAACGAGTCGTGGGGTTGGCAGCCGATCAGCAACATGCTCGCGTACTCGATCAACACGGCGTTCGTCCGGCTCAACCGGGAGATCGGGCCGGCGAATACGCTCGAGGCGGCGCAGGCCTCGGGCATGCCGAAGACGCTCGGGGGGATGAACGACACGAACATCCTCAACGTCCTCGGCACGGGTGACAGCCGCGTCGTCGACCAGGCGACGGGGTACAACACCCTCAACTCCGGCGGCGTGTTCCATGACCGACACCTCATCTCGACGGTGAAGTCGTTCGACGGCAAGTACTCCTACACCGTCGACACCAAGGGCAAGCGGGTGTACGACAAGGCGATCGCGGACGACCTCACGTGGGCGCTCGGCAAGACGGGTGTCTACGGCACCGCGGCGGGCGCGCAGGACGAGCTCGGGCGCGCCATGGCGTCGAAGACAGGTACGGCCTCGGGCAACAAGTACCTCTGGTTCAACGGCTTCACGCCTGGCCAGATCACGACGAGTGTCGGCATGTACTACAGCACCGACGGCAAGACGGCGCAGCCGATGCAGAATCTGCCGGGTGTGACGGCGAGCGACGTCTACGGCGCGGGTCTGCCGCGCAAGGTGTGGGTCGACTTCATGGATGCCGCCCTCGAGGGGCAGAAGAAGACGCAACTGCCCAAGCGCTCGTACTACAACGAGAACAAGCCCGAGTCGGCGTCCACGTCTGCGTCACCGACCCCGACGAAGACGTACGCCGCGCCCTCCAGCGCCGCGTCGCAGCCTTACCCGGAGCCGACGCAGTCGAACGTCCAGCCCACCCAGCCCGACGCGACGGACGCCCCAGGCCCGGCGTCGTCCGGGTCGACGGCGCCTGACGCGACGCTGCCGGCCTCCTCCAGCGCGGCTGTTTCACGTGAAACGAGCCCGCCGCAGACGGCGGCGTCATCGGCCGCCGCGAGCGGCCGGGCATCCTCGGGAGTCTCGGCGAGTCGCTGACCGGGCGCCCCCGCTTAGGCTGACCCCATGACGCACACGGCCACGCCTGCGCACCCGACAACCGCTCCGAGCTCGGGTCGAGCCCCGACGCGCACCGACCCGGTGGCCGCGGAGGCCAGTCACGTCGTCGGTGGGCCGCTGGGGCGTCACGCCGTCGTCGGGCGACGCGGGTGGCGCCCGGCCGCCGCTGTCCTCAGTGCGCTGAGCGCGGTCTTCGTCGCGCTCGGGGTGCTGCAGAAGAACCACTGTGTCTCGACGGGGTGGGCGACGCCCGGATCCTTGTGGCGCGCCTGCTACTCCGACCTGCCCGTCGCCGTCGCCGCGCCCGCCGGATCGTCGCCGTGGTCGAACCCGACGATGCAGGGCCAGCCCCCGCTGACGGCACTCATCACCTGGCTCGTGCGCACGATCGTGCCCGGCGGTTCGCAGCTGCGGCTGCAGCAGGGGATGTTCGCGTGGGGGGCCGCCGTCGTCGCGTTGCTCATCGCCCTCGCCGTGTGCGCGAGTGCCGCGTCGCGACCCGACAGCCCCTGGGTGGCTGCCCACATCGCGTTGTCGCCGGTGCTCATCACGAGTGCGCTCATCTCGTTCGACGCGCTCGGTGTGGCCCTCGTCGCAGCCGGGCTGCTGGCCTGGGAGCGCTCGCGCTTCCCACTCGCGGGGGTGGCGCTAGCGGGCGCCCTCCTGACGCGTCCGACGCTCGGCGCCGTCCTCGCGGCCGCGCTCGTCGTCGCGCTCGTGCGCGGCCACACGAAGGGCGCCCTCGCGCTCTTCGTCGGGGCGGGCGCGACGTGCGTCGCGATGTTCGCCGTCATCGCCGTGTGGGGCGGCGACCCGTTCACCTCGTTCACCGCCTGGCGCCAGCAGGGCGCCGGGTACGGCTCGCTTTGGTACATCCTCAGCTTCGCGGGCGTGACGTTATCACCTGCCGTCCTGACGGGCCTCGCCGTGCTCGGGTGGATCGCGGCGATCGCGCTGGGGGCGATTCTCGCTCAGGGTCGTGAGCGGCTGCCGCTCGCGCCCATCGCGCTGCTCATGCTCGTCACGGTGATGCTGACGTCGCGTGCCCTGCCGGTGCAGGCGTGCTTGTGGGTCCTGCCGCTCATCGCGCTCAGCGCCCTGCCGTGGCGCGACCACCTCGTCTGGGCGGGCGGCGAGTTCGTCTACTTCATCACCGTGTGGGGGTTCATCGCGCGCGCCTCGAACATGGCGAAGGCGCTGCCCTCCGGCTGGTATTGCTTCTTCACCCTGGTGCGACTGGCCGGGCTGGTCTACCTCGTCACCGCGGCGATCCGCGCGACGCGTCCGTCGACCGTCGCGTCATCCGAGGACGACGCCGACGAGCGCCGGGCCGGCCTCACCGCTCGGCGGCGCGCGAACGCCGCGTCAGCCTGAGTTCATCCACAGAGATTGGTCGCCGGTGACGGCTACGGGTAGTCTTGTGGGGTTCGTGCCGTCTCATCCACAACCTGTGGCTCCGGCGCGTGCTCCCCGACGGCTCGATGGGCCATCGTGGTGCGTGCGACGACGAGAGGGCGCGGCAACGCTGCAACCCTCCTGTCACGGAGAGACCGTGACCGCTTGAGACCAAAGGAGGTGGGTTACCGCATGCGTCATTACGAAATGATGATCATCCTCGACGGTGAGCTCGACGAGCGCACGGTCCAGCCCTCGCTGGAGAAGTTCCTCTCTGTCGTCACGAAGGACGGCGGCACCGTCGACAACGTCGACGTCTGGGGCCGTCGCCGCATGGCTTACGACATCAAGAAGAAGTCCGAAGGCATCTACGTCGTGGTCGACTTCAACGCGACCCCGGCCACCGCTGCAGAGCTTGACCGTCAGCTTGGACTCAACGAGTCCATCCTGCGCACCAAGATCCTGCGCAAGGACGCCTGAGAACTCCCCACATTCAGTAGGAGGAACCACCCATGGCGCAAGGTGACGTCAACATCACGATGGTCGGCAACCTCGTTGCCGACCCCGAGCTGCGCTACACGCCGAACGGCGCTGCCGTGGCGAACTTCCGCATCGCCTCGACCCCGCGCGTCTTCGACCGCCAGTCGAACGACTGGAAGGATGGCGAGGCGCTCTTCATGTCCTGCTCCATCTGGCGCGAGGCAGCGGAGAACGTCTCGGAGTCGCTCCAGCGCGGCTCGCGCGTCATCGTCACCGGCCGTCTGAAGTCTCGTTCGTACGAGACGAAGGAGGGTGAGAAGCGCACCGTCACCGAGCTCGAGGTCGACGAGGTCGGCCCGTCGCTGCGGTACGCCACGGCGAAGGTCAACAAGACCCAGCGCTCCGGCGGCGGCCAGGGTGGCAACTTCGGAGGTGGCAACGGCGGCGGCAACGTCAGCCAGGGCAACTTCGGGGGCAACTCCGGCGGTGGCAACGGTTTCGGCGGCAACTCGGGTTCTCAGGGCGGCAACTTCGGTGGCAGCCCGACCGACGACCCGTGGGCGACCGGTGGCAACTCGGGTGGCGGCTTCGGCGGCAACTCGGGTGGCAACGCCGGCGGCCAGCCGAACGGCTCGCAGGGCGGCGGCAACGGTGGCTGGTCCACCGGCCCGTCGTACGACGAGCCCCCGTTCTGATCGTTCCTCCTCTTCCCGGGCGTCACCACGACGATGACGCCCCACCGGCCCGGCACGCACGTGCCGGCCACTCACACACTCGCTATCCCGAGTCACCACTCGGGCTCTCATAGAAGGAGAGCACCACGATGGCAAAGCCCGTTGTGCGCAAGCCCAAGAAGAAGGCCAACCCGCTGAAGGCGGCGAAGGTCGAGAACATCGACTACAAGGACGCTGCGCTGCTGCGCAAGTTCATCTCCGACCGCGGCAAGATCCGCGCCCGTCGCGTCACCGGTGTCTCCGTCCAGGAGCAGCGCCTCATCGCCAACGCCGTCAAGAACGCGCGTGAGATGGCTCTGCTTCCCTACTCGAGCTCCGCTCGCTGATCGAGGAAAGGAACACCGACATGAAGGTCATCCTGACCCACGAGGTTTCCAAGCTCGGCACGGCCGGCGACGTCGTCGACGTCAAGCCCGGTTTTGCCCGCAACTACCTTCTGCGCAACAACCTCGCCACGGAGTGGACGAAGGGCGGCCAGAAGCAGGTCGACTCGATCACGAAGGCTCGCGAGACGCGTTCCATCAAGACGCTCGAAGAGGCGAAGTCCGTCAAGGGCAACCTCGAGAACGCCAAGGTGACGCTGAAGGCTCGCGCCGGCGAGAACGGCCGCCTCTTCGGCGCCGTCACGACCGGTGAGATCGCCGACGCGATCAAGGAAGCCGGCGCCGGTTCCGTCGACAAGCGCAAGATCGAGATCACGACGCCGATGCGTTCGCTCGGCGAGTACTCGGTGCTCGTGCGTCTGCACCCCGAGGTGCAGGCCACGGTCGACGTCAAGGTCGCCCGCGCCTGATCCTCACCGCTCCGCCCCGGCCTCGTCCGGGGCGGAGCGACGGCGAAGCCCCGCGCCACGGTTCGTCCGTGGGCGGGGCTTCGACGTGCGTGCGTCAGAGGGCGGTCGCGAGGTGCGCGTGGATGGTCGCGGCGACGCGGTTGGCGACGGACGTGCCGATCGCCATCGTCGGGGTGCGCTGCAGGATGGCGAGCGTGTGGTTGCGGCTTCCGCCGACGTGGCCGATGCTGTTGACGCGCCACAGACCGGCGTAGGGCAGCCAGCCGTTCTTCACCTGACTCGTGCCGATCGAGCCGACGCCCCAACGCTGATCCGCCGCGACCTGTCCCATGAGCGTCAGGATGTAGCCACGGTTGGCGGCGTTGAGCAGCCTGCCGCGCCAGCTGATCTCGTTCATGAGGACGATCTGGTCGTAGGCGGAGGTCGTCGTCAGACCCCAGGCTCCGGCAGCGCGCGTCGACGTCATGCCGAGGCTGTTCGCGACGGCCTGCACCGCGGGTGCGCCGCCGACGCTGCGCCACAGGTTCGTCGCCGCGTTGTTGTCGCTGACGCGGATCATCGGGGAGGCCTGGCTCTTCTCCCACGCGGTGAGGCCGCGCCCCGCCTTCTGGGCGCGCGAGCAGACGGTCGCGAGGATGAGCACCTTGACGATGCTCGCGCACTCGTTGCGGAACGGCGCGTTGTACTGCCACACCCGCATGCTGCGCCGATCGTGCACGGCGACGGACAACCCGCCGGTCGTGGATGCGTCGATGGCGTGCATCTTGTCGTAGAGCCCCACCGTGGTGGCCGAGGCCCGGTTCGCCCCGAGCGTCGAGACGGCGCCGGTGGCCCCCAGTGCGAGCGCTCCGGTGAGTGCGGTCCGGCGGCTGACGCCGTGACTCGTGAGCAGTCGATCATCGAGGTAGTGCGTCATGGGAACTCCCTGAGAGATGCCTGCGTATGACCTCAAGATAGTGGGTGAGGGCGGCCCATGGGGCATTCGCGGCCCCGCGAGCATCGGGGCCGGCGGGACCGGGGCGTCAGCCGGCGCTCTCGAGGTGCATCCAGGCGGTGCCTCGACGCCGGTGGTCGAGCACGGCCATGCGCGCGAGCAGGTAGAGCGCATACAGCACCCAGACCGCGACGAGCGGCGCCGCGGCCCCCCAGCCTGTGACGGCATCCCGCGAGGTGCTCAGTATCCACACGAGCGGCAGGTAGCCCACGAGAAGCGCCAGTTGCGCACGGGCGAGGAACGCGCCGTCCCCAGCACCCATGAGCACACCGTCGTGGACGAACAGCACGCCCGACGGTGCGCTCACGAGGGCGATGACGACGAGGGCGGCGCTCGTCGTGTGCGCGATCGTCGCATCGGAGGTGAACAGCAGGGGCACCCACCACGCGGTGACCAGCGTCGCGACACCGCCGACGAGTCCGCAGCGCCAACCCCATCGGGTGAGCGTCGCGGTCAGTTCGCGGGTGCGTGAGGCGTCACCGCGGCCCAGTGATTCGCCGACGAGCGCTTGCGCGGCGATGGCGACGGCGTCGAGCGCGAACGTCAGGAAGGTGAAGATCGTCGATGCGATCTGGTGCGCCGCGAGGGTCCCGGGGCCGAACAACCCGGCGGTGGCCGTCGTGAGGAGCAGGACGGCGCGCAGCGCGATCGTACGCACGAGGATCGGCGCCCCGGCGCGTGCCGCACCCAGGACACGTCCCGGGTGGGGGCGGACGTCGAGATGGCGCACCCGTCGGCCGATCGAGGCGAGCAGGGCGAACGCCATGAGCCACTGCGCGGCCGTGGTGCCGGCGGCCGAGCCGGCGAGGCCGGTGTGCAGACCGAGGACGAGGATGGCGTTGAGTGCCGCGTTGAGGGCGAATCCGGTGACGGTGACGAGCAGCGGCGTCCGCGTGTCCTGGAGGCCCCTGAGCAGCCCCTGCGCTGCGAGGCAGACCAGCATCGCCGGGATGCCGAGGGCGCTGATCCGCAGGTATGTGACGCCGGCGTCCACGACCTCAGGCGCGCTGGTCATCGCGCGCACCGCGAGTGGCGCTGCGGCGAACGTCGCGGCGGCGAGCGGGATGCCGAGCACCAACGCGAGCCACACGCCGTCGAGGCCCGCCCCGATCGCACCGTCCTCGTCGTTCGCGCCCATGCGGCGTGCGACGAGTGCGGTTGTCGCGTAGGCGAGGAAGACGAAGATGCCGGTGAGGCTGAGCAGGACGGCGCTCGCGGCTCCGAGCGCCGCGAGCTGCGTGACGCCGAGGTGGCCGACGATCGACGAATCGGTCATGAGGAACAAAGGCTCGGCCACGAGCGTGAAGAAGGCCGGCACGGCAAGAGCGCGGATCTGGGGCCCCAGGGACTCGGTTTCCTGCACTTCTCGCGCCGCCCGTCTCATCATATGAGAAAAAATGTCCTCTCGTGCAACCGCGTCGGCGCGCCTGCTCGGCGGAGCCCCCTGACACCTGGTATTGGCCCGAAACTACGCGGAACGACGGGAAAGATCCAGGTGGGCGTCGTGGCCGCTCATCGCGCGCGGCGCGCGTCGAGTCAAGCATTTAGCGGGCGTGTCGGCAACTTTCATTTCGCACTCAGGAAACGCTCGGGCAGAGTGAAGCCTGCACCTTTGTGAGCGGGGGCTGGCGAGGGTGTGGCAGTGGCGTGCGTCTCCACCCTGGAGACGCGGTGCGCTGGAACGCGAAAACCGTAGAAAGGCTGCTCACTTGAGTACACATGCTCCCCTGCACATGAGGAGACGCGAGCGCACCGTGCGCCCGCAGCTCGCTCTTCGATCCGGCCTCGGCGCCGGGGTGGCACTCGCCATCCCGACCACCGGAGCCCTCGTCGCGGCCGCGCCCGCGATGGCCGCACCCGGCACGGGTACGACCACGCCGAGTGCGACCACACCGACCGTCAAGCCCGTCCTGTTCTTCGGCTCCCGTGGGGAAGCGGTGAAGGCGATCCAGGCGCAGCTCCAGGTCAACGCGGACGGCATCTTCGGCCCTGCGACGCTGTCGGCGGTGAAGTCGTTCCAGCGCAGCAACGGGCTGTACGCCGACGGCATCGTCGGCAAGCTGACGTGGGCGAAGCTCGCTGCGGCGACGACGCCGACGACTCCGACAACGCCGACCACTCCGACGACGCCGACCACTCCGACGACGTGCTCCGCGAACACCACGACGCTGCGCTTCGGTTCGACGCACGCGCTCGTCAAGGTGCTGCAGAGCAAGGTCGGAGTCGAGGTCGACGGCATCTTCGGGCGGGCCACGCGTGCAGGGGTCGTCTCGTTCCAGGCGCAGAACGGTCTGTACGCGGACGGCATCGTCGGCAAGCTGACGTGGTCGAAGCTGGGCTGCTCGACGACGACTCCCACGACGCCGACTCCCACGACGCCGACTCCTCCCACGGTGCCCACGACGCCGACGACGCCGGCGACGCCTCCCACGGTGCCGACGACGCCGACGACGCCTGCTCCGTCCGCGACGGCCGCGCAGATCATCGCGTACGCCAAGACGTTCCAGGGTGTGCCGTACGTGTGGGGCGGTTCGACGCCGTCGGGCTTCGACTGCTCCGGCTTCGTCTCGTACGTGTTCAAGCAGTACGGCATCACGATGCCGCGCGTCTCCGCGCAGCAGCAGGCGTACTTCCCGAGCACGACGAACCCGCAGCCGGGTGACCTGCTGTTCTACGGCTACCCGGCGTATCACGTCGCCATCTATCTCGGCGACGGCATGATGATCGACGCACCGCACCCGGGTTCCACCGTGGGTGTTCGCGCGATCTACGGCAAGCCGTCGAGCTACGCGCGCGTGCTGCGCTGAAAGACGGCGTCGAGACTGCCGCGATGGCAGGGGGTGGCGCTCGGATCCGGTCGTACCGACAGTGGGGAAGCTGACGCGGACGACGGACCGAGCGCCGTCCCACATCGTGGACAAAACTGAATGGTGAATATTTCGTCGAACATTTTTTCGAGGCTCGAAAGGATGTTCGTTTCGTGCTGCCCGGAACCATGCCGAAAGTGCCCGTCAGCCGCGTGATCACAGGAAGATCACGGGGTGCCAGAACGACATGCATGTGATTTTCGGGGTGCTTTGCGGCGACGTTCGGCTCGTGCATCCTCGACATGTCGCACCCCCGTGCGACACGTGAGCACGAGCGCCCACCGCGAGTCGACCGGCGCTCTTCGACGACGGAGCGAACCGCCATGACGAAGTACTTGCCGAAGCACCTTGCCACGCGCCACGGCCGCGTCGAGTCCGCGCGCGTCGGTGCTGCCGCAGCCCGCGGCTCCCGATCCGCCCTCGCGCTCGGCGTGGGCGCGACGCTGCCCGTCGCCGGAGCGGCTGTGATGGCTGCCCCGGCTTTCGCGGCGCAGGAGACGCCGGCGCCGGCGCCCGCTCCCACCATCTCGCCCGTGCTGACTTTCGACTCGCGCGGCGAGGCCGTCAAGACCCTGCAGGCTCGCCTCGCTCTCGTCGTCGACGGCTGGTACGGCCCCGTCACGACAGCGGCCGTCAAGGACTTCCAGCGCGCCAACGGCCTCGACGTCGACGGCGTCGTCGGCCCCCGTACGTGGGCGGCGCTCGACGCGTCGTCCGCACAGCCGAGCGCCGGCGACGTCGTCCGACGCGGCGACTCGGGCCCGCTCGTGCGCGCCATCCAGTCGAAGCTCGGGGTGAACGTCGACGGCGTGTTCGGGTCGCTCACCGAGTCGGCGGTCGTGACGTTCCAGCGCTCGCACGGCCTCGTCGTCGACGGTGTCGTCGGGGCGAAGACGACGTATGCCCTCGCTCTCGCCACGGACCAGGCGACCGGTGGTGACACCGGTACCCCCGGCCAGCCGGGCGTCCCGCCGCTCGTCCACCCGGACGCGCCGTACGAGCTGCCGTTCCTCAACGGCTACCCGGCGCCCATCACGCAGGGTCCGTACGGGGCGGCGAGCCATCACAAGTACTACGACAAGCACGCCGTCGACTTCGGGGTTCCGACGGGGACGCAGGTCGTCGCCTCCGCGTCGGGCGTCGTGTTCAAGACCGAGAACAACGTCACCGGTGGCAACACCGTCCTCATCAAGGACGCCTCCGGTTTCTGCATGGAGTACGCGCACCTGTCGTCGATGAACGTCGTTGCGGGGCAGCAAGTCTCGCAGGGGCAGAAGATCGCATTGTCGGGCAACACCGGCTTCTCGACGGGACCGCACCTGCACTGGGGCATCGTTGACTGCTCCTCCTACACGAGCATCAAGATCGCCGACTCGAAGGAGCTCGGCACCACCTACGTCCCGGGCACGGTCGGCGTCTCGCGCAACGGATCCTGACGGCGACACCCCACCCGGCCTGCCCGGGTGGGGTGCCTCACGTGCACTGCCGTGGCGGCGCGGCGTGGGATGCCGCGCAGGCTGGGTGTCGACCGCGCGGGCTGTCGACGGGTGGCAGGCGCTCACGCGCCGTGCGTGTGAACCTGTGAAAACAGTTTCGATCCAGCGCTGAGGTGTGTCGTGACGCCCGGAAGCCGGGGTGGTCTTGATTGAGTGGGATGGCACCCCGGCGCATCAGCCCCCCACTGGTTCGCCATGCTTCAGGGGGCGGAACTCGACCGCATGTGAGAGTTCCACCCTCGGAAGATGACCACGGCGAACGTTCGTGCGTCGGGGTGTCCTCGCTCGCTGCAGCGAGGTGCTCGTGGGGCTGATGTGGCGTGGTGGTCCGCCTCGCGCAGGACGATGGGCGCCAAGCGGGCCGTGAACGCGACGTGACCGGCTGGTGGGGGGTGGGGGAGCTTTCGGGGCTGTGGACGACAACCCAGGTTGTCGACGACCGGGAGCAATCTTCGTCCACAGGGTGTGGATCGGCGAATCACCGCAGTGGCGCGGTTCCCACGACGGGCTGGCGAATCATCCACAGGTTCGTCCCGGGTCTGTGCACAACCGCCACCGGCGTTTCCAACACCCTGTCCACAGCACCGTCCACAGACGGGTTCGTGAACGGACGGGGCGTCTGCCTACTGTTGTCGGTGGTGAGTGCAAGGGTGGGTCGTGACGGATCGTGCGGCGTCGGCCGGGCGGGTGGCACCCGATTCGAGGAGTTGTGAGCGTGGCTGAGCTGGAGCCGTACGAGGCGCCGCCGGAGTTCGACGGGGCGGGTTCGTCGTCGATGCCGCCGGGCAAGCTGCCGCCGCAGGATCTGCAGGCGGAGCAGAGCGTCATCGGCGGCATGATGCTGAGCAAGGACGCGATCGCCGACGTCATCGCCGAGGTCAAGGGCATCGACTTCTACCGCCCGGCGCACGAGACGATCTTCGACGCGATCACCGACCTGTACGGCCGAGGTGAGCCGGCGGACGCCATCACCGTCGCCGACGAGCTGACGAAGCGCGGCGAACTCGCGCGCATCGGCGGGCAGGCGTACCTGCACCAGATCATCGCGTCGGTGCCGACGGCCGCGAACGCCGGGTACTACGCGCAGATCGTCGCCGAACGGGCCGTGCTGCGCCGGCTCGTGGACGCCGGCACCCGCATCGTGCAGATGGGCTACGGCGACGAGGGCGGCGACGTCGAGGACATCGTCAACGCCGCGCAGGCCGAGGTGTACGCCGTCGCCGACAAGCGTGGCGGCGAGGACTACGTGCGGCTCGGCGACGTCATCGAGGCGACGGCCGACGAGATCGAGCAGGCCTCCGGCACCGACGGGCAGATGGTCGGCGTGCCGACGGGTTTCTCCGAGCTCGACGGGCTGACGAACGGTCTGCACCCCGGGCAGATGATCGTCATCGCGGCACGACCGGCCATGGGAAAGTCGACGCTCGGCATGGACATCATTCGCAGCGCCGCGATTCATCACAACATGACGGCCGCGTTCTTCTCGCTCGAGATGGGGCGCACGGAGATCACGATGCGCCTGCTGTCGGCCGAGGCCGGTATTCAGTTGCAGCACATGCGAAAAGGCCAGATGCGTGACGAGGACTGGACGCGTCTGGCGACGACGATGGGTCGCGTCTCGGACGCGCCGTTGTTCATCGACGACTCACCGAACATGTCGCTCATGGAGATCCGCGCGAAGGCGCGCCGGCTCAAGCAGCGCCACGACCTGAAGATCATCGCGATCGACTACCTGCAGCTCATGAGCTCGGGCAAGCGCGTCGAATCACGTCAGCAGGAGGTGTCGGAGTTCTCGCGTGCGCTCAAGCTGCTCGCGAAGGAGCTCGAGGTACCCGTCATCGCGATCTCGCAGCTGAACCGTGGACCCGAGCAGCGCACCGACAAGCGCCCGCAGATGGCGGACCTGCGTGAATCGGGTTCGATCGAGCAGGACGCCGACATGGTGATCCTGCTGCACCGTGACGACTACTTCAACAAGGAATCGGAGAAGGCCGGCGAGGCCGAGATCATCGTCGCCAAGCACCGCGCGGGCCCGACGGCCGACATCACCGTCGCGTTCCAGGGGCACTACTCACGGTTCAAGGACATGGGCGGTCAGAACTTCTGAGCCGTTGCCGGCGATGACGTCGTAAATGAGGCGGCGCGAGACCCCAAGGTCGGCGGCGAGCTTGGCCTTGGGATCGCCCGCGGCCGCCGCCTGACGCACGTGGGCGATCTGTTCGTCGGTGAGGCGGCGGGCGCGGCCCTGGTACACGCCGCGGGCTTTGGCCAGGTCGATGCCTTCGCGTTGGCGTTCGCGGATAGGAGCGCTCGAGTTCGGCGACGGCGCCGATGAGTTGGCGTTGGAACGTCGCGAACGGGTCGGCCGTAGCATCGGGTGTGAAGGTGAGGCGTTCCTTGACGAACTCGACGCTCACCTTGCGCGTGGTGAGGTCGGAGACGATCTGCTCGAGGTCGATCAGTGATCGCGCGAGCCGACCCATCGACGCGACGCGCAGCGTGTCACCGCGGCGCACGTAGCGCAGCGCATCCAACAGGCCAGCGCGATTGGCTCGGCTCTTGCCAGGTTGGTGGTCAGTGAACAGCTCGTCGACCGCCCGAGCGCTTCTAGTTATCTGGCTAGATTCTGCGACGTCGACGAGACGCGCGCGTACCCCACGATCTGTCCTGGCATGTCTAGACCCTACGCGCAAGGTGAGCAATAGTGCCACCGAGGACCCTATTTGCACGCGAGCCACATGCCGAGAAACGGCGCAAATAGGGTGTACCCCATCCGCGCTAATGTGATTGTGTCAAGTCGATCTGGCCCCAGGGTGACGGTCCGATCTGGCCCCGGACGCGTTGGACACCAACCCCGGGGGACGACTGCACCAACGCCAACTGGCCGAGCCCGGTTCGGCAGCTGAGGGTCACAGGCCGAACGCGCCGCCCTCAACCAAGATGACAATGCCCAGGCCGATCAAGACCAGCGGAAAGAGGATGTGCTCCCAGCGTTCAAGCACCTCGGCGATCGGCTTACGAGTTGCGACGAACTTCGCGGCGAGGACCAGGACGACGACCAGCGCCAGGAACACGAGGCAGTAGGCCACAAGGGCGCCGGTACCTACCGCCAGGAACACCGGGACGTAGACCCCGATGTTGTCTCCGCCATTGGCGAACGTCACCGCGGCGACCGTGAGGGCGCCGACGGGCCGGTCCGCGACGTTGTCGTCATCGTCGCCGTTGCTCCACGCCTGCCAGGCGGCATAGATGCCCAGCAGGAGCGGGATAAGACCGAAGTACGGGATGGCGTCGTCGGGAAGGATGAATCCGGCGCCGAAGGTCACTGCTAATGCGGCGATAAGGATGCCACCGAACCCGAGGTACTGTCCGGCGATGATCTTGGTGGTGGCGCCTCGTTGCCCGGCTCCTCGGGCGAAGAATAGGGACAAGACGATGATGTCGTCGATGTTCGTCACCAGGTACAAGCCGATCGCCTGCAGCGCGGCGGCGGTCGTATCCATGCGTATTCGTCTCCTTCCGTCGACGTTGTTCGAGTGCTACTGCGCGCGTGCCTGCTCTGGTGCCGTGTTCACGGGTTCCTGGTGTGACGCTGTTCCTTTTCGTCATCCGCCGCGCGCCCGGGGCGCGCGTGCACCAGTGCGATCACGACGCATCCGGTGACGAGGAATGTGTCGGCGAGGTTGAAGGTGGGCCACCAGCCGGTGTGCAGGTAGTCGGTGACCATGCCGTCGCGGGCACGGTCGGCCACGTTCGCGACGGCGCCGCCGATCACGGCGCCCCCGGCGATCTGCTCCATCCGCCCGGCTCGCGGAGCCCGGTGCCAGGCGTACAAGACGAACGCGACAGAGATGGCAGCGGTGATGGCCACGACCACGCCGGCGGGCAGCTTGTCGCCCATGCTGAATGCCACGCCTGAGTTGTAGGCCAGCTGCAGCTGGATGACTCCGAGATCGACGGTGGACTCGGCGAGCCGGGCCTCAGAGGCGCCCTTGGCGATCAGGTCCACCGCAGCGATGGCCGCGGCTGTGAGCAGGACCGTGCCGCGACTTGTTCTCGCAGGCGCCGCCGTCTCGCTGGCACGGCCAATCACCTGGCGTCGGCTTCCGCTGGCACCGAAGCCGCGGGCGTGGCTGCCGGTGGTGGTGGGAGCGGCCGGGTACGGCCGGCGCGGACGCCGTTGCCGATCACGAAGATCTCCGCGACCTCGTGGACCAGCACCACCGCGGCGAGTCCGAGCACACCGAAAGCAGCGAGCGGGATCAGGAGGGCGATTAGGCCGAGAGACAGTGCGACGTTCTGCAGCATGATGGACCTGGCGCGGCGCGCA
The DNA here is from genome assembly GCF_058809565.1 of Dermacoccus sp. MPR-E5. Taxonomy (NCBI): domain Bacteria; kingdom Bacillati; phylum Actinomycetota; class Actinomycetes; order Micrococcales; family Dermacoccaceae; genus Dermacoccus; species Dermacoccus sp. MPR-E5. Next base: position 28,672 of record NZ_JBXASS010000007.1, on the reverse strand, counting down.
TGGGTCAGGGTGTGCGGTAGGTGCCGTAGGTCCTCACCCATGAGGGCGACGTCAGCGGTCTCGATGGCTACGTCGCTGCCCATGGCGCCCATCGCGATCCCGACGTCGGCGGTGGCCAGTGCGGGGGCGTCGTTGACTCCGTCGCCGACCATCGCGGTCGGCCGGTCCTCGCGGAGCCGGCGGATGATGGCCGACTTGTCCTCCGGGCGAAGCTCGGCGTGCACGTCGGTGATGCCCGTCTGGGCGGCCAGCGCGGCGGCGGTGCGTTCGTTGTCGCCGGTGAGCATGGCGACCTGGTAGCCGTCGGCGCGGAGTCGGGCGACGACCTCCGCGGCCTCGGGCCGCAGGTCATCGCGGACAGCGATGGCGCCAACCACGCCACCGTCGTACTCGATCAGCACGGCGGTGGCGCCGGCCTCCTGCATGGCGGTGACCGGGTCGGCGAGGTCGCCTGCGGGTATCCAGCCGGGCCGACCGAGTCTGGCCTGGCGGCTGTCGATGGTGCCGGTCAGGCCTGCCCCGGTGATGGCCTCCACGCTCTCGGCGTCGCGGTACACCGGGACGGCTGCGAGGATGGCGCGGGCCAGTGGGTGCTCACTGCGCGACTCCAGCGCGGCCGCGATCGCAAGGACCTGCTCCTGGGTGTGGCCGGGAGCGGTGGCGACCTGGACCACTGACGGTTGGTTGCGGGTCAGCGTGCCGGTCTTGTCCAGGGCAACGGCACGGATCCGGCCGAGTGCTTCCAGTGCGGCGCCGCCCTTGACCAGGGCGCCGATGCGGCTGGCGGCACCGATGGCGGCGACCACGGTGACCGGAACGGAGATCGCCAGGGCGCACGGGGAGGCCGCGACCAGCACGACCAGCGCGCGCTCGATCCAGGTGGCCGGATCGCCCAGCAGACTACCGATGATCGAGATGCTTCCGGCGAGGACCATGATGCCGGGCACCAGCGGCTTGGCGATCCGGTCGGCCAGGCGCTGGGCGTTGCCCTTGCGGGCTTGCTCGGCCTCGACGATGGTGACGATCCGGGACAGGGAGTTGTCCTCGGCGGTGGTGGTGACCTCGACCTCAAGCACGCCGGTTCCGTTGATGGAGCCGGCGTAGACGGCGTCTCCGGCGGCAACCTCGACCGGGACGGACTCCCCGGTGAGGGCCGAGACGTCCACAGCGGTGCGACCGTCACGAACGACGCCGTCGGTCGCGACGCGCTCACCCGGACGGACCAGGAGCAGGTCGCCGATCGCGAGCTCGGTCGGAGCGACGGTGACCTGGGTGCCGTCGCGAAGGACAGTGGCCTCCGCCGGAACCAGCGACAGCAGTGCGCGCAAGCCGCGGCGGGTGCGGGCGACGGCGTACTCCTCCAAGCCCTCACTGATGGAATAGAGGAAGGCCAGCATCGCTGCCTCGGCAACCTCGCCGAGGATGACGGCGCCCACCGCGGCGATCGTCATCAGCGTGCCGACGCCGATCTTGCCCTTGACCAGACGCTTCAGGGTGCTCGGGACGAAGGTCCAGGCGCCGAGCGCCAAGGCGACGCCGTTCAGGCCGGTCACCGTCGAACCGGAGGCACCGGAGCGGTCGGCAATGAAGCCTGCGACGAGGAAGACTCCAGCGAACGCGGCGAACCGCAGCTCGCTGACCTCCCAGAGCCGCTCAGGCTCTAGCTCCGCTAGCTCGTCATCGCGCGGATCGTCGTGGCCGCAGCCGCATGCATCCGTCATGGTGCTACTTCCTCGGTCGTGGCGAGGATGCCGGCGGTGATCGCGACCGCGCCCTCGATGAGGTTGTAGGCGACGGTGAACTGGGCCAGCCGCAGACCGCGCCGGGTCAGCTGCTCGGTCTCGACGGCGGACAGCTGGGTCACCGCTTCACCTTCTCGGCACCAGGACGGGCAACATCTCCGTAGGTGGGGCAGAGTGCAACGGCCTCGCCGGTCGCGCCGAGCAGGGTCTCGGCCACGGCAAACAGCTCGATCAGCTCTGGGTGGGTGACCCGGTAGACCGAGGACCGTCCCTGCGGCCGGTAGTCGATCAGCCCGCAGTCGCGCAGGCACGCGACGTGGGATGACACCGTGGACTGCGGCAGGCCGAGCTCCGCGGTCAGGTCGACCACCCGAGCCTCCCCCGAAGCCAGCCGGCGAGCGATCGCGAGCCGGGTGGGATCAGCCAGCGACCGGAACAGCGCTACCGCGGCGGTCAGGTCTGGTTGCAGCCCCGGGTCGTCTGCAACCTCACTTCTCATCGACATGCGCCGATAATAACGACATCAGCCATTGATCGGCCAATCTCGGTGACACCGATGTCGGGCGCGGTGACGGTCGTCGTGGCCCGGTGGGGCTCAGGTCACAGAGCGGGGGTGAAACCTGAGCTGAGGTTGACCTGTATCCATGTCATGGCGGACTGCCAGGCACCGGTCACCATCAGGACACCCACGGCGAGCATGAGCACGCCGCCCAGGCGCTGGGTGGCCCGGTGGTGGGTTCGCAGCCAGCGTGAGGCGCGGTCGGCGCGGGCCCACCCTGCGGCGATCAGCACGAACGGCAACCCCAGGCCCAGGCTGTAGCCGGCTGCGAGCAGTACTCCGCGCAGGACTGGCGCGCCGTCGTTGCTCAGCGGTGAGGCGGCGACCTGGATAGCGCCGTAGACGGGGCCGATGCATGGGCTCATGCCGATGCCGAAGACCATGCCCAGGACGGGCGCGCCGAGGAGCCCGGCGGCTGGTCGCCACCGGACCGGCAGTCCCCGCTGGCCGATGAACCCGAGGTAGACCAGCGCCAGGAGGATGACCAGGACCCCACCGCCGCGCATCAGCAGGTCCCGGTGGCCGAAGAAGAGGCTCATCGCCGCGTTGAGCGCCACCGACAGGCTGACGAACACGACGGAGAAGCCGATCACGAACAGCGCGGCGCCGGCGACGACGCGCGTACGCCTGGTGTGGTCGGTCAGTCCGGTGACGTAGCCGAGGAAACCGGGCACCAAAGGCAGCACGCACGGCGAGGCGAACGAGACGGTCCCGGCCGCCACGGCCAGCATGACGGCCAGCGGCAGGCTGCCGCTGGCGACGACGTCGGCCGCGTCGGACGTCATGTTGCTGGCTCGGCGAGCATCTGGTCGACCAAGGACCGGAACGTCGTCTCGGTTGACTCACCGGACACCCGTGCGGCGATCCGGCCCTGCTTGTCGATCACCAATGTGGTCGGCACCGTGACGACCTTCCCCTGCAGTCCCAGCAACGACTTGCCGCCGTCATCGCGCAGGGAGGGATAGCGCACACCGAACTTGGCCGCGGTCGCGCTGGCAGAGGTCACTGAGTCCTTCTGTAGTACACCCATGAACTGCACCGGCGCACCGGCCGCACGGTAGCGGGTCCAGGCGCTCTGCAGCTGTGGTAGCTCCTTCTGGCGCGGCGGACACCACGAGCCCCAGAAGTTCAGCAGCACCACCTGGCCGCGGGCCGAGCTGAGCGACCACGCCTTGCCCTCCAGTGCCGTACCCTCCAGCGCCACGGGCTTCTTTCGCTTCCCAGGTGCGATCACCTCGATCTGGCCGTTACCGGCGACGTACCCCTTGTTGTCGCCACGCTTGGCCTGGCCAGCAATCGAGTTCGAACCATCACCACAAGCAGCGGCTCCGGCCAGCACCACGGCCGCTGCCGCCACAGCAGCGAGCCGACGCTGGAACGGGGACCGACGAAGGCTACGCACCCGCGCACTCTATTACTACCGACCGTGGTGGAGTGAGTCGAAGCGCCGGGTCCGCCCAATCGCTTTCCCGCGGCCGGCGCTCCACCAGCTCAAGCATCCTGGGGTTGACCCCGTCTGGTGGACATCGGTTATGCGGCTTCAGCAGCCGCGGTGGTGAGTTGGTCTTCGAACGCTGTCGGGCTGATCTGACCGAGGGCGCTGTGCCGCCTGCGACGGTTGTAGACCGTGTCGATCCAGGTACTGACTCCGGTGATGGCTTCGGCCCGGGTCGTGAACGAATACCTATGGTAGTACTCGGTTTTCAGGGTTGACCAGAAAGATTCCTGTTGCGCGTTGTCCCAACAGACCCCGGTGCGCCCGACCGACAATCGAACATCGAGCTCTTCTGCGGCCTCGGCGAGTTGGGCCGAGGTGTACTGACTGGGTTCAACTGGTCGATGCAACACCGGCTTGTGCCAGCAACAGTAGTTCTTCGTTGAAGGCTTCTGCGGGGGTCTTCCAGCCGAGTGCCTTGCGGGGGCGGGTGTTCAGGGCGTGCGCGACGGCTTGGAGTTCGTCTTGGCCCCAGCGGGCGAGGTCGGTGGTCAAGTCCGCTGGGGTGGTGTACGAGGTTGATCCCTCGGTTGGTCGTGTTGTCAGGCTGTGAGGGCCTGTAGTTCGAGTTCGGTGGTCACCTCCTCGGTGGTGGTGTCGACGGCTTGTGCGCGGGCGAGGACGTCGAGGCCGAGGTAGCGGCGGCCTTCGGCCCACTCGTCGTGTTGCTCGGCCAGGACGGCGCCGACGAGCCGGATGATGGATGCGCGGTCGGGGAAGATCCCGACCACGTCGGTGCGCCGGCGGATTTCGCGGTTGAGCCGCTCGTTCGGGTTGTTCGACCAGATCTGACGCCAGACCTCTTTCGGGAACGGCGTGAACGCCAGAATGTCCGCCTTGGCACCTTCGAGATGTTCAGCCACCGCCGGGAGCTTCTCGTGCAGGGCGTCGACGACGCGGTCGAACTGGGCGTGCACGGCCTCAGCATCGGGCTGGTCGTAGATCGAGTGCAGCAACGCCTTGACCCACGGCCAGTTGGTCTTCGGGGTCGCGGACATCAGGTTGGCCGCGTAGTGGGTCCGGCAGCGCTGCCAACCGGCGCCCGGGCTCGTGGCCGCGATCGCAGCTACGAGCCCGGCGTGGGCGTCAGAGGTGACGAGCTTGACCCCCGTGAGGCCGCGGGCGGTCAGATCCCTCCAGAACGCGAGCCAGCCGGCGCCGTCCTCGCTGGTGGTGACCTGCGCGCCGAGGATCTCGCGGTGCCCGTCAGCGTTGACACCGGTCGCGACCAGCACGTGCACCGGCACCACACGGCCACCTTCGCGGACCTTCAACACCAGCGCGTCAGCGGCGACGAACGTGAACGGCCCGGCGTCTTCGAGTCGTCGGGTGCGGAACTCTTCGACGTGCTCGTCGAGTTCCTTGGCCATCACCGAGACCTGGGACTTCGACAGGCCGGTGATCCCGAGAGTCTGGACGAGCTTGTCCATCCGCCGCGTCGAGACGCCGAGGAGGTAGCAGGTCGCCACCACGCTGGTCAGTGCTCGTTCGGCACGCTTCCTGCGCTCGAGCAGCCACTCCGGATACAGCGACCCGGTGCGTAGCTTGGGGACGGCGACATCCAGGGTGCCGACGCGGGTGTCGAGGTCGCGGTGGCGGTAGCCGTTGCGGGAGTTGACCCGCTCCGGGGTCCGTTCGTTGTAGCCGGCACCGCACACCGCGTCGGCCTGGGCGGACAGCAGTGCATTGACGAAGGTGGTGAGCAGGTCCCGCATCAGATCGGGGCTCGCCTGGGACAGCTGCTCGTTCAGGAAACGGGCAGGGTCGATACTGGGTCCAGCGGTCATCAAGGTGTCCTTCTTCGAGGTTGGTTGTGAGAGATCACTCGAAGGATCCACCTGGTGGCCGCGCCTACGTTGAAGGCACGCGCTCACTCAGGTCCGTCGTACACCACTCTGCTGGACTCCACTCTGCGCGCCTCGGTGGCGAACTTGCAGCGCCACCTCGGCATTCGCGCTGACGGCGTCTTCGGCCCGCAGACCCGCGCGGCCGTCGTGCGCTTCCAGCGCGCGCACCACCTCGGCGTAGACGGTGTCGCCGGCCGGGCCACCTTCCGCGCGCTCCACATGTACTACGTGGACGCCTGAGCGAACGCGAAGGAGGGGTGGTGATTCCAGTGGAATCACCACCCCTCCTTCGCGTTCGCTGGGCGCGGGGGGAGTCTGTCAGTTCTCCAGGAGTTCGATGCGTTCGATCAGTGGGGGGTGGGTGTTGAGCCACGACATGGGTGGCGTCTGACTCTCTTCGTTGCCATTGTCGTGCTGGTTTTCGAGGTAGGAGGTCAAGCCGGGCGCGAGGCCGTGCTTCTTCACGAAGTCGTCGGCGCGGAACTCTTCAGCGCGGTCGGCGGCGCGCAGGGCCAGTAGCAGCCCTGTCCAGATCAGTGCGCAGGCTACGCCCGCACCAAGGGCTACAGGGTGGTTGCGCAGCAGGCCCAAGAGCATGAGGGCGGCCACGGCGCCGACAGCGAAGGTCGCAAAATGCCCGAGGTCATGGCGGAGTTGGCGGAACACTCCGCCCGTCGCCGCATTGAACATGCGTCCGCAGAAGAGGGCGGGCGTCATCATCCAATAAACGACCGGGTGCACGAGTTGGCCTCCCCTCAGGTGGCCGATCTCGTGCGCCACGACGCCGGCGAGAACCTCAGGGGGTATCGCTCCCTCATCCTCGAGGGCGTCGACGTCCTCGCCGCAGAAACCTACGCTGCGGCGAAACATGGCACACGGGGGCGCATTCCTCAGGTTGGTACGGAAGATGTATACGTCCTGGAGCGCGACGCCTGCTTCCTCTAGAAGGTTGACCGTGTCTGCGCCCAGAACGGTTCGAGCTTCCCCTACGGGCTTCCATTTGAGCACCGCCCTGATGAGATTCCGCTCGGCTGCGGGCGATCCCCTGTAGGCCCATCCGACAGCAAACCGGCTCTTCACAGATGAGGGTGTAGTTGGGGTCTGAATCCCCCGGCTTCCAGGAGTGCTCGGGCGATGTAGTGGGTGAGGTTGCGGAAGCCGAGGGCGAGCCCGCGTAGGTGCTCAAGGCGTCCGTTCACGGCTTCGGTGGGTCCGTTGCTGGTGCGCGGCCGGTCGAAGTAGGCCAGGACGTCACAGACGCGTCTGGCCAGGGTGCGGCCCAGCTTGCGCAGCTCGACCAACGCCGTGGGCACACCATCGGCGAGGGCGTCGATCACGGAGCTCATCTCGACGCGGCCGACGCTCCGGTCGTGGTGACGGTAGGCGGAGATCATGCGCTGATAGATCCCCCAGGTGCACTCGACCTGGATGTGGCGTTCGTCGGCGAAGAGGGACTCGAGGCGCTCGTGTTGGCGGCCGGTGACCAGGTCGGCACCGGTGTGCAGAGTCCGCCGCGCGGTGTAGAGCGGGTCGCCCTTGCGTCCGCGGTGTCCGTGGAGCTCTTGCTGGACCCGGCGGCGGCAATCGTCGAGGGCGTCGCCGGCCAGGCGGACCACGTGGAAGGGGTCCATCACGCAGACGGCGTCCGGCAGCTCTTCGGTGGTGGCGGTCTTGAACCCGAAGAAGCCATCCATCGCGACGACCTCGATACCCCTCCGCCAGGCTTGGTCCCGCTCGGCGAGCCAGTCCTGGAACGCCTTCTTCGAACGGCCATCGAGCATCGCCAGCAGGCGGGAGGGGCCGGTGCCGTCGCGCACCGGGGTGAGGTCGATGATCACAGTGACGTACTTGTCGCCCTTCCTCGTGTGCCGCCAGACATGCTCGTCGACCCCGACCACGCGGACGCCGTCCAAGCGGGACGGGTTATCGATCAGCAGGCGTTGACCTTCGGCCAGAACAGCGTCGTTGGCGGTATTCCACGACACCGCGAGTCCTTCGGCGACGCGGGCCATGGACAGGTGCTGGACCACGATCGCGACCAGGCCCCAACGCAGCCCGGCGCGGGAGATCTTCGCCCGCGGCTCGGCCGCGGCGGTGGTGTCCTGACGCCACACGTGAGCGCACTCGGCACACCGGTACCGGCGCACGGTGACCAGCAAGGTCGTGGGGCGCCACCCGAACGGCTCGTGCGCCAGCTCCCGGGCACGGTGTCCCGGGATACCCCTCGGCAGCCACACCGGCGGCACCAGTCGTCCGGTTCGACGACCCGGCAGGCCAGCACCGCACGATCCGGCTCGAGAAGTTGCCCGGTGATCTCCAGGCCAAGGTCGTCAACGCGCGTGAAGGTGGTCAGGTCAGGGCACGTGAAGGTAGCGTCAGGCAACGTCGAGGTCTTTCGGATGGCTGCGTGTAGGAACCTCCATCTTCGGAAGACCTCGACACCTACCTCCGGACCGACGCGCCAGCGCCGACTACACCCTCATCTGTGAAGAGCCGGTTTGCCCGCCGCGAGGCAGGCGAGCAGGACGGCGCTGATCGCTGCCATCCCGGTCGAGAACGCGACGCCTTCCTCGGCGCCCTCCATCGTGGCGAGCCCACGCTCGAAGCGGTCGACGTTCGGGTTCCACAGACGCTGGTACACGTACGAATCACCGGGGCGCGGGCGACCACCGGTTGCCATCTGCTCGTACGAGTCACCGCCCTGCGTCACGCCGGTGACGGGGTAGGTGGTCGACTGATCGATTCCTGCGACGTGCACCCCGAGCTAGGCGAGGTCTTCGCGGCCCGCGTGGACGGCGTCCGTCATGAGTGAAGAGATGTGTTTCACATCACATACCGTGTGGGGTCTGCGAAATAGTGGCAACATCTCGCCGAATCCTCCGAAAGGGGTCAGTCTCCCGTGGAAGGTGCGAAATCGAGTGCTCGTTCGTCCGGCGACTCGCAGGTTCGACGACCGTTACTCGGCACCGCGTGGAGCCCTGACGCCGTCGATCGTCGGCTCGTCGAGCTACTTCTCGAGGACGGCCGGATGTCGAACGCCGAACTCGCGCGGCGGGTCGGCGTGCCGGAGTCGACGTGCAGCGGCCGGTTGCGTGTGTTGCGCGAGCGGGGCGTCATCGCGGGCGTCCACGCCGACGTCGATCTCGGCTCGCTCGACGTGCCCCTCGAGGCCATGATCGCGCTGCGCTTCACGGGCCACACGCGTGACGACATCGACGGCTTCCACGCCGCAGTCGCCGATGTGCCCGGCGTCCTCGCGGCCTTCCACGTGACGGGGGAGAACGACTTCCTCGTCCACGTCTGTACGCAGTCTCCCGACGCCCTGCGCGACATCGTGCTCGACCACCTCGCGGTGCTGCCCGGCGTCGTGCACGCCGAGACGAGCCTCATCTACGAACGTATTCGCGGTTCCCGCCCTCTCGGCTGAGGCGCGACGGCCCGCGATGAAGGGCGAGGGGCGAAGGGCGATTCACGAAGAGGCCGCGGTACCCGAACGGGTACCGCGGCCTCTTCGTGAAGGCTGGTGTGATCAGGCCTTGGCGAACTCGAGGTCGAGGTTGATCTTGATCTTGTCGGAGACGAGCGCGTTGCCGCCGGGGGCTGCGGCGTCGAAGCTGAGGCCGAAGTCCTTGCGGTTGATCTCGCCCTGGGCCTCGAAGCCGGCGCGGGTGCCGCCCCACGGGTCGTCGGAGATGCCGTTGAACTCGTAGTCGAACGTGACGGGCTTCGTCACGTCCTTGATCGTCAGGTCGCCCGTGATGGTGTCGTCGCCGATGTTCGTGGCATTGAACGTCATCGTCGGGTACTTCTCGACGTCGAAGAAGTCAGCGCTCTTGAGGTGACCGTCGCGGTCGGCGTTACGGGTCTGGACCGATGCCGTCTGCACGGTGAACTCGAGCGTCGAGTTCTTGCGGTCCTCGGCGACCTCCGCGTTGACGCTGACGTCCGTGAAGCGACCCTTCACCTTGGTGACGGCGAGGTGGCGCGCGACGAAGCCGATCTCCGTGTGGTCGGCGTCGATGTTCCAGGTGCCGGGAGCGATGTCGTTGAGGGAAACCATGGTTGTGGTCCTTCCGTTGCGATGTGTGGTCGGTACTGAAATGACGATACACGCAGATAGTTGAACATTCAACTACACTGAAGAAACGTGGACGGAAACAAGATGTCCACACGAAAGCGTTGACACTGAACGAAACGTGAATCAACCCTCCGGTCGGACACCGGACGGTAGGGGCGCGCGACGGTGGTGAAGCACGAAACGGGCGGTGGAGGATGACGAAAGAGACGCGCTGGCTCGATGAGGACGAGCAGACGGCATGGCGTCACTACCTGCGGGCATCGCGCGCGCTGAGCCTCGCGCTCGATCGCGAACTCCTCGACCACGGCATGTCGCTGGCCGAGTACGAGATCCTCTCGATGCTGTCCGAGGCCGAGGGGCGTCGTCTGCGGATGGGGGCGCTCGCCGACCTCGTCGTCCAGTCCCGCAGCCGCATCACGCACACCGCCACGCGCCTGCAGCGACGCGGGTGGGTGACGCGGGAGTCGTGTTCCAGCGATTCGCGCGGGGTCGAACTCGTCCTCACCGACGGCGGCTACGACGCCCTCCTGCTCGCAGCCCCCGTTCACGTCGCGAGCGTGCGTCGATACTTCGTCGACACCATGGATGGCGACCAACTGAGCATCGTCGGTGACGGCATGCGCCGCGTGCACGAGCAAGTCGGTGGCGAGCGGGGCTGAGGCCCGCCAAGGGCGTTGTCAGGGGGCGGTGGGAGAATGGACAACATGAGTGGAAGCACCTCGAAGTCCGCAGAACTCCTGGCCCACGCGCGCACGGTGACGCCCGGCGGGGTGAACTCGCCGGTGCGCGCCTTCCGTGCCGTCGGTGGCACGCCGCGGTTCATCCGCGAGGCGAAGGGGCCGTGGCTCACGGACGTCGACGGCAACCGCTATGTCGACCTCATCTGCTCGTGGGGCCCGATGATCCTCGGCCACGCCCACCCCGACGTCATGGCCGCCGTCCAGGACGCGGCCTCGCGCGGCTTCAGCTTCGGCACCCCGAGTGAGAACGAGGTTGCCCTCGCCACCGAGATCGTGCGCCGCGTGGAGCCCGTCGAGCAGGTGCGCCTCGTCTCCTCCGGCACCGAGGCAACGATGTCGGCCATCCGCCTCGCGCGCGGCGCCACGGGCCGGAGCAAGATCGTGAAGTTCGCAGGCTGCTACCACGGCCACGTCGACGCGCTGCTCGCCGCAGCCGGCTCCGGCGTCGCCACCTTCGCCCTTCCCGACACGGCCGGCGTGCCGAAGTCGAGCGCCGGCGAGACCATCGTCCTGCCCTACAACGACGTCTCCGCGCTCGAGACCGCCTTCGCCGAGCACGGTGACGAGATCGCCGCCGTGATCACCGAGGCATCGCCCGGCAACATGGGCGTCGTGCCGCCCGCAGCCGGTTTCACGAAGGCGCTGCGCGACATCACGACCAAGCACGGCGCCCTGCTCGTCTCCGACGAGGTGATGACGGGCTTCCGCTGCTCCGCCGCCGGCTGGTTCGGCCACGAGGGCCAGCAGGGTGAGAGCGCCCCCGACCTGTTCACCTTCGGCAAGGTCATGGGCGGTGGCTTCCCCGCGGCCGCCTTCGGTGGCCGCGCCGACCTCATGGGCATGCTGGCGCCCGACGGTCCCGTCTACCAGGCGGGCACGCTGGCGGGTAACCCCGTGGCCACGGCCGCCGGCCTCGCCACGCTGCAAGGCTGCACCGACGAGGTCTACGCCCACCTCGACTCCACGGCGCACGCCATCGCCGACGCCGCCTCCGCCGAACTGACGAAGGCCGGTGTACCGCACACCGTGCAGTGGGCGAGCTCGATGTTCTCGATCTTCTTCCGCGACGGCGCGGTCACGAACTACGACGACGCGAAGGACCAGGACACCGAGGCCTTCTCGCGCTTCTTCAACGCAATGCTCGACCAGGGCGTCCACCTGCCGCCGTCGGCCTACGAGTCGTGGTTCGTCTCCGCCTCGCACGACGACGAGGCCGTCGCGCATGTGATCGACGCCCTTCCTGTCGCCGCGCGAGCCGCGGCCGCTCCCACAGACTCGGCTGCGACACTCTGACCATGACGAACGACGTCCCGCTTTCCCCGTCGACCGAGGCCCCCACCCCCACGACGAAGACGCTGGTGCACCTCGTGCGTCACGGCGAGGTGTTCAACCCGAAGAAGGTGCTCTACGGGCGCCTCGACGGCTACCACCTCTCCGAGCTCGGCCGTGAGATGGCCGAACTGACGAGCCAGTGGCTCGCTCCGCGCGACATCACCTACCTCGTCAGCTCGCCGCTCGAGCGTGCGCAGGAGACGGCCGCGCCGCTCGCCGAGAAGCTCGATCTGCCCGTCGTCCTCGACCCGCGCGTCATCGAAGCCGGGAACGATTTCGAGGGCCTGACCGTTGGATCGAACCCCAAGCAACTGCTCCAGCCCCGCTTCTGGCCGAAGCTCGTCAACCCGCTGCGGCCGAGCTGGGGAGAGCCGTACCAGGAGATCGCCGAGCGCATGTACACCGCCATCCTCGACGCCCGTGACGCCGCGGCCGGACACGAGGCCGCCGTCGTCAGCCACCAGCTGCCCGTGTGGACGGCCCGTCGCTTCGCCGAGGGCAAGCGCCTGTGGCACGACCCGCGATCGCGTGAGTGCACGCTCGCGTCGGTCACGACGATCGAGTTCACCGGTGACGAGATCACCGGCGTCCAGTACGCCGAGCCCGCGGGTCGCCTGCTGCCCAACTCGACACAGTCGGTGGGTGCCTGATGGCGCGCCGTGCCCGATCGCTCAAGGCAACCGCAGCGACGTCGCTCGCCCTTGCCGTCACCCTCGGTCTGAGTGCGTGCGGTAGCGAGCAGAACGACAGCATCAGCAAGCAGGCCCAAGCCGGCGACAACAAGGGCTATGTGGCCGGTGACGGTTCCGTCGAAGAACTTGCGGCCGCCAAGCGTGCCGAGCCCGTGAAGCTCACCGGCGAGACGCTGGACGGCAAGAAGTGGAACGTGGAGTCCGAGCGCGGCAAGGTCGTCGTCCTCAACGTATGGGGCGCGTGGTGCGGCCCGTGCCAGGCCGAGACGCCGCACCTCGAGAAGGCGTGGAAGAACTACGACAACGCGAACAAGCCCGTCGTGTTCATGGGCCTCGACCAGCGTGACTCCGACGCCGTCGCTAAGTCCACGCTCAAGAAGTGGGGCGCCACCTACCCGTCGCTGAAGAACGACGACGGGCAGAACCTGCAGGGTCTGCAGCGCAAGGTCGTCGCAACGCCGACGACGCTCGTGCTCGACAAGCAGGGGCGCATCGCGGCACGCGTCTCCGGTTCCACCACCGAGACCACGGTGCGGAACATGGTCGACAAGGTGCTCGCGGAGAAGGCTTGAGCTCCGGCGTTGCGGCGCTCGCTCACCTGACGAGTTCCCCCGAACAGATCGTCGCGAACGGCGCGTTGCCGCTCGCGATCTTCTTCGCTGCGCTCGCGGGGGTCGTCTCGTTCGCGTCGCCGTGTGTGCTGCCGCTCGTGCCGGGCTTCCTCGCCTACGTCACGGGCTTGACGGACGAGAAGCGACGCACCCGACTCGTGCTCGGCGCGTGCCTGTTCGTGCTCGGATTCTCCGTCGTCTTCGTCGGCATCCAGGCCGCCGTCAGCCTCGTCTACGACACGGTCGGCGCTCACCGCAGCCTGCTCACGCGCATCGGCGGCGTCATCGTCATCCTCATGGGGCTCATGTTCCTCGGCGTCGTGGGCCAGCGAGGCTTCACGGTGCGCTGGCGCCCGGCCGCGGGCCTCGTCGGGGCACCGTTGCTCGGTGCCGCGTTCGGTCTCGGGATGGCTCCCTGCATCTCGCCGGTTCTCGGCACGCTGGTGGCGGCCAATACGTCCCTCAACGCGGACAGCCAGGGGAGGGCTCTGTTCCTCACCGTCTGTTACGCGCTCGGCATGGGCCTGCCGTTCATCCTCATCGCCGCTGGGTGGAGCCGTGCCGAGAAGGCGTCGAAGTGGCTTCGTGACCACCACCGTCCGATCCAGATCGTCGGCGGCACTCTCATGATCGCCATGGGCTTGCTCATGGTGAGCGGGCTGTGGGAGGAACTCATGGCCCTCGTCCAGTCCAACCTCGTCAACCAGTTCGAAACGGTGATCTAGTGGCAGCCAAGAAGGCCCCGGGCAACAACGGGCCCGAGACCAGCGACGACGCAGCGGAGGGCGCAGCCGCCAAGAAGTCGCCGCGAGGCGGCGCGAAGGCCGGTGGCAAGTCCGGCACGTCGGTCAAGGCCGGCGCGAGCATCGGTGTCGTCGGCATGCTGCGCTGGTTCTGGCGCCAGCTGACGACGATGCGCACGGCGCTGTTCCTGCTGCTGCTCGTGGCCATCGCGGCCGTGCCGGGCTCGATCTTCCCGCAGCGCTCGATCGACGCCACCCGCGTCACCCAGTACGAGCAGGACCATCCCGACCTGTTCCCGTGGCTCGATCGCCTCGGGATGTTCAACGTCTACAGCACGCCGTGGTTCGCCGCGATCTACCTGTTGCTCGCCGTCTCGCTCATCGGCTGCATCATCCCGCGCACCAAGGTGCACTGGAAGGCGATGCGTTCCGGGCCGCCGAAGATGCCGCGCAACATCAAGCTCCTGCCGGCTCACCGCAACGAAACGCTCGACGCCAGCCCCGAGGCCGTCGCGCAGGCCGCGCGCGAGGTTCTCCGACCCACCCCGAGCTGCGCCACGTCCGCACCCGCGTGCGGACCCCGGGGCAGAACGGGTCACGCGAACGCGGGTTCGGCACCTTGAAGTACGAACGGCTCTACATCGATGAGATCGCCGACGCCGTCATGCTCGCCAAGCACGCCCAGGAGTACCGACTGGAGTACAACTCCATCCGCCCGCACGAAGCCATCGCCTGGAACCGGCCACTCGACGTCCATCTGGGGATCGCCGACCCGACGATCCCGACATTTCAAACCACCGAAATCCTGCCAACTACTTGACGCGGGACACAAGTTCGCCGACCTGGGGATGGTGCAGGTGCTTTGTACCGCTCGAGCAGAGTCGAACGTCATGCTTGGCCCAAAGCCGGGCAAAGTCAGGGCTGTTCATCGAGAGGTCGCCAACAAGTTCGGCGAGCAGGCGGTCGTCGGGGTACTGTGCGGCGACGTAGCGCAGCGAGGCGACAGCCCGTGCTGCTTCATCGGCCCAGTCGCGGTGCAGTTCGCGGGTGTGGGGGTCGAGAAATAGCAGCCGCAACTGGTTCGGGCGGGTTGCGGGGTCCTCCGGGGCCGCGAAGGGGAGGTGGCCAGCGACCAGCACGTGCCCGAGTTGGTTCCAGGCCAGGATGTCGTTACGGCGGCCGAGCAACAGTGCGGGCACGGTGGGCATCGAGGTGAGAAGCACGAGGGCTCCGCCGTTCGGGATCTCGGCGCGGGCGGTCCGACGACGCTTGGCAGGCGTAGGCCGCGCTAGCTCGAACAGATGCGCCCGTTCGGCGTCGTCAAGGTTCAGGGCTCGCGCCAGCGCATCAATGATCGCGTCGCTGGCATTGGTCGATTGCCCTTGTTCTAGTCGCGTGTAGTAGTTGGCGGAGATACCAGCGATCTGAGCGAGTTCCTCGCGTCGCAGCCCAGGCACCCGGCGCGTTCCCCAAACCGTGATCCCTGCCCGGTCGGGAGTGACCGCACCGCGCCGGCTGCGGAGGAAATCACCGAGCTCGTTCGCGGGCCGGACACGCTGCTGTTGAGGTCGCACCGGTCCAGTGTGGCTCACGCTTTACTGCGGAGAGTGCCCCTGTCAGGGGTACCAAGCGCAGGGATCTGGCTGCTCCGGTGGCGCGGCCCGAGGGTTGACCGCATGACCACCGATTCTTCGCTCGCGCCTGCTGATCAGGCCGCCGCGGATGCCGCCTTCGGCACCCGTGAGCGCATGGCGCTCTTCGTCCTCCTCACGGCGAGCTTCACTCTCGCCGTGGACTTCTCCATCCTCAATGTGGCGCTACCGCGCATCGGAAGCGATGTGGGCTTCGCGATCGCCGACCTCCAATGGATCTCTACCGCCTTCGCCGTTTGCGCTGCCGGATTCACGCTGCTGTTCGGACGCTTCGCCGACTTGTTCGGGCGTCGACGTCAGTTCCTCGTCGGGATCGCGCTCCTGGGCGTGGCGTCGCTGGTCGGAGGGCTTGCCCAAGAGCCCTCGCTCCTGCTCGCGGCACGGGTTGCTCAGGGAATCGCCACCGCCGCAGTCACCCCTGCTGCGCTCTCGCTGCTGACCACCTCGTTCCCCGAGGGGCCGATGCGGGAGCGGGCGCTGGGACTCAACGGTGCACTGATGGCAGCCGGGTTCACCACAGGTGCCGTCCTCGGTGGATTGCTGACCGATCTGATCAGCTGGCGGTGGGCCTTCTTCGTCAACGTGATCGTCGCGGTGGCGGTCCTAGCGGTCGGTCCCGCGGTCCTGAAGGAGACCCGGGCGCAGTTGCGTCCCCCGCTCGATCTCCCCGGTGCGGTGACCGTGACGCTGGCTCTGGTTGCCGGCGTGTACGGCCTTACGCAGGCGGGTCAGCACTCCTGGGGCGATGTCCGAAGCTGGGGTGCGTTGCTGCTCGCGGCCGTCATGGTGCTGGCGTTCATCGTCATTGAGCGCACGGTGTCCGAGCCCTTGGTCCCGCTTAGTGTGGTGCTGCGCCGGTCGACGGGCTGGGGCAACCTGGCAGGTGTCATCGCGTTCGCGACCGAGACCTCTGTGGTCTTTCTCCTGACCCTTTACCTTCAGGAAGTGCGCGGTTACACGCCCCTCCAGGCGGGTCTCGCTTTCGCTGTGCTTGGCGCGGGAACAGTGCTCGGCGGTGTCATCGCTCCGCGCGTCATCGGCCATCTTGGGGGTAAGCGAGCCATCGTCGCAGGGCTGGTGGCACAGGGTGTTTCCACCGTGCCGCTGGCGTTCCTCGGTGACGCCTCAGGATGGTTGGTCGTGCTGCTGGTCGCAACCTTCGTCGGTGGCGTCGCCAACCTGGTCGTCATCGTCGGCTTCATGGTTACCGCCACCTCCGGGCTGCCGGACGCCGAGCAGGGTCTGGCCACAGGGCTGGCCACCATGAGCCAGCAGGTGGGCATCACACTCGGCACGCCCGTCATGTCAGCGATCGCGACCGCCGCAGGGGCAGCTACCGCCGGCCATATCCTGCACGGAGTCACGACGGCACTGGCCGTCAATGCCGCCATCTGCTTCGCGACCGCCGTCGTCATCGGCCTCGTCCTTCCGCGGCACCGGAAGGCGGTGGCGGCCTGAAGGCGAGTGCATGAGCGAGATCACCACCAAGGCACAAGAACTGCTTGCCGGCCGCCTGGAGAGCGTCCAGCGACTCGAACAAGCGCACCACGAAACGGCGCGAGTGCGTTCAGAACTCGCCGCAGCAGAGCGCGCAGAAGGCGAAGCATGGAGCAACGCCACCGCAGCCGGATGGACACCAACGGAACTGAAACGGCTTGGGTTCACCCAGCCCGCCAGTCGGCGAGGTGGACGACCTGCGAGACGTTCCGGCGGCGAGCGAACAGCAGCAGCAACGCGCGCGGAGACCGAGAGCCGTTAAGACGTGAGGGAACGAACACATCCCCCAACCGAGCAGAGGAACTTGTTCTAGTGCCCATCGCATTCGATACGTCGCATCCGATTGACACAGAGGATCGCCGCATCGCGTTGGTGCGCGCGATCGTCGCCGCAGGAGATCGAGACGGCGAGCGTCACTGGATCGAGTGGAAAAGCAAGGTGGAGGTTGCTTCGCAGGAGGCTGAGACAACCCTCGTAAAAGAAATACTCGCCATGGCTAACCGAGATCGCGCCCGGGCTCTCACGCACTGCGGTGGGTGGGGATACATCGTGGTGGGCGCGACTGAGGAGGGAATCGTCGGTGCGGAGCGCCAGAAGACCGGGGCATGGGAGCAGCAGCTCGGCAAGTACCTCGGCGAGGGGGGACTGTCAGATTTCCGGTGTAACTGGCCACTGGCGTCCTTAGTTGTCCGAGGGGTTGATGCGCCCCTCGAAGGTGATGGCGAAGGCGTTGAGTGCAGCCTTCCATCGGATGACCCATCGTGCCCGACCGGTGCCGGTCGGGTCGAGTGATCGGGTCACCAAGTACAGGCACTTGAAGCGTCCCGGGTTTCGTGCCGCTCCTATGCGGGTGCCAACTCTCGGTTGAGGTTGGCGTAGTAGGCGGTCTCGTACTCGGCCGGGGTGGTCATGGCCAGAGACGAGTGGAGCCTTCGGTTGTTGTACCACTCGACCCATCCGGCGGTGGCGTACTCGACGTCGGCGATGGTCTTGTACGGGCTGTCGTGGAAGATCGTGGTGGTGATGCACTCGGTCTTGTACAGGCCGATGACGCACTCCATGAGTGCGTTGTCGTACGCGTCCGCGACGGTGCCGATCGATGCGGCGATGCCCTCGGCGGCCAGGTGCTCGGCGAAGCGCAGGCTGGTGTACTGCGACCCGGCATCGCTATGTGCGATCAGCTCGCCGGGTTGGACGGGGTGCCCGGCTCGGTCGCGTTCCCACAGCGCGATCCGCAGCGGTGTCAGGACCAGCGGTGTCGTCTTGCTCGTCGCGGCGTGCCAGGCCACGACCTTCTGGGAGTAGCAGTCCAGGACGAACGCGACGTACACGAAACCCGCCCACGTGCGTACGTAGGTGAAGTCAGCGACCCACTTCGTGTTCGGCGCTGCCGCGGTGAAGTCCCGGTTGAGCAGGTCACCAGCCCGATGCCCGTCCTTGGCCGGGATCGTGGTGCGTACCGGACGGCCGCGGCGTACCCCGTTCATCCCCGCGACGCGCATGAGCCGATCCACGCGACCGGCGCCGACCTGGTGACCTTGCCTACGTAGCCAGGCGGTCATCTTGCGACGCCCGTACAGCCCTTCCGGGGTACCGACGAGGTCGTGCAGGACGTTGAGCAGGACCGCGTCGGACGTGTCACGGGCCGATGCGCTGCGGTGGCGCCAGGCCCGGTAGGTGCGTGCGGCGATCTGGCAGCCCTCCTGGCGGAGCACCCTGCAGACCGACTCGACCGCGTGCCCCTCGGCGCGCATCTGATCGATGAAACCCATGATCATCGGTTGCGGGGGTCGAGCTCCCCCGCGAAGAAAATCGAGGCCTTGCGTAGGAGCTCGTTGTCCTCGCGCAACCGCTTGACCTCGCTGCGCAGACGACGCAGCTCGGCCAGGTCGTCGCTGGTCGGCCCGTCCTTCAGGCCGGCGTCGACGCGGTGTTGCGAGACCCAGCGGCGCAAGGTTTCACGGCCCACGTCGACCTTCGGTGACACCAACGCGACGGCCTTGGTGACGGACCCGGCTTCCTCGACGCGGTCCAGGACCATCCGCACCGCGCGGTCCTTCACCTCGGGATCGAACTTCTTCGGCATGAACAACATCCTCTCGAACTCGAAAGGAAGCGGCATCACACCCGGGACGCTTCACTTCGTGGCAGCGTAATAACCCGCTAGTGAACGGTCCTGGTGCTCAGTCAGACGCCACAACTCACCCCAGGAGCGAGACGCTGCGCTGACCGTAGCTGCCTCGTCCAACCACATTTCAGGGCGGGGGAAGGCTAACGCCAGCGCTGACGCCAAAAGGGGCGGGGCCAGCACCCATGTGGGGTTCGATCTGCCCAGCGCAGCCTGTTCACTTCTCACGTCCGCCAACCTATCGAGATAGCCGCCCCCACCGGCCCCTACACACGCTCGGGACCGTGGCAGAAACGGTCGTTTGAGCTACTGCGCAGCTGCTGACTTCTCCGCGTCGGAGCGCAGGACGCAGAACTGGTTGCCCTCGGGGTCTGCGAGGGTGACCCATCCGGTTCCTGGGCTGTGGATGTCGCGACGGTCGGCGATGAAACGCGCGCCCAGGGCCTGGAGGCGTTCGACCTCTTCGTCGCGAGTGCCTTCGCGTGGGCGTAGGTCGAAGTGGATCCGGTTCTTGCCCGGTGTGGGGTCGTCCACCTGGATGAACAAGATCGTGTGGCCGGTGGCGGGGTCGAAGATCGGGCATTCGACGTCGCCAGGCTCGTTGGGGTCGTCGGCGTTTTCGTCGTAGGAGAGGACCTGCCGCCAGAACTCGGAGAGTTCGTAGGCGTTGAGACAGTCGACTGATACATGGGAAACATAGCTACTCATGGAAATAAGCCAACGGCTCGGGGGTCCTCTTGTCGAGAGATTTTCGAGCTGTCTCCGACAGGTGGACTGGTGGTGCAAAAACGATGATCGCGCCCATGGCTTTGCCACACATGGTTCTGCACGTAGTTCTGCTACACGATTCGGTAGCTCAACTACGTGCAGAACCACGCCTGGCCGAGATGTAGCAGAAACGAAGGCGAGTTCAACCGGTCAACGCACCACCACCGATAGGGGATCGTGGGTGTCATGGCCGGGTTGTCGAACGAGCAGCAGGAGAACGTCTGGGCGTTGTGGGCGAAGGGTGAGTCGATCAGGCTCATCGCCCGCACGATCGGCGTCAGCCAAACCCCAGTCCGGACGCTGCTGCGCCGCCATGGCGGAGTGAAGCCGCCGCCGCGCGCCCGGAACCGGCGGCACCTGTCGCTGAGTGAACGTGAAGAGATCTCCCGCGGCCTCGCCGCCGGCTTATCGTGCCGTGTCATCGCCGCTCGGCTGGGGCGCCATCACACGAGCATCAGCCGCGAAGTCGCCCGCCACGGCGGCCCCGGCACCTATCGCGCGGCCATCGCTGACGCGGGCGCGTGGCGCAACGCGCGCCGCCCGAAACCCTCACGTCTTCACCGCGACACGGCGCTGTCGAGCCTAGTCGCGGCGAAGCTGGAACGAGGGTGGTCACCCACCCAGATCGCCCACTGGCTACGGCGCGAACAGCAGGATTCGTTGTCGCACGAGTCGATCTACCACGCCCTGTACACCGGCCAGATCCGTGCGCCACGACAGGGAAGCCTCCTGCGATCAGGGCGATCCCTGCGCCATGCGCGCGTCGCGAAACCCCGACAACGCCGCGGCGTGTTGCGGAACATGACCTCCATCCACGATCGACCCGCCAGCGTCCGAAGACCGGGCCGAAGTCGGCCATTGGGAAGGTGACCTCATCATGGGCCAGCGCCCATCAGCCGTGGCCACCCTCGTCGAACGCTCCACCCGCCTGGTGCGCGTCGTCGCCCTGCCCGACGGGTACAAGGCTGACGCCGTCAGGGACGCTCTCATCGAGAATCTCGCCGACGTGCCGCCGCAGTTTCGTCGGTCGTTGACGTGGGATCGCGGCAGGGAAATGGCCTTCCACGACCAGGTGACGCACGCCCTGGGCATGCAAGTGTTCTTCTGTGACGCCCGTTCGCCATGGCAGCGCGGCACGAACGAAACTCCCCCGCGCGCTTCGCTCCAAGCAGGAGGTGCCCCCAGCGAACCGCCTGCTGCGTCAGTACCTCGCGAAGAACGCCGACCTACGCTCCTTCACCCAGACCGACCTCGACACCATCGCGGCGCGCATCAACGAACGGCCCCGCAAGGTCCTCGGCTGGGCCTCATCCCACGATGTCTTCACCGATAGCCTGAACACCATCAATGGTGCGTTGACCGGTTGAATCCGCCATGCTGGGTCGACATGAAACCCGAAGCGGCCGAGCGCATCGTCGAGCAAGTCCGCCGCCATCGCCGTGTCGCGACCGCGACCATCCTTCGAGCGGTGGAGCAGATGGCGGCGGACGGGAGGGACCGCCGAGTGCGGCTGATGCTCGAGCTGCAGGCCCACGGCGCGGAGTGGTTCTCCGACCCGGCCGCGGGCTCTGTGCTGTTCGGCACGTTCTACGACCTTCTCCACGCGGACGGCGCGCGTCTGCCCGAACGACGCTGCGGAGGCTGCGGCACCACGCGCACGCTCACCGAACGCGTCGAGGGACGAGTGAGCTGCCGACGCTGCTACCGGATCGCGCACCATGCCCCCTGCGATGGCTGCGACGACGTCACCAACCTGGAGCGGGTGCTCTCCGACGGGCGGCGACTCTGCCAACGCTGCACGAACAAGCTCCCCGACGAGAACGCCGTCTGCGTGAGCTGCGGCAACCATCGACTGATCGCCTACCGCAGCCCGGAGGGCCCGCTGTGTTCAACGTGTCGGAGCTCCTCCCGGCTGGACACCTGCACGGACTGCGGGGAGCTTGCGCCCTGTTTGTTCCACGGCAGCGAGAAAGCGATCTGCAAACCCTGCTCCGACAAGGCCAGCGTCGACACCTGCACGATCTGCGGGAACGAGCGGCAATGCCGCTGGCCGGGAACCGCGCGCGCCGCCTGCGAGCAGTGCTCCAACCCTCGCCAGCCCTGCGTGAGCTGCGGGGAGGTCCGGCTGCGCCACAAGCGCACCGAAGACGGCTCCGGCTATCTCTGCTGGGCCTGCGTTCCGCCGATCATCGAGACCTGCACAAGCTGCGGAGACGCTCGGATAGTGAACGGCCGGATCGAGGGCCGGCCGTTCTGCCCGCTCTGCTATCCCCGCCAACCGGAGTCGTTCCGCCCCTGCACCAGCTGCGGGACCATCACACGGCTGATCGCGAAGCTCTGCCCCCGTTGCCGAGCCGATCAGATGATCCGGGAGATGGTGCCCGACGAGCTCGCCGCCTCCGATGCACGCATCGCGCATCTGCGAGAGCGGTGGTTCCAGGGTGCTCCGTCGAAGATCGTCTACGCCTTCGAACGCGGCACCGTCGCCTGCACGCTGATCACCCGAGTGCTCACCGCCCCATCCCTGCGCACTCACGCCTACCTCGACCAGGCCGGCTCGGAGTATCAGACCCGAGCGGTTCGGTCCGTGCTCATCGACCACGGGCTGCTCCCACCGCGGGACGAGCTGCTCGCCCGGTTCGAGCTCTGGCTCGACAGCGCACTTGCCGAGATCCCCGACCCGGGTGAACAGCGCACCGTCACCCAATACGCGCGATGGCGACACCTGCGCGCACTGCGCCGCAACACGATGCCGTCCCGATCAGGCCAGCTGTCCTGGCGGCGGCTCGAGATCGCGGGGATCATCGAACTGCTGGAATGGATCCATACCCGCGGAGGTTCTCTCGTGTCCCTCACCCAGGCGGATGTCGATGAATGGCTCACCGGCGGCCGACGCCCGTTCCTGCACCACTTCCTGACCTGGACCGCACGGGCCGGCGCATCCCGACCGCTCACCGCTCCACGCCCGCCATCAGGAGCCTTGAGCCCGCAAGCCATGAGCGACGAGGAACGCTGGCGGCTGCTCGCCGATGTCACCTCCGACCCGTCCATCAACCCGCACACGAAGCTCGCCGCGGGGCTGATGCTCATGTTCGGCGTCCGGGCGGCGAAGATCGTCCAGTTGCGCGCGGAAGACGTCACCGTCACGGACCAGGCCGTGGTCGTTCGCCTCGGCCAGGAACCTCTCGTGCTCCCCGCCGAGCTCGCGCCGGCGGCCGCGGGAGCCGCCAGCAACCGCACCGCGCCTCGCATGTTCGTGGAGAGCATCGAACAGGAGTGGGTCTATCCCGGAACCCGGGCCGGGCATCACATGGCCCCCGACACGCTGAATACCCGGCTCCGCGCTGCCGGCATCCCGCCGCGACTTGCCCGCACCGGCGCGCTGATAGCGCTCGCGCAGGAACTCCCACCCGTCGTTCTCAGCCGGCTGACTGGCCTGGACATCTCCTCCGCGATCGCCTGGTCCAACGCGATCGGCGCGAACAGCACCGCCTACGCCGCCGCGGTCGTCGAGCGCGTCGGCATGCCCCTCCCAGTCGTCCTGCACTGAAATCTGACGATGACGTTTCCAGGGATGTCACGTCGTGAGAATCGGGCGGCACCGATTCTGCTCGGCGGTCAACTCGTCCTGATCGTGGCCGCGCTCTCCTTCGACATAGGCCACGAACAACACCCACGCCGTGTCCGATGATCGGCGTCGGGTGGGAGGGCGTCTGGTGTCCGAGTTCGTCGTTCCGGTCAACCACGTCGTATGACCTTGACGTGCAGGAGCCGCTCAATGCCGCTCGGTCGGCACGCTCGGCCGGTCCCCGGGAGAGTGCGTCGACTGAGGGTCGCAGCAGTCCTCCTCGGTCCTCCGTCCGGAGTTCCGACGGCGTTGATGAAGGAATCCGCTTAGTAGCACGATGAGCACCACGGTGGTAGACAGGCCGGCGATGACGCCGGTGTTGCTTTGGAGCCAGTTCGATATCGTCGCCGAGACAGCGGCGACGTCGGTGCGCCCTGCGGAAGGGGCATCGCCGACGACAACTGGAAACCAGTACCAAGCCAGGTAGACGCCGGTGAGGATCAGGACGGCGGCGGTGACCTTGGGAACGAATCGTGTCAGTGCGGCGATCCGCCTGGACAGCACAGAACCGGCTACGGCGGCGACCACGGCGACAAGCAGCAGGACGGTGGCGGAGCCGGCGGCATAGATGGCGAAGACGAGGAGCAGCCCGACGAAACTGGCTGTCGCCTGGGCCTGGGCGATGACCGCGAGGAGTACGCCGAAGGTGCACGACAGCGAGGCCGCGGCGTAGCCGACGCCGAAGACGACCATGCGCACGGCGCTGGGCAGCCGTTCGATTGCGCGGCCGGGTATGCCGGGAAGCCGGAGGGACATAGAGCGTCCGGCTAGCATCGCCCCGCCGAGCAGCACCAACAGGATCCCGACGGCGAGGCCGAGGGCTGGGGCGGCCTGGATCAGGCCCCGTGCGCCGGCGCTTACCGCGACGCCAGCCAAGGCGAGCGTGCCCGCAAACCCGATCGTCAGCGCGAGGCCAGCCCGTAGGGCGCGCAGCAGGCGCACCGGGGCTGAGGAAGAGGCGGCGTCGCCCAGCGCATGGGTGATCCAGGCCGGGAGCAGCGCGAAGCCGCAGGGATTGACGGGGGCGATCATCCCGGCGGCGAAGGCAAGGGCGAGGAGTCCGCCCATCGCTCAGGCCCCGGCCTTGTGGAGCGCGGAGACGATCGTATCGGCGTCGGGGTCGGTGGCGCGGAAGGTCACCTGTCCGTCACTGTCGACGATGATCAGTGTAGACAGCGCGGCGACCCCGAAGCGCTGGGACAGCGCCGCGCCCTCGTCGATGGCGGCGGGGACATGCACGGCGTCGACGTACTCCATGAACCTCTGAATGGTCTCGGTAGGTTCGCGCGGATCCATGTCGACGGCGAGGAACTGGGCATCGATGCCGGCCTCCTCGGCCGCGGCTGCCGCCTGACCGAGGGATCGGACTCCGCCGACGCATTCGCCGCAGCCGACGGAGAAGAAGAACACCGCGGTGGGCTTCCCGGCGGCGGGCAGGCTGATCCGCTGAGCGTCGATGCTGGTCACCGTCGCGGCGGTGGCAGTCTCGGCAGAGACGGGATCCTTATCAACGGTGCCGCAGGCGGTCAGGATGAGCGAGCCTGCGAGCAGGAGGGTGGCGAGCGAACGACGGGCGCGGGAGCTGATCATTGGTTCTGTTCGCCCTTCGGGTCGGTGCGGTGAGCGGATTCGGTGGGCGGGCAGCAGTCAGGTTCGACACGGCCGCGGCGGGTTCGGCGGCGGACGACGACGAGCAGCACGATCGCGAGGAGCGCAATGCCCACGCCGATCACCCACGGGTTGCCGAGAAGGAGCCCGCCGATGCCAGTAAGCATTCCGCCGGCGATGAGCACGGGCAGCGCGCAGCAGATCGTCATGAGGAGCACGGCACCGGCTCCCAGGAGTAGGCCACCGCCTCGCGTTCGGTCGTCGTGTTTGGAGGTCATAGCGTTCTCGAATCCTTCTGTGTCGCGGGTCAACAGCAGCGGGGACAGTCGTCGGCCACCGGGGTGTCGTCCTGAAGCAGGTCGAGCAGGCTCGTTGTGAGCTCGTTGCCGATCCGGTAGGCCTCGGCCACCGACACCACCTCGGCACCGGGATGCTCAGAGAGCCACCCGGTGGCGTCGTCGACGGAGGCGAAATAGTGCACCTGGTTGCAGAAGGCCGAGCGGATCGAGGTGATCTGCTCCAGGTTCACCAGCGACACCACGGCGCTCGGGGGTGTGACGCCGGTGACACCGGCAACCGGATCGATGGTGACGCGGATCGTCTCTCCGCTGGCCGGGGAGACGGACTCCACGCGCGCTGGGCGATCGAGGAGGGCCGGGAAGATGAGGGTGTCCAGGGCGCACCAGGTGTAGAGCTCCTCACCGTCGACGGTGAACCGGTGCGGTGTAGGGCGCAGCGTGAGGCCCTGGCCGACGATTCGGCCCTGGTCGTCGTACTCGGTGTCCTGCATCGCGGCCAGTCCGAGCCGTACCTCGTCGATCGTGCGGCCCGCAGCCACGGACAGCTGTTGGACGGTGACGGGGTCACCGTCGGCGAGCAGCCGCAGCAGCGGGATGAGCAGGCCGGTCTCTCCCAGTCGGCTGAGCCGCTCGGGCAGTTGCATGCTGAGGTCAGACATCGTGGGTTCCTCCAGTTCGTTCACGCGCAGCACGACAGGAGCGACGGGTCGGTGGTGAAGGCCTTGGCGGCGATCCGGATGCCCTCGGCCATGGTCAGGTAGGGGGCCCAGGCGTCGGCGACCTCGGCGACCGTCTTGCCGAGCACGTGGACCCCGGCGGCGGCGAGCTCGCCGGCGTCCTTGGCGACGGCGGTGATGCCGAGGATCTTCCCGGTGTCGGCGTCCACGACGATCTTGACGAAGCCGCGGGTGTCGCGGTTGACCAGTGCGCGGGGCACGTGGTGCAGGGGCAGGACGCGGCAGTCGCAGCGGATCCCGGCGGCGACGACGTCCTTCTCGGTCATCCCGACCGCGCCGATCGCCGGGCCGGTGAACGTCACCCTCGGCAGTCGGGCGTAGTCCACGGCCCGATCGGCGTCGGCGAACGCGTTCTCGGCGACGAGGGTGCCGTGGTGGGCGGCGACGTAGACGAACTCGGGGTGGCCGGTCACGTCGCCCGCGGCCCAGATCCGCGGGTGGGAGGACTGCATCCGGTCGGAGACGACCACCTCGCCGAGGTCCCCGGTCTTGACCCCGACCCTGTCGAGGCCGAGCCCATCGGTGGCCGGTCGTCGTCCGAGGGCGACGAGCACCTGGTCGGCGCGGAACTCCTCCCGGCCGCCGGCGACGTCCGCGGTGACGACGGCCTGCCCGGTCGCGGCGTCGCGGGACACCCGCGTCGGCAGCGCGCGGCGGACCACCCGGATGCCCTCGTCGGCGAACACCTCCTGCAGCGTCCTGGACACCTCCGGCTCCTCCTTCGACGCGAGCCGGGACCGGACCAGCACGGTGACCTGGGAGCCGAGCCGGGCGAACAGCTGCGCCTGCTCCAGGGCGACGTAGCCGCCGCCGAGCACGAGCAGGGACTCAGGGAGTTCGGTCAGCTCCATCGCCGTGGTCGAGGTCAGGTACCCGGTCTGGTCCAGGCCGTCGATCGGCGGGGCCCACGGCCGAGAGCCGGTCGCGACCAGGTAGTGCCCGGCCTCGATCGTCTCGGTGCTCCCGTCGTCCCCGGCGACCTGGAGGACCGGTGCGTCGGGGGTGCCGGCGAACGCGGCATCGCCGCGGCGGACGGCCCAACCGTAGGAGTCGGCGACGTCGGCGTACTTCTCGCCCCGCAGCGACTCGACCAGCGCCTGCTTCCCGGCGATCAGGGCGGGCATGTCCACTGGCCCCGCCGTCGTCGCGATCCCCGGGAACCGGTCGGCGGTGTCGGCCGCGGAGTGCCGTGCGTCGGCCGCGGCGATCAGGGCCTTCGACGGCACGCAGCCGGTGTTCACGCAGGTGCCACCGAGCGTCCCGCGCTCGATCATCACCACCGACTTGCCGAGCGTGGTCGCGCGGATCGCGGCGGCGAACGCACCACCGCCCGATCCGATGATGGCGAGGTCGTACTTCGTGGGCATCGCAGCTCCCGTCACTTGGGTTTCTCTTCTTTCTCGGCCATACTGGACCTTCCAGTGCAGGGGAAGGTCAAGAAGGCTTCTGCCGAAAGAAAAGGGGGCCTGCGATGCGCATCGGGGAACTCGCCGAGCGGGCGGGAACGACGGCGAAGACGCTGCGGTTCTACGAGGAGCAGGGCCTGCTGCCCCCGGCCGAGCGCACGCCGTCCGGATACCGCGACTACGCGCCCGAGACGGCCGCCCGGATCGACTTCGTCCACCGCGGCCAGGCCGCGGGCCTCACCCTCGCCCAGATCCGCCAGATCCTCGACATCCGCGACGGCGGCGCTGCTCCCTGCGAGCACGTGCGCGATCTCCTCGACGCGCGCTTCGCCGAGATCGGGCAGCAGATCGCCCAGCTCACAGCGCTCCGAGACACCATCGCCGAGCTCAGGCACGACGCCGCGCAGCCCGACCCCGACTCGTGCAGCGCGGACCAGGTCTGCCGGTACCTGTAGCTCACGGAAAATCCTCTCGGCTCTCCCAAGCGACGAGAACGGAAAGTCGTGCAGAATCCCCCGTCCGCCAAATAGCGCCAAATCAAATAACGCGCACTACCAATATGCGCTTGACGCGAGTTGGACCCATTCAGAGTCAGCCATCAGCCGGCCAGGTAATCATCGAGTGCGCGGCGCATGATGGCGGAGGCGCTGGTGTGCTCGTCGTGGACGCGACGGCACACTGCGTCGAGGCAGGCAGTGACGGTTTCGGCGCGCTTGGTGCCAACGGTGTGGGGCCGGCCCACGGAGTTGAGAGTCGCGCCAGGGAAGCCGTCTTCACCGTCGGTGATGGGCTGGTCGTTCATGGTGCCCCACCGGCCATGCTGGTCGGGGCCGGTCGCGGTAACGAAGGTGCGCTCGGCCATTGCGGCTTCCTTTCGGTCGCTTTCAAGGTGGATTTGCGGTGTGCGCGATGGCTTGGACCTCGCTGAATAGGGTGGCCCTGCAGCTTTTCTGCATGTGGTGCGAGGGTAGTGCGTAGGCCGTCCGGAACCCGAACCAGGCCAGGTTCGTGAGGCTGCACCCCGTAGAGGCCCAAAGGGGCTCATCCCAGTCGAGGGTGTAGACGGGGTCTGAACCCGCCGGTCTCGAGCAGGCTCCTGGCGATGTAGTT
>NZ_JBXASS010000006.1:0-185093 GCF_058809565.1 Dermacoccus sp. MPR-E5 | reverse complement strand
GGCGCTTCGGCGCCCGAGCACCCCGTCTGCGCGTCGGAGCGAGTCCATAGTCTCGCGTTCCACCCGTACCAGCTCGAGCAGAGGCAGGAAACCTCATGAGTTCAATCACCGGCGTCTCGGTGGCCGACGCACCCGGCCCCGACGACGGTCACACCCCCGGGGAGGGCCCCGGCGAACGCGCCCCCTCCGGTGACCGCGCAGCGACGGGCCGCAGGGGCGACATGATCTTCGGTGGCCTCGCGCGCGGCGCGGGCCTCCTCGTCGTCGTCCTCGTCGCGCTCGTCGGAGCCTTCCTCGTCATCCAGGCGGTTCCCGCCATCATGGACGACCACTCGAACTTCCTCACCTCCCAGGACTGGGACGTCGACTCGAGCCCGATGCACTTCGGCATCGCCCGCCTGCTGTGGGTGACGGTCACCTCCTCGGTGCTCGCCATGCTCATCGCCGTGCCGCTCGCCGTGTGCATCGCGCTGTTCCTCACGCAGTACGCGCCGAAGTGGCTGGCGAAGCCGGGCGCTGCGCTCATCGACCTGCTGGCGGCCGTGCCGTCCATCGTCTACGGCCTGTGGGGCGTGTTCACCGTCGGTCAGTACTTCGACCCGGTGGCCAAGGTCATCCAGGACGTGCTGGGCTGGTGCCCCCTGTTCGCCAAGACGGACACCTCCCCCGCGAGCACCATCGCCTTCGTCTCGATCATCCTCGCCATCATGATCCTGCCGATCATCACGGCCCTGACGCGTGAGGTCTTCGCGCAGACGCCGCAGGCCCACAAGGATGCGGCGACGGCGCTCGGCGCGACGAAGTGGGAGGTCATCCGCACCGCGGTGCTCCCCTTCGGCAAGCCCGGCATCATCAGCGCGTCCATGCTCGGCCTCGGGCGCGCGCTCGGTGAGACCGTCGCCGTCATGATGATCGTCTCCGCCCTCAACGGCAGCGAGGGTTGGAACTTCTCGATCTTCAAGGGCGGTGAGACCTTCGCCTCGAAGATCGCCAACAACGCCGGCGAGTTCGACAACCCCTCGAAGACGGGGGCCTTCATCGCGGCGGGCCTCGTCCTGTTCATCCTGACGTTCGTCGTCAACGCGATCGCCCGTGTCGTCATCGAGCGCAGGAAGGCGTTCACCGAATGAGCACCGCAGCCCACTCCCTCGAGAAGAACCCCGCTCCCGAGCCCCGGTCGAAGAACTCGCTCTCCGGCAAGGGCCAGTCCGGCGGCCGCGCGACGAAGAACACGATCGCCACCGTCGTCATGTGGGCCGCGTTCCTCGTCGCCCTCGTACCGCTGGTGTGGATCATCGCCACCGTCATCATGAAGGGCGGCGAGCTGCTCCTGCACGTCGACTGGTGGACGAAGAGCCAGCGCGGCGTCGGCCGCCGCGAGGTCGCCGGCGGCGCCGCCCACGCCATCCAGGGCACCCTCATCCAGGCCTTCGTCACGGCTCTCATCGCCGTGCCGATCGGCGTGATGACCGCCGTCTACCTCGTCGAGTACGGGCGCGGCCGTGCCGCGAAGATCGTCAGCTTCATGGTCGACATCCTCACCGGTGTCCCCTCCATCGTCGCCGCGTTGTTCGTCTACGCCGTCTGGGTGACGACGTTCGGCTTCGACCGCATCCCGTTCGCCGTGTGCCTGGCGCTCGTGCTGCTCATGGTTCCCGTCGTCGTGCGCTCCACGGAGGAGATGTTGAAGCTCGTGCCGAACGAGCTGCGCGAGGCCGCGTACGCCCTCGGCGTGCCGAAGTGGAAGACGATCCTCAAGATCGTTCTCCCGACGGCGTTCTCCGGCATCGTCACCGGTGTGCTGCTCGGCCTCGCCCGCGTCATGGGCGAGACGGCACCGCTCATCATCCTCGCGCCGTACTTCAAGTCGCTGTCGACGAACCTGTTCGGCGGCCTCATGGGCACGCTGCCGACGATGATCTACAACGGCAAGGACAACATGGCCGTCGACGCCTCCGCGCAGCGCGTGTGGGCGGCGGCGTGCACCCTCATCCTCCTCATCCTTCTTCTCAACCTGCTGGGCCGCTTCATCAGCCGCTTCAGCAAGGTCAAGAACTGACATCCGCTCGCGCGGATACGACTCGTAAAGGAACCCGAGTTCAATGAGCAAGCGGATCGACGTTCACAACCTCAACGTCTACTACGGCGACTTCCTCGCCGTGAACGATGTCTCCATGACGATCGAGCCCCGCTCGATCACGGCCTTCATCGGCCCGTCGGGCTGCGGCAAGTCCACGTTCCTGCGCACCCTCAACCGCATGCACGAGGTCATCCCCGGCGGCCGCGTCGAGGGTCAGGTGCTCCTCGACGACGAGGACCTGTACGCGCCGGGCGTCGACCCGGTGGCGGTGCGCCGCACCGTCGGCATGGTGTTCCAGCGCCCCAACCCGTTCCCGACGATGTCGATCGGTGACAACGTCGTCGCGGGTCTGCGCCTCAACGGCGTGAAGGACAAGAAGGTGCTCGCCGAGAAGACGGAGCAGTCGCTGCGTGGCGCGAACCTGTGGAACGAGGTCAAGGATCGCCTCGACAAGCCGGGTGCCGGCCTGTCGGGCGGTCAGCAGCAGCGTCTGTGCATCGCGCGTGCCATCGCGGTGTCGCCGGACGTGCTCCTCATGGACGAGCCGTGCTCGGCTCTCGACCCGATCTCGACGCTCGCCATCGAGGATCTGATGCTGGAGCTGAAGAAGGACTACACGATCGTCATCGTCACGCACAACATGCAGCAGGCGGCGCGTGTGGCTGACCGGACGGCGTTCTTCAACCTCGAGGCGACGGGCAAGCCCGGCATGCTCGTCGAGATGAACGACACGCAGAAGATGTTCAGCAACCCGGATCAGCGGGCGACCGAGGACTACATCTCCGGTCGCTTCGGCTGACAGCCGGGCGAAAGGGCCGTGAGGACCGGGGCGCAGCGAAGCGAGCACCGGCCCGGCGCGGCCCTCCGAGCCCGTCAGGTGAAAGCGAAAGGGTGCCGAGGACACGAACGAAGCGAGGTCCGCAGGCGCCCCCGAGCTCAGCCCGAGAAGCACTGCTGATCCATCGTGCGTTGTGCGCCCCCCACCGTCGTGACGGGGGGGGGCGCCTGCGTTGCCGGGCAGCGTTCCTGCGGCGTCAACCTGACTTCACGCTGGGAGGCGCTGCAGGCGTCGCTGCACGTCGGGATGCAGAATGACTCACATCACATATGAGCGGGGGCTATGACCGTGTGCCGATCGAGTTTCCCTGGGGCGCAACCCTCTTCGGCATAGCGCGAGCCGGCGCTGAACATCGTGCCCGGGGTCGGGCAAATCGACTCAATGCTTCAGGGGCCGTTCATCCCGATTTCATGCACACTGTGCTTGTGCCGAAGGATGCAACTCGTATTGGAACGTGGTCGCGCAAGTCGCTGCTCAAGAACCGCAAGAAGCAGGCGATCGCGCGCGGCGCTCACCCGACCCCTGACGAGATCGTCTTCTCGGACACCCCGGGAATCGTCGACGACGGCAACTTCAGCTACGGCGTCTGCCACGTCTGCGACTGGAAGGGCGGTGGGCGTCGCGCCCGCGAGAAGGCCCGCCGCGACGCGGCGGAGCACTACCTCCTGGCGCACTGACCACCACGGCACGGTCGAATGCCAATACATCCCGGCGCGATGCAGGTGCTTCGCCGCTCGCGAGAGGTGCGGTAGCGGCGCAGGGGATGGCCGCGCCGCGAGAGATGTGAGACACGCTGGACCGGGAGCGCCTCTCGGCACTAGGCCGCTCGTAGCGGCTGAATTTGGGACCCGGGGCTGCCGCGGCCCAGCGTGCTCATCCACCTTAACGAACATCACCGGCCCTCGCATTCCCGGCGGCTGCGAGAAACGTCACGCAGTGCAGTGTCGTCCCGGAGCCGGCGACGCCTGGCGAGGCGTCACCACCGGTCGAGACCAGACAGCGCAACCCATGAACCGGTCGGGATGCACCAGTCGAGACGGGCCGCCCGGGTCGAATGACCTGAGTCGAGTCAGTCGGGTCGGATCAGTCGAGGTTGCCGGTGCGCCAGGCGGAGGCGGCCTTCGTCAGGTCACGGGCTGTGTCGCCGAGCCGTGCGGCGCTGAGCGCCTCGCGCGCGGCCAGGGCATCGTCATGGCCGTCGTGACGCTCGGCGCGTTCGGCCCGGCCGGAGGCGACGACGCGACAGAAGGCTGCGGCGCGTTCGAGCGCGACGGCGAAGTCGCCGGTGTAGGCGCCCTCGAGGATGCGGTCGGCGAGCACCTTGATCTCGGCAGGTCCGCTAGGGTCGGCCGATCCCGCGACGGCGTGGGAGACGTGAGCGTGCCGGATACCGGCGTTGTAGTCGCCCGCGGCGCCTACAGCGTCGCGGCGCACCCATTCGCGCAGCGTGTAGAGGCGCCACAGCACGCCGGGCAGGCTGACGGCCGGGCGCCCGGCCCACAGCTGCGCGAGCGTCGACAAGCCGATCTCGTCCGTCAGCGCGATGAGCCGGGCCGTCACCTCCGGGTCCGCGTTGGTGCGCCCGGCGCCGACGAGGATGGCGGCGCTCTCGTGCGCGATGGCGGTGACATCGGCGGGGTCGGGTGCTCCCTCGAACGCCTGGAACTCGCGGTCGGTGAAGAACAACGGCTTGTGGTGGGAACGCGTCACGGGTACGGCAGGCTCCTTCGGTGCCTCGACGAGGCGTCGAGTGCGTCATCGGGTCAACGACGCGCGGGCGGGCGGCATTCCGCCGGGCGCCGTCGAGACATCCGCCGGACGCCGTCGCCGCGAACTCCACAGGGTCGCACCGGGCGGCACGACCCTGCTACGGGTCAGCGGACGATGGCCACCCCGTCGGCCGGGATGACGACGCGCACTCCCCCGCCGTCGGCGGGGCGCTCGTCGACGATGTGCCATGCGGCGATGACACGGTCGGCGTCGATCGTCGTCGCCTCGCCCGAGAGGTTGACGACGACGCGGCAGTCGCCGCGGTGCACCGTCACGACGCTCGTCGGGCCCTCGCCGTCACGCTCGACCCGGCTCGTGCCGAGGGTCGGGTCGGACAGGTCGGGCACCTCGCGGCGCAGCCTGATGAGGGTGCGGTACCAGTCGAGCAGGAGCGACTGCTCGCCGTCGGGGTCGTCGATCTCGCTCCAGCGCAGCACCGAGTTGCGGAAGGTCGACTCCTCCTGGGGGTCGGGCACCGCGTCACCCCAGCCGTGGGCCGCGAACTCGGCCGCGCGCCCGCGTGAGGTGCCCTCGGCGATCTCGGGGTCGACGTGGTCGGTGAAGAACTGCCAGGGGGTCTGCGCACCGTACTCCTCACCCATGAAGAGCATCGGCGTGTACGGCGACGTCAGCAGCAGCGCTGCCGCGCAGGCCAGCCGGTCGACGCCGACGAGCTGCGAGAGGCGCTCGCCCGTCGCGCGGTTGCCGACCTGATCGTGCGTCTGCAGGGACGCGACAAAGCGCCAACCCGGCGTCGCTTCGGGATCGACGGGGCGGCCGTGGCGGCGCTCGCGGAAGCTCGAGTACGTGCCGTCGTGGAAGAACGGCGTCGCGTACATCTTGGCGAGAGCCGCGGGGGCCGCGAAGTCCTCGTAGTAGCCCTGCGTCTCACCGGTGAGCAGCACGTGCAGGGTGTGGTGGATGTCGTCGGCCCACTGCCCGCTCAGCCCGAGGCCGGCGCTGCCACCGTCGGCGACCGCGAGTCCGCGCTGACCCGAGCGCGGTTCGCGCGCACGCGGCGTGACGGTGGCCGGGTCGTTGCGGTCGGACTCGGCGACGACGACGACGTTGCGACCCGTCTGCTCGGCGGCGAGTTCCAGTGCGGCCGTGAGCTCTTCGAGGATGTGGACGGCCGTGTCGTCGGCGAGCGCGTGGACGGCGTCAAGGCGGAACGCGTCGACGTGGAACTCGGTGAACCACATGAGCGCGTTCTCGATGATGAAGCGGCGCACCTCGTCACTCTGCGGGCCGTCGAGGTTGACGGCGGGGCCCCACGGCGTGTGGTGCAGCGCATTGAAGTAGGGGCCGAACTCGGGCAAGTAGTTGCCGCTCGGGCCGAGGTGGTTGTAGACGACATCGAGGCAGACGGCGAGGCCGCGCGCGTGGCACGCGTCGACGAAGCGCTGGAAGGCGGCCGGGCCACCGTAGGCGGCGCTCGTCGCGTACCAGTTGACACCGTCATAGCCCCAGTTTCGCTCTCCCGGAACGCCGTTCACCGGCAGGATCTCGACGTGTGTCACCCCGAGCGTCACGAGGTGATCGAGCCGTTCGATGGCCGAGTCGAACGTCCCGGATTCGGTGAACGTGCCGATGTGCAGCTCGTAGAAGACCGCGCCGCGCATCGCGTCGTCGTGCGAGGCCGCGTCCGCGTGGTGGCCGCGCCAACCGTCGTCCTGCCAGTCGTGGGCCGCGAGGTCGACGACCTCGCTGGGGCCGTGGATGCCCTCGGGCTGCAGCAGCGAACGCGGGTCGGGGCGCGGGTCGCCGCCGTCGATGCTGAAGGCGTACTCGCTGCCGACGCGCACCGGCTCGGGCGAATGCCACCAGCCGTTCTCGCCGGCCTTCATGGGCGCCTTCACGCCGTCCGCGACGAGGTGCACCATGCGCTCGGCGGCCGGCGCCCACACCGAGATCGTCTGGGTCGCGCCGTGAAAACCGGGCGAGGAGTAGGTGTTCATCGCTTCTCCTGAACGAGGACGTGGACGTGGCCGAACTCGTGGTCACCGAGATCGCCGAACGCGACCGGCGCGTCGGTGATGGTGAGGCGTTCGCCGGTGAAGGCGTGCCGCCACTCTCCGGCAGGCAGGCTGACGTGGGCATCGGCCAGCGCGCCCGTGCGCAGTGCCCGGGATGCAGCGCGCACCCCGATGACGGCGACGGCGAGCGGAGTCGCGTCCGCCTCGGCGGGCGTCGGTGCGTCAGTCTGCTCGCCGCCCTGGGCGCGCTTGACCAACTTGCTCACCTGACGCCCCGCGGCCTCGACGAGACGCCCGGCCTCGGCGATCTGACGGCGCACCACGGACGCTGCCGGCACCGTCCTCTCGAACGCGACGAGGAACTCGCTGTCGGATTCGAGCGGTTCGTAACCCGACCCCGGGTTCGCCGGCGCATGGACGTCCGCGGCGAGGCAACGCTGCACGAGGCGCGGACGCGAGCCCCCGACGTCGAGGAGCTGCTCGAGTTCGCCGTAGTCGACCGGGCGACGGTTGTCGGGGTCGACGAGGCTGAGCGTCGGACGTTCCGAGCCCTGGTAGGTGTCGGGGATGCCCGGAAGGAACAGCTCGAGCACCTTCTGAGTGTGCCCGGTCAGCGTGATCGCCTCGGCGTTCCGTCGACGCGCGTCGAGGAGGCTGCGGCGTAGATCCGCGGCGAGCGTCTCGGCGGCCGGCGCCGATGCAGCGCTCTCCCCCGTTCGAGGGGCGGCGGCGTCGTCAGCCTCGAGGACAGCGGTGGCGAAGGCGAGCACCTGCTTCTCGTACGCCTCGTCGCCGTCGGTCCAGGCCGTGTAGACCTTCGCCTCGCGCAGCGCCTTCGTCAGGTACTCGCTCAGGCGATCCGCGTCGATGCCGAGATCGCGCCGCCCGTGGACGGCGTCGGGTGCGGCGCCGTCAGCATCGGTGGTGTCGAACGGGCCGTAGGCGGTGGAGAATCCAGCGATGGTCTGCCACGCCAGCGCCGCCGCGGGCCGGTCGACGCCCATCGCGTCGGCGAGCGCGAACGCGGCGTCGCTGCACGCCGTCCACGCCTCGTCGTCACCGGCGATCGCGAGCAACGCCGCGCGAACGTCCTCGCTGCGCTTCGTGTCGTGCGTCGACAGCGTCGTCATCGTGCGCGGCCAGTATTCGGCGTTGTGCTGCGCCCAGGCGTTCAGACGGTGCGCGCCGGCGTCCACGAGGACGTCGACGTCGCCGCCGACCTCGTTGAGGGCGGTCAACGCGTGCCACCGGTAGAAGAGGGTGTCCTCGATCGACTTCGCCATGACCGGGCCCCATGTCTGCTGCAGACGCACCGCGAAGTCGGACGCGGCCGGCTCGATGTCGTCGAACTCGTCGGCCCCGGCGTGCGGACGCACGAGCGCGATGCGCTTGAGAGCATCGAGCTCGTCGGCCAGATCGGGGCGGGCCTCGCGCGCGGCCTCGAGCGCCTCGTCGAGGTGGTGCTTCGACTCCGGTGCCATGCGGGCGCCCGGGACGAGGTAGGCGCGGTAGACGGGCGCCGCGACGAGCAGCTCGACGATCGCGGCACGCAGTGCTTCGCGCTGCAGGTCGGGGCGCACCTCGGCGGCGCGACGCGTCAGCCGCTCGGCCTCCGGCACGAGACCGTTCTCGACGACGAAGCGCTTCGCCTCGCGCGTCGCGACCTCGACGTCGCGGGCGTCGCCGTCACCGAGCGCACGCTGCCAGCAGGCCTCGATCGTCGGGGCGGCGACGTCATCGGCCAGCGCGGCAGTGATGGCGGCCATCGCGTCGTAACCCGTCGTGCCCGCGCAGGCCCAGTCGCTCGGCAGGTGCTCGCCCGGTTCGAGGATCTTCTCGACCCAGATCGGCGTGCCCCTGCGGCACTCCTGCGTCAGTCGCGCGAGGTATCCGGCCGGGTCGGCCAGTCCGTCCGGGTGGTCGATGCGGAAGCCGTCGATGTGGCCGGCGTGATGCAGTTCGAGCAGCAGCGCGTGCGTCGCGTCGAAGACGTCGTCGGTCTCGACGCGCACGGCGATGAGCTCGTTGACCTCGAAGAAGCGACGATAGTTGAGCACCGCGTCACGATCGCGCCAGAACGCGAGCCGGTAGTGCTGACGCTCGAGAAGCCGGGCGAGTTCGTCGCCCTGCGGCGCCTCGCCGATGCCGTCGAGGGAACCGTCGGCGACGGGGAAGACGTGTTCGTAGTAGCGGATGACGGGTTCGTCACCGCTGCGGTCGAGCGTGATCGAGCCGTCCGCGATCTCCTCGTCGAGCGGCTTGCCGAGGATCGGGACGCCGAGCGCGCCGTCGAGCGCGTCCCA
Organism: Dermacoccus sp. MPR-E5; assembly: GCF_058809565.1. NCBI lineage: Bacteria > Bacillati > Actinomycetota > Actinomycetes > Micrococcales > Dermacoccaceae > Dermacoccus > Dermacoccus sp. MPR-E5. Next base: position 176,126 of record NZ_JBXASS010000006.1, on the reverse strand, counting down.
GTCGACGTCGAACCAATGCGCCGTCGAGGCGTCCTTCCCCCCTGCCAGCAGCGCCCACAGCGGCGCGTTGCTCGACTCGGGCGCGACGAACGCCATGTGGTTCGGCACGACGTCGACGACGACACCGAGCCCCAGCTCGTGCGCGGCGTCGGCGAACCGCTCGAACGCTTCGCGGCCGCCCAGCTCCGGGTTGACACGGGTGTGGTCGAGCACGTCATAGCCGTGGACCGAACCGGGGACGGCGGTGAGGATCGGCGAGCAATAGGCGTGCGAGATGCCGAGCTTCTTCAGGTACGGCAACTGCGCGCGGGCAGCGTCGAACGGGAAGTCGGCGTGCAGCTGGAAGCGATAGGTGGACGTCACGGGCGCGCTCATGCCTCCAACCCCACCACCATTCGCGCGGAAAATCGAGTCGGGGCCGCAGCATCCCACCGCAGGGGTGAGGTGGGGCGTCAGGAGGTACGGGCCCGGGCTCGCCCGGCCCGCGTGAGGAGGTACGCGACGAGCAGCACGAGGACCCAGCCACTGCCGATGAGCGCCGCCTGACGCATGTCGTCGACCTCGAACGCGGTGGCCATCACGGCGAGCACGCCGACGACGCCGAGCGCCGCCGTCACACTGCCGCCGGGCAGGTGGACGCTGCCATCGACGTCGCCGCGGCGCTTGAACGCGATGAAGCTGGCGAGGGCGAGCAGCCACGTCACCATGACGGAGAAGATCGCGATGGAGGCGAGCTTGGTGAAGATGTCGGCAACCCCCGTCTGTGCGAGGTAGATCGCGAGGACGAGGCCGAACGTCGAGACGAGCGTGGCCGCGAGCGGCACGCCCCGCAACGTCGTGCGGGCGAGGAATCGTGGTGCGAGACGATCGACGGCGAGCGAGTGCACGAGCCGACCGGCGCCGTACAGCTGCGCGTTGCCCGTGGACAGCGCGGCGACGAGGATGACGGCGTTCATGATGCCCGCGGCGGCCGGGAGCCCGACGGCGTCGAACGCCTTGACGAACGGGCTCGCCGTCAGGCCCTTCGCGGACGCGACGTCGGTCCAGGCGTTGAGCGTGACGATGAGACCCACCGCGATGACGTAGAACAACCCCAGCCGGGCGACGAGGGCGCGCATCGCGGTGCGGACGCTGCGGCGCGGGTCGTCGGCCTCGGCCGCGGTGATCGGCACGACCTCGACGCCGACGAAGGCGAACATCACGATCGACATCGACAACCAGATCGACTCCATACCACCGGGCATGAACCCGCCGTGGTCGGTGAGGTGAGCGAACCCGGTGGCGGGATGGCCGGGCACGCCGAACAGCACGAGGACGAGCGCGACGAGGATGAACGCGACGAGAGCCGTCACCTTGAGCGTGGAGAAGACGACCTCGGCGCGGCCGAACGCGCGCACGGAGAGCAGGTTGATGACGATGATCGCGAGCGCCACGAGGGCGACGAACACGGAGAGCGACGTCTGCGGCCACCAGTACTGCAGATACGCGCCGGCCGCGACGACCTCGCCGCCGAGCGCGATGACGCTCGCCGCCCAGTAGCACCAGCGAGAGACGTAGCCGGCCCACTCCCCGAGGTAACGCCCCGCGGCGGCGCCGAAGCTGCCCGGCTCGGGGCGGGCGGTCGCCATCTCCGCCATGGCGAGGCCGATGACGGCGATGAGCAGCGCGCCCAGCGCAAAGCTGACGACGGCCGCCGGGCCGGCCACCCCGATCGCCGCGCCGGAACCGAAGAACAGGCCCGTGCCGAGCGCCGAACCGAGACCGATCATCAGCATGGTGCGATGCCCGAGGCTGCGCGTCAGGCCACTCGAACCCTCTGAGCTCGCCGGGGCGTCCGTGCTCGCCGAGCCCTCGACCGCGTGGGCGCCGACCTGCTGATCCACCGTGTTCTCCTTCGACGAGCTGGGGTGAGGCGTGGCTGTCTCATTGAAAGCGTCGCGCTGGGCACGCTCGTGCGACACCGCGCCGGCCGACAACCGGGTCAGGGTACGTGCTCGACCCGAGCCCGTGCGTTCGGTGTTCGTCGTCAGGGGCTCCCCGTGCTCACAAGATTGGCTCGGCTGCTTTTCGTCCTTGGCCGGTATGCGGCTCTCGATGACCGCCGCTCGTCGCGGACGCGCGTCAGTCCCCGAGGCGGTTGAGGCCGACCACGACGACGAGCGGGACGCCCGCCTCGTCGGAGGCGGCGAGGTCGACCTCCGCGTCGATCCCCCAGTCGTTGTCGTCATCGGGGTCGTGGATGACCTGGCGGATCTCCCATTTGTCGGGCTGCTCGGTGATGCGCAGCATCCTCGGCCCGCGGGCGTCCGCGTCGAGGAGGATCTCGTCATGCTCGTCGTAGTAGGCGCCGAGGTCGGCATCCCACGCGTCGGCATCCATGACGATCTCGGTCGGCGGGTCGGTCGTCGCCGCGACGGCGGCGTCGAGCGCGGCGAGGCCGTCGACGTCGTCGCGCGCTGCGAGCTCGACGCGCTTGAACATCGCCTTGCGGATGGCGACCTTCATCGCGCGCGGGTTGGCCGTGAGGGGACGCTGCTTCAGCACCGTCTCCTGCTGCACCGGCGCGTCACCCGGGTGCGTCAGGGCCTCCCACTCGTCGAGCAGGCTCGAGTCGGTCTGACGGATGACCTCCCCGAGCCACTCGATGAGGTCGGCGAGTTCCTCGTTCTTCTTCGACTCGGGCACGCTCTGACGCAGGGTGCGGTACGCGTCGGTCAGGTAGCGCAGGACGACGCCCTCGCTGCGCGCGAGGTCGTAGAAGCGGATGAGATCGCCGAAACCCCAGGCATTCTCGTACATCTCGCGCACGACGGACTTGGGTGACAGTTCGTACATGCGCACCATCGGTTGGCTCTGCGCGTACGTCTCGAACGCCGCATCGAGCAGGTCGGAGAGCGGCTTCGGCCACGTCACGTCCTCGAGGCGCTCCATGCGCTCGTCGTACTCGATGCCGTCGGCCTTCATCTCGGCGATCGCCACGCCGCGCGCCTTGTGCTGTTGCGCCATGAGCACCGGGCGAGGGTCGTCGAGGATCGACTCGATGACACTGACGACGTCGACCGCGTAATCCTGTGCGTTCGAACGCGCCGCAGCGCGTGCGCCCTCGTTCGTCGAGGTGTCGACCTCCGGCGCGTCACCGCGGGCGGGGGCGGCGTCGTCGGGACTCAGCATGTCGAGGACGGCGAGGGCGAACGGCGCGAGCGGCTGGTTGAGCGCGAAGTTGTCCTGCAGGTCGACCGTGAGGTCGACCTGGCGCCCGTCGGCCTGCGGTTCGTCGAGTCGCCGGACGACGCCGGCGGCCAGCATCTCGCGGTAGAGGCCGATCGCGCGGCGAGCGAGCTTCGCCTGCCCCTTGCGATCCTCGTGGTTGTCGCGCACGAGATCGCGCACGGCGACGAACGGGTCGCCCTCGCGGGCGATGAGGTTGAGCAGCATCGAGTGCGTGATGCGCATGCGACTGACGAGCGCTTCGGGCTCGCTCGCGACGATGCGCTCAAAGCTCTCCTCACTCCAGTTGATGAAACCCTCCGGCGGCTTCTTGCGCTGCACCTTCTTGAGCTTCTTCGGGTCGTCACCGGCCTTCGCGATGTTGCGCGTGTTCTCGATGACGTGCTCGGGCGCCTGCACGACGACGGTGCCGCTCGTGTCGAACCCCGCACGGCCGGCCCGCCCGGCGATCTGGTGGAACTCGCGCGACTTGAGCATGCGCTGGCGGGTGCCGTCGAACTTCGTCAGGCCGGAGAGCACGACGGTGCGGATCGGCACGTTGATGCCGACGCCGAGCGTGTCGGTGCCGCAGATCACCTTGAGCAGACCGGCCTGCGCGAGCGTCTCGACGAGACGGCGGTACTTCGGCAACATGCCGGCGTGGTGCACACCGATGCCGTGACGGATGAGTCGTGAGAGCGTCTTGCCGAAGCCGGTGGAGAAGCGGAAGTCGCCGATCATCTCGGCGATCCTGTCGCGATCCTCACGGGAGGCGACCTTGAGCGACATGAGCGCCTGCGCGTTCTCCAGCGCCTGGGCCTGCGTGAAGAACACGACGTAGACGGGCGCCTGACGCGTCTCGAGCAGCTCCTCGATCGTCTCGTTGAGTGGTGTCGTCGACCAGTGATAGCTGAGCGGCACGGGACGCTCGGCCCCCGCGACGGTGACGGAGGCGCGGCCTGTGCGACGCGTCATGTCCTCCTCGAAACGGCGCACGTCACCGAGCGTCGCGGACATGAGCAGGAACTGCGCCTGCGGCAGTTCGAGCAGCGGCACCTGCCACGCCCAGCCGCGATCGCCCTCGGAGTAGAAGTGGAACTCGTCCATGATGACGAGGCCGACGTCGGCGTCCTTGCCCTCGCGCAAGGCGATGTTGGCGAGGATCTCCGCGGTGCAGCAGATGATGGGCGCGTCGGCGTTGACCGAGGCATCGCCCGTCAGCATGCCGACGTGCTCGGCACCGAAGATCTCGCACAGCGCGAAGAACTTCTCGCTCACGAGAGCCTTGATCGGCGCGGTGTAGAAGCTCACCCGGTCGCCTGCGAGCGCCGCGAAGTGCGCCGCCGTCGCGACCATCGACTTACCCGAGCCCGTGGGCGTCGCGAGGATGACGTTCTTGCCGTCGAGCACCTCGATGATGGCCTCTTCCTGGTGCGGATAGAGGCTGAGGCCACGATCGCCCGCCCAGGCGGTGAACTCCTCGTAGATGCGGTCGGCGTCAGGCGTCTTCGGCAACCGCTGCGTCAGCGTCTTGACGCGCGGGTTCGCCTCCCGGGCAGCGGCATCCGCGGACGCGGCGAAGTCGCCCGCGACGTCCTGCGCGCCGGGGTGGACGGTCTCGACGGCGCCGGCCGCGGCGTCGTCGGGCGATTCGTTCGTCATGTCAGCCTTGCTGCTCGGTGTGGTCGACGGGGCATTCCGCAGCGCGAAGTCGACGTGCGGGATCGCGGATAAGGTCGAGGGCGCGGCTCACCAGATGTGGCGCTGGCCCGGCAGCAGCCGCAGGTCGCCGTACTCGAAGGTGCGCTTGCGCGACTTGCCCTTGCCCTTGACGGGCGCAAGCACCATGAGCTGCACACCCTCGGCGTGCTCGAGGTCGACGCGCACCGCGTCACCGAACTCGGGCACGACGACGTACAGGACGATGGCCGTCGCGCGCTGCGCGACCGTGCGGTTCTCGTTCTCGGCGCGCACCGCGAGGACGCGGCGCAGCTCGGCCAGCACCGCTTCGGGCTCGGGCTGCTCGCCCAGCGCGGCGGGGTCGGCGAAGACGATGTCGACGTCCGGCGCGACGGCCTGGTTGCTCGCGTCCGTCGGCTCACCGGTGGAGTCGATCGTCGGTTCGCCGTCGACCGACATCGCGAACGGGTAGAACTCGCCGTTCTTCTCGAGGTGCTCCATCGCCGCGCCGAGCGCTGCGGAGAGCAGTTCGTCGAGGTCGGCCTGCGCCTGCGGTGACGCGACGTCGCGCCACGTGCCGTTCGAGCGGTCGTCGGATGCTGCGGGGGTGTCGTTCACCATCGGTGCGCCTCCTCGGCGTCGGTGTGGTCGGGTTCTCCTCGTCGAGAACAACCCAACCACATCATGCCGACAACCCCGGAATTCCGCCGAATCCGAGCCCCTGAGGCTCAGGCCGCCGACCACCCGCCGTCCGAGGTGAGCACCGCGCCGTTGATGTTGGTCGAGTCGTCGCTCAACAGGAAGGTGGTCGAGGCGTGCTCCAGCCATTCGCCGATCGTGTTGCCGGCGGTGATCGGGGTGTTCGTCATCGTCTTCTCCAGATCTGAGGCGCCCACGGCGCCCGAGGGTGCGGTGTCGATCGAACAGCAAGGGCTACTCATCGCCCCCTTCGATCCCTTCACCTCGACGAGGCGCGTGGATGAGGTCTGGGCGGACGTTCATGTGTTCGTCGATTTATCAGGGCTGCCCGTCGTCGGGGGGCTGCGACCATCTGTCGACGTGTTGTGCGACGTTGCAGCGACGCGTCGTCGTCAGGCCCTCGGAGCGTGGCAGCCGAGACGGGCGCCGGCAGCCTGTCAGACTGGAGCATCCCGCTACCCCGGCCTTGCGGAGGGGATGCGTACATCGACAGGGTTCTACGCCCCCTGATCGTTTGGCAGCGTGTGAGGCAGCAGCGGGCAAGCAGCCGGGTTCGGCCGAGAGTCGGACCTCAAGACGCGCGAGACGAGAGCGAACGAGAAGATCATGACCCCACGACGCGCCGCGTCATCGTCCGCGCCCATCCGTCTGACGCGGCGTGGGCGCATCGTCGTGACGTGCCTCGTCGTCGCGCTGTGCGCGGGATTGCTGCTGCTCATGACGTCGACACGCTCGGACCCGCAGCTCGTCCCGTCGTTCGACGCGCCCCTCGGCGCGCTGGACGAGTCGAAGGTGCCGAACGGCTGGGGGCCGCTCGTCGCGGCGGCGTCGCGCGAATCGGGCGTGCCCGGCGCTGTGCTCGCTGCGCAGCTCGAGGTCGAGTCGAAGTGGAACCCGAAGGCCGTCTCGCACGCGAACGCCAAGGGGCTCGCCCAGTTCACGCCCGACGCGTGGGCCAGCCACGGCAAGGGCGACCCGTTCGACCCCGCCGACGCCATCGCCGCACAGGGGCGTTTGATGCGTGAGCTGAAGCAGCGGGCCGAACGTTCAGGCATCGCCGACAACCCCATGCGCCTCGCGCTCGCCGGCTACAACGCAGGCTTCGGCAACGTGACGAAGTACCAGGGCGTCCCGCCGTTCGCGGAGACGGAACACTACGTCGCCGCCATCACCCGCGCGATGGGCAAGTACGCCAAGCCCCTGCCGCCGACGAGTGGTGCGTCGATGGGCGGGGCCGCGAGGAGTGGAGCGACGCGACCTGCGTCGTGACCCGCGTGTCTGCTGGACCGAATGTCGTTGCAAATCGCAGAAGGGACGGGCAGGTCGGGACCTGGCACAACGGCGGTTTTCGTCCACATTCGTCGCGCCGACGAGTGGTGGGCCCTGTGGGGCTCGAACCCACAACCTACGGATTAAAAGTCCGCAGCTCTGCCAATTGAGCTAAAGGCCCTTGCTGCTCGGCTCCTGGCACCCAGATCCTTGCATCGGGCTCGATGCGCCAGAAGAGAATCGTGACGAGTCGTCCGACTCACGATCGTCGACTCGCACGGCCACCGTGCAGCGCGAGACAGCCTAGCCCCGCCCGACGCGCCACGACGAACCGGGCGGGGCGAGCCTTGCGAGCGGGTGCCGACGAACGGGGCGAGCGGCGGCTCAGCTGTAGGCCGGGCGGTCGCCGTCCTCGGGTTCGACGTGCGTGCGCCGCTCCTCGTCGGTGCTGGTCACCGCACCGGGCAGCGCGTGCTCGGCGATGATGCGACCGGAGTCATCGCTGATGACGATAGTGCTGTGCTCCGCCATCGTCAGGTTCTCGGCGAGCTGGTCACGCGTGAGCTTCGGCATGTTCATGCCCAGACGCTCGAAGCCTGCGTCGAGCAGTTCCATCGCGCCGTCACGATCGCCCGGCCGCACTCGCCCGGCGACGTCGCCGAGCATGTCCGCGAACCGGCTGAGCGAACCCTCGCCGTACTCCTCGGTGAACTTCTCGTTCACCACGTAGTTCCACGTCCCCATGACGCACCACCTTTCCTCACTGCCACGCTACTGCGTTGTCGCACTATGGAACACCCCCGGGGCCGCCCGAGGTCACACTGGGCATCCCCCGCGTCGCCATCGATCGCCGCGTCGTCCCGAGGCCGCGCTGGAGCTCGGGGTGTCATCGGTCTCCGACGACGCCCCGAGCTCACCCGCGCGCCCGGATCGCCGTCGATCACCCACGGCGCCCGAATGGCTGCCTCAGCCCACCGATGCCGCCGCCGTCAGCGGCACGCCCGTCCTCGACTCGAGCTCGGCGAACGTCACGTCCGGTGCGAGTTCGGTGACGACGAGACCGTCGGGCGTCACGTCGATGACGGCGAGGTCGGTGATGATGCGCTCGACGACACCGAGCCCCGTGATCGGCAGGGTGCACGCGGGCAGGATCTTGGGCGATCCGTCCTTCGCGCAGTGCTCCATGAGGACGATGACCTTCTTCGCGCCGTGCACGAGATCCATCGCGCCACCCATGCCCTTGACCATCTTGCCCGGGATCATCCAGTTCGCGATGTCACCGTCCGCCGACACCTGCATGGCACCGAGGATGGCCGCATCGACCTTGCCGCCCCGGATCATGCCGAACGACATCGCCGAGTCGAACGTCGAGGCGCCGCGCCGCAGCGTCACCGTCTCCTTGCCCGCATTGATGAGGTCGGGATCGACGGCGCCATCGCTCGGATACGCGCCTACCCCCAGCAGCCCGTTCTCCGACTGCAGGACGAGTTCGACGTCGTCCGCCACGTAGTTCGGCACGAGCGTCGGCAACCCGATGCCCAGGTTGACGTAATCGCCGTCCTGCAGCTCCGCCGCAGCACGCGCCGCCATCTGCTCTCGCGTCCAGGCCATGTCAGTCACCCTCCGTCTCGCGGGTCGTGCGCTTCTCGCACTCTCGGACGAACGCACGCCCCCCGAACAGTCGCCCATCCATCTCAGTCACCCTCCGTCTCGCGGGTCGTGCGCTTCTCGCACTCTCGGTCGAACGCACGCCCCCCGAACAGTCGCCCATCCATCTCAGTCACCCTCCGTCTCGCGGGTCGTGCGCTTCTCGATCCGCTTGTCGTCAGCCTGTTCGGACGTCAATTCCACGACTCGCTGCACGTAGATGCCGGGCAGGTGGACGTCGTCGGGGTGGATGTCGCCCGGCTCGACGAGCTGCTCCACCTCCGCGACGACGACGCGGCCCGCCATCGCACACAGCGGGTTGAAGTTGCGCGCCGACAGGTTGAACACCAGGTTGCCGTGACGATCACCCTTCGCCGCACGCACGAGTGCGAAGTCCGTCGTGATGGCCTCCTCGAGCACGTACGGCTTCGCGTCGTCGCCGTCACCGTAGACGCGCGTCTCCTTCGCCGGTGAGGCCTTCTCCACCGAGCCGTCGGCCGCGTACTTCCACGGCATGCCGCCGTCGGCGACCTGCGTACCCACACCCGTCGCCGTGTAGAACGCGGGGATGCCTGCGCCACCGGCGCGCAACTTCTCCGCGAGGGTGCCCTGCGGCGTCAGGTGCACCTCCAGCTCGCCCTCGAGGTACTGGCGCGCGAATTCCTTGTTCTCGCCCACGTACGACGCGATGACGGTGCGCAGGCGCCCGTCGCGCAGCAGCACGCCGAGACCCCAGTCGTCGACCCCACAGTTGTTGGAGACGACGTCAAGATCCTTCGCGCCCTGCTCGTGCAGCGCCGCGATGAGGACGCTCGGGATGCCGCACAGCCCGAACCCTCCGACGGCGAGCGACGAACCGTCACCGATGTCGGCGACCGCTTCCGCGGCCGAGGCCACCACCTTGTCCATGAACCCTCCAGATCGCGCTTCGTGAGATGCACCTCACACCATGCCGACTTCAGTTAATCATCCTTAACCGAGGCGTGGGGGTGCGGCTTGCGACCGGCCCCGCGCGCGACGACACTTCGAGCATGACGAGCCAGCTGCGCGAACCCCTGTACGGCCTCCTCCTCGACGTCGACGGACCCATCGCGAGCCCGGTGACGCGCACCGTCGCGATCCCGTCGATCGCCACGGATCTCGTCGCGATGGCGCGGGCGGGCGTCCCCATCGTGTTCAACACGGGTCGCTCCGACGACTTCGTCGCAGCCACCGTCATGCCCGCGCTGCTCGACGCCGGACTACCCGACGACGCGCCCGTCATCGCCGTCTGTGAGAAGGGCGCGACGTGGTTCACCCCGACGCGCGCGCACCTGCGCAACGCGGGCGTCGACCTGCGCGTCGACGACGCCCTGCGCGTTCCGACGGGGCTCGTCGAGTACTGCCGCAGTATCGCCCCCGATTTCGACGACGCCATGTTCTTCGACGACACGAAGAAGGCCATGGTGAGCCTCGAGGCGCACCATGGCATCGACCTCGACGTCTACCGCGAACGTCAGCACGCGTTCGATCAGCGGGTTTGGGATTACCTCGCCGAGCAGGAGATCGGCGTCGTCTGGGGTGAGCGAGAAGCGCTCAACGGCAGTGAAGACATCGCCGTCCGCATCGATCCGACGATCATCTCGACCGACATCGAGCACGTCGGGGTCGGCAAGAACGTCGGTGCCGACAAGGCGATCGAACTGCTCGCCGCGCGCGGCATCACCCCGCGCGAGTGGCGCACCCTCGGCGATTCACGCAGCGACTACGCGATGGCTGATCGTCTGCACGAGCGTGGATTCGTCGTGCGCCACGGCGACGTTCGCCCCGCCGACGGCCTGCTCGAGCGCACCTACCCCGTCGAGGTCGCGCCCGATCCGGCGCTGACGAACGACGCCGCCGGTGCCGCGTTCCTCACGCGATGGCGCGCCGACGTCAAGCGCGGCGAGGCATCGGCGGCGTTCTGACGGAGCGGTTGGCGGCCAGAACAACGGGCCGAGGAAATATCGCGTCCCTAACCACCGTTGTCGCATGGGCCCCACGAGGCGCGGTCCGTGGCCGCGCCCGATCCTGACGAAAGGCCCCCGCATGCCCCAGCTGTTCGAACCCCTCACCCTGCGCGACGTCGAATTCCGCAACCGCATCTGGCTCACGCCGATGTGTCAGTACAGCTGCGAGGCGTGCGACGGTATCCCGACCGCGTGGCACTTCGTCCACTACGCGACGCGCGCCGTCGGTGGTTTCGGGCTCGTGCTGACGGAGGCCACCGCCGTCGCGCCCGAGGGGCGCATCAGCCCCCAGGACGCCGGCCTGTGGAACCACGACCAGGTGGCCGCATGGCGCCGCGTCGTCGACGCCGTCCACGCGAACGGCGCGAAGATCGGAGTCCAGCTCGCGCACGCCGGACGCAAGGCTTCGACCTACCGCCCCTTCGCGGGTGAGCCCTCCGGCAGCGTGCCCGTCGACGCAGGCGGTTGGGAGGCTCTCGGCCCGTCCGCGGTCGCCTTCGACGGTTACGCAACGCCCCGCGCCATGACGCTCGCCGACATCGACGACGTCGTGGACGCCTTCGTCGACGCCGCCCGACGCGCGGACGAGGCCGGTTTCGACGTCGTCGAGCTCCACGCAGCGCACGGCTACCTGCTGCACGAGTTCCTCTCCCCTGCCTCCAACCGCCGTGACGACGAGTACGGCGGCTCCTTCGAGAACCGCGCCCGTCTGCTGCTGCGCATCGCGACCGAGGTGCGCGCGGCCTGGCCGGAGGCGAAGCCGCTCTTCGTGCGGGTCTCGGCCACCGATTGGGCCGAGACGGGCTGGAACATCGACGAGACCGTCCGCCTCGCTCGCGAGCTGAAGTCCGTCGGCGTCGACCTCGTCGACACGAGCACCGGCGGCAACGTGCCCGCCGACATCCCCGTAGGGCCCAACTACCAGGTGCGTTTCGCGTCCGAGATCCGGCGCGGGGCCGATATTGCGACCGGAGCCGTGGGACTCATCACGGAGCCCGCGCAGGCCGAGGCGATCCTCACCGAGGGCGACGCCGACGTCGTCCTCATCGGACGAGCAGGCCTGCGCGAGCCGTATTGGCCGCTGCGCGCCGCCGCCGAACTGGGTCTGACATGGCGCGAGACGCCGTATCCGGCGCAGTACACGCGCGGCGCGTGGGAGCACGCCCGGGGCTGAGATGCCGTCGACCGCCCCGGCCCTCGAGAACGTCGGGGCGGTCTTCCCGGCCGAAGAATGCGGACGACGACGCCGGAATCATCCGGCTCCCGTCAGGCCGGTCGTACGTCCGCTGCCTTCCCCTCGTCCGTGTCGGTCTGCGCCGCCCCGGCGAACTGTGCCTCGTACAACCGCCAGTAGGCGCCGCGCGCGGCGAGCAGATCGTCGTGCGAGCCCTGTTCGACGATGCCGCCGTTCTCCATGACGAGAATGATGTCGGCGTCACGGATCGTCGACAGTCGGTGGGCGATGACGAAGCTCGTGCGATCCTGACGCAGCGCCGCCATTGCCTGCTGGAGCGTCGCCTCCGTGCGCGTGTCGACCGATGACGTCGCCTCGTCGAGGATGAGGATGTCGGGCCGCGCGAGGAAGGCGCGCGCGATGGTGATGAGCTGACGCTCACCCGTCGAGATGGAGCCGCCCTCGTCGTCGATGATCGTGTCATAGCCGTCGGGCAGTGAGTGCACGAACCGGTCGACGAACGTCGCGCGAGCGGCTTCGAGCAGTTCGTCGTCGCTCGCGTCGAGCCGCCCGTAGCGCAGGTTGTCGGCGATCGTGCCGCGGAACAGCCAACTGTCCTGCAGCACCATCCCGAAGTGGGAGCGCAACTCCTCGCGTGGCACGTCACGCACGTCGACCCCGTCGACGAGGATGCGACCCGCATCGACGTCGTAGAAGCGCATGACGAGGTTGACGAGCGTCGTCTTGCCCGCACCCGTCGGCCCGACGATGGCGACCGTCTGGCCGGGCTCGATCCGCAGGTCGAGGCCCGTGATGAGCGACGCGTCAGGGTCGTAACCGAAGCGCACGTCATCGAAGACGACCTCTCCGCGCAGCGGCGTCGGCAGGTGCGCGTTCTCGCCGGCACCGCGCCCGCGGGCGTCGCGCGACTCCTCCGGCGCGTCGAGCACCTCGAACACGCGCTCGGCGCTCGCGACGCCGGACTGCAGCAGGTTGATCATCGACGCGATCTGCGTGACGGGCTGCGTGAACTGGCGCGAGTACTGGATGAACGCGGTGACGTCACCGAGCGTCATCTGCCCCGACGCGACGCGCACGCCGCCGATGACGCAGATCGCGACGTACTGCAGGTTGCCGACGAACATCATGATCGGCATCATCAGCCCCGACAGGAACTGCGCGCGGCGCGAGACCTCCGTCAAGGAGGCGTTCGTCGACGCGAACGCCGCCTCCACCTGCGGCCCTCGCCCGAAGACCTTGACGAGCTCGTGCGCCGTGAACGCCTCCTCGATCTGCCCGTTGAGCGTGCCCGTGTGCGCCCACTGGGCCACGTACTGCCCCTGCGAACGCTTCATGATCTGCCCGGCGACGAGCATGACGAGGGGAATGGTCAGCAGTGCGACGATCGTCAGCTGCCACGAGACCGTCAGCATCATGACGACGACGCCGAGCACCGTGCAGATCGACACGAGCAGCTGCCCCGCCGATTGCTGCATCGACTGCCCGACGTTGTCGATGTCGTTCGTCACGCGCGAGAGCAGCTCGCCGCGCGGGCGCGAGTCGACATAGGACAGCGGCACGCGCTGCAGCTTGGCGTCGACGTCGGCGCGCAGTTTCTCCACCGTCCGTTGTACGACGGTGTTGAGCAGACGCGCCTGCACGACCTGCAGCAGCGATGCAACGACGTAGAGCGCGACGACGGTGAGCAGGATCGTCGCGACACGGTCGAAGTCGATGCCCGCGCCCGGTACGAGGTCCATCGCCGCGACCATGTCGGCCATCTTCGACTGCCCCGACGCGCGCAGCGCCGCCACGGCCTGTGCCTTCGTCGAGCCCAGGGGCAGATGCATGCTCACCGAGCCCGCGAACACTGCGTCGACGGCCTTGCCGAGCACCTTCGGCGCGACGACGTTCATGACGACGGCCGTGACGCTGAGCGCCAGTACCGCGATGACGCGCAGCCGATGCGGTTTCAGCAGCCCGATGAGGCGGCGCGCGGATGCGCCGAAGTTCAGCGACTTCTCCGCGGGCGCCATCGCCGCGCCATGACCCCCGCGACGCGGCCCTCCGGCCGGCGGGCCCGGCGGGCGAGTGCCCGAGCCGGGCGATGCGGCCGATGCGGCGGGCCCCGACGGCTGACGGCGGCTCACGCCGCTCCCTCCTGACGTCCGAGCTGCGAATCGACCACCTCGCGGTACGGCGCGCACGTGGCGAGCAGTTCCTCGTGCGTGCCCATGCCGACGGCCGCGCCGTCCTCGAGGACGATGATGAGGTCGGCGTCCGTGATCGTCGAGACGCGCTGGGCGACGATGAGCACCGTCGCGTCCTTCACCTGCGGCGCGAGCGCGGCACGCAGCCGCCTGTCGGTCGCGAGGTCGAGTGCGCTGAACGAGTCGTCGAACAGGTAGATGCGGGGCTTCGCGACGAGCGCCCGAGCGATGCACAATCGCTGCCGTTGGCCACCGGAGACGTTGCTACCGCCCTGCTCGATGACGGCGTCGAGGCCGCCGTCCATTCTCTCGACGAAGTCACGCGCCTGTGCCGTCTCGAGCGCGGACCACAGCTCGTCGTCGGTGGCGTCGGGTTTGCCGTAGCGAAGGTTCGACGCGACGGTGCCGGAGAACAGATAGGCGTGCTGCGGGACGAGGCCGATGCTGCCCCACAGCGCCTGCGGGTCGAGTTCGCGCACGTCGACGCCGTCGATGCGCACCGCGCCGGCCGACACGTCGAACAGTCGCGCGACGAGGCCGAGCACCGTCGACTTGCCCGAACCGGTCGAGCCGATGAGCGCGACGCGTTGGCCGGGGCGGGCGGTGAACGACAGGTCGCGCACGACAGGTTCGTCGGCGCCCGGATAGCGCATCTCGGCGTGCTCGAGTTCGACGACGCCGCGCACCCCACCGTCGGGCAGGATCGGTGACGCAGGCTCGACCACGCTCGAGCGCGTGTCCAGTACCGCCGTGATGCGCTCGGCAGCCACTGCGGCACGCGGAATCATGACGAGCATGAACGTGGCCATCATGATGGCCATGAGGATCTGCATGAGATAGCTCATGTACGCCGACAGCGCGCCGATCTGCAGGTCGCCGTCACCGACGCGGTGGCCGCCGAACCACCAGACGGCGACCGTCGAGAGGTTCATGACGAGGAACACCGTCGGAAACATGAAGGCCATGAGGTTGCCGACGCGGATCTGCGCGTTCGCGAGCGCCGAGTTGGCGGCGCCGAAACGCTGCAACTCGTGCGGTTCCCGGACGAACGCACGCACGACGCGGATGCCCGACAGGTGCTCGCGCATGACCCGGTTGACGCCGTCGAGCCGCTCCTGAACCGTGCGGAACCCGGGCACCATGCGCGAGACGATGAGACCGATCGCGACGGCCAGCACCGGCACGGCGACGACCATGAGCCACGACAACCCGACGTCCTGGTGCAGCGCCATCATGACGCCGCCCACCATCATGATCGGCGCCGTCACCATGAGGTTGGCGCCCATGAGAACGAGCATCTGCACCTGCTGCACGTCGTTCGTCGAGCGCGTGATGAGCGACGGCGCGCCGAACTCGGCGACCTCGCGCGAGCTGAAGCGCTGGACGGCGCCGAAGACGCGGGCCCGCATGTCGCGTCCGGCGTTCATCGCGATGCGGGCCGAGAACCAGGCCGCGCAGATCGCGGCGCACACCTGGACAACGCTGACGAGCAGCATCCAGCCGCCGGTGCGCCAGATGTAACCGGTGTCGGCGCGTACGACGCCGTGGTCGACGATGTCGGCGTTGAGGTTCGGCAGATACAGCGACGCGGCGACGCTGACGAGTTGCGCGGCGACGAGCCCGAGCAGCAACCGACCATGGGGCGCCAGCGACTGACGCACGAGTGAGACGAGCACGTGCTCAGCCTAGGTGCGCCAGGACCGACAACCCCGTCAGGTCGCGGTTGTCGGCGGTTTCGGCGCCCTCACGGCGCCGGTAGCATGGGCGGGTGAGTCACGTCGGGTATTCAGGGTTGTTCGGGCTCACGGGCCGTTGGTACGTCGTCGTCGCGTTCATCGCGCGCCTGCCACTGGCCATGTCGCAACTCGGCACGCTGCTGCTCGTCGCGACGACGACCGACTCCTACACCTACGCCGGCATCTGCGCGGGAGCGCTGGCGGTGTGCAACGCCATCGGTTCGCCCTGGTTCGGTTCCCTCACCGACCGGCTCGGCCAGACGCGCATCCTTCTCGTGCAGTGCCTCGGCGGCGCGGCGGGCCTCGTCGGTGTCGTCGCCACCCGCTACTTCGATACGCCCTGGTGGCTGACGGCCATCGTCGCGGCGCTCGCCGGGTTCGCGCTGCCGCAGATCGGTCAGCTCGCCCGCGTGCGCTGGCGTCCTATCATCGGATCGCACGGCGCCGATGGGCGGCTCGTCACGACCGCATTCTCCTACGAGGGAGCCGCGGACGAGGCGTCGTTCGTCGTCGGCCCGATGCTCGTCGGCGCGTTCGCGGCCTTGTTCGGGACGTGGGCGCCGCTGCTCGCCGCCTCGGCGCTGCTGCTGTGGTTCGGTCTGCAGTTCGCACGTCACCCCAGCGCCTCACTGGTCACGCCGGCCCCGACGGGCTCGTCGCGTATACCTGTGTGGAGCGCCGCGTTCACCGTCCTGTTCGTCGCGCAGTTCCTCATCGGCAACCTGTTCGGCTCGATCCAGACCGGTACGACGATGATGACGCGCGCCGCCGGCCACGCCGAGAGCGCCGGGTTGTTCCACGCGCTGCTCGGCATCGGTTCCGTCAGCGCCGGCCTCGCGTTGGGCCGCGTGCGCCGCACCCCGGATCACGCGCGCCGGCTGCTCCTCTTCGCGACGGCCATGTGGGTGCTGTCGCTGCCGTTGCTCGCCGTCGACGGGCTGTGGGGGCTCGCAGGTGAGCTCGTCATCCTCGGCTTCGCGATCGCGCCGTACATGATCACGACGTTCACGCTCGGCGAACTCATCACCGATCGCGGGCGCCTCGCGACGGCCATGACGTTCCTCGCCGGCGCGACAGGCCTCGGCTACGCCAGCGGAGCGGGCATCGCCGGACGCCTCGTCGACGCCCACGGCGCGACGGCCGCGTTCGCCGTCACGCTCACGGCGACGAGCGTCGCCCTCGTCCTCGCCGTCGCGACGCGCGGTTTGTTGCGGCGCGCGCAAGCGCGCGCTGCGCAGGTGTGACCAGCCGACGTCGCTGACGTGGTGGTGCCGCGCCAGCGCCTCTCGTTAGGCTGAGGTCATGCCTCGTTTCACGCTTCCCGCTCTCGACTCCCCGGCCGCGCAGGCCGCCATCTCCGCCGCGACGGCGGCCGCCACGACGCTGGTGCGTCCCGCGCGCTTCCCGCGCTGGGTGCGACGCGGCGTCGCGATGTCGTCGACGCTGACGAGCGTCGGCATGGCGATGGCGGGCGAGCGCCGCCCCGCGAGCTCGCGCCTGGCCGACTCGAACAAGGCGATCAACGTCGTCGACGGGCGCGCCACGTCGTCGTCGATGAGCGACCTGGCCGCCGCCGCGACGGCCGGCATGGGCCTCGTGACGTCCGGGCTCGCGCTGCGCATCGACAAGAACGTCGAGAAAATGCTGCTCAAGCGCGGCGTGCGCCACCCGCGTCTGTGGATGGCTGTCGGAGCTGCGGCGATCAGCCTCGTCGGGCCGTACGTGACGAAGCAGATCCAGGCGTCCACGGCCCGTCTGCAGGAGAAGGCGCTGCCGAAGGAGACGCTCGAGTCGACGCTCAGCGACCCGCTCGGCACGAAGCAGAAGGCGTCTGCGCCGGCCGGTCAGATCGAGTCCGCGAACACCTCACGCCCCGCGGCCGGCGACGACGACGAGCGCCGCGAGAGCGACGAGCACACCGACCACTGAGAACACACGCGCGACGTCGGCACAGGCCGTCGCGGCACTTCGGGCGGCACCCGCTTCGGCGAGGTGCTGCCCGAAGCTCTTCTGCCACCGCGTCATCTTCGGCGCGCCCAGCGACGTGAACGGCAGGTAGCCGAGGACGACCGCGATCGCCGCCGCATCCCCGACCCAGCGCGCCGCTCCCCCGGCGCGCACACCGAACCAGGCGCCCGTCAGTGTTGCGACGGCGGCGAGGAACGCCGAACCGTGCCACAGCAGCGCGGCCCGCCGGCCGCTGCGCGCGTCGGGGCCGAGCCGCGCCGCCATCCACGTGACGACGGACGTCCGCACCGAACGACGCGTCAGCAGGACGAAGGCCGCAGCAGCGACGACGAGCAGCAGGAGCAACCAGGACTTCACCGCGGCATTGTCTCGCGTTTCGCCGCGACCGCGCGCCGCGTTCGACGTCGTTGTCGTCGCGGACCTCGGCGTCGATCGCGCCGAGGCGATCAGTGACGCGGGGGCGAGCGCCCGGCCATCAGCGTGACCTCGACGAATGCGGACGAAAATCGCCGATGGGGACGCCGTTCGCCGTTGGGGACGAGAATCGCGGATGGGCACAGGGGGCGAGGCGCGGGGGTCAGGCGCGGTCTTGTTCCTGCTCCATCTGCTGCACGAACTCGCGCTTGCTCGACTGCCACGCGTCCTCGTCATGGCCGGGGCGCCAGTATCCGGAGATCGACGCGTGCGCACGAGCGACGCTCTTCTCGACGATGAGCAACCGGCGCATCTCTTTGATCATCTCGGCGTTGCCGTGCACGAACACGCGCAGCCCGTCGGGGGCATCACCGTCGCGCAGACCCGGCACGTCGGCTGCGGCGACGACGTCGACGAGCCCGCCGCCGTGGCTGCGCGTCTCGTCCCGGTGCACCCAGACGAGGTTCATGTGCGCCAGTGCGCGCACCGGAGGGTGCACGCTCGCGTCGGCCACCTCGAGCACGACGGTGCACGCGGCGTCCTGCGGCAGCGCATCGAGCGCCGCGGCGATCGCGGGGTAGGCCGATTCGTCGCCGACGAAGAGGTGATGAGCGGCCTCCGACTCGGGCGCCCACGCGCCGCCGGGGCCGAGGAAGCCGATGACGTCGCCCGCTCGCGCCGCAGCCGCCCAGGGCCCCGCGAGGCCGGCGTCACCGTGCACGACGAAGTCGATCGCCATCGTTCCGGCCGCGTGGTCGATCGCCCGGATCGTGTAGGTGCGCGTCACCGGCCATTCCTCACGAGGCCGCTCGGCGCGGATCTGTTCGGGGTCGAACGGCGCTGCGTAGTCGGCCCCGCGCGGCGGGAAGAGCAGCTTGACGTAGGCGTCCGTCACCGGTTTCGGCTCGAGGGCGCGCAGCCCGTCCCCGCTGAAGTGGACGCGCACGAGGTCGCGGGTCAGCCGCTCGGTCTGCTCGACTCTCACGTGGGTGGGCGTTCGCCGCGGGCAGGCCGGCGCTGCTTCGGTGTTCGTCACGATGTCCTCGTCTCGTCGGGGCTCCTCGGCGCCGCAGGGCACCTCGCTGCGATCCTGATCGGCCATTTCCAGTGACACCCACGAAGGAACGACACCGAGGCCACGCAGACGAGCCAAATCCAAACTAAGGCTCCTAACCTCTGGGCAAATCAGGATCCTTGGGCAAGGCGGAGGCCCTGGGCAAGTCCGGGCGATGTTCGTACAGTGACCACATGACCGGTGCTCCCACGCCTCGCGAAGCGCTCGACCGCATCGCCTTCCTGCTCGAACGTCGCCGTGCGGGTACATACCGCGTCAAGGCGTTCCGTGGCGCCTCGCGCGCGATTGCCGCGCTCGACGAGGAGACGTTGCGCGCGAAGGCCGCCGACGGCTCCCTCGCGGACGTCTCCGGCATCGGCAAGACGACGCTCGCCGTCATCACCGAGGCACTCGACGGCCGCGTCCCGAGCTACCTCGACCAGCTGGAGGAATCGAGCCCCGAGCACCTCGTCGAGGGCGCGCAGCGCGTCATGGCCGCCGTCAAGGGCGACTGCCACACCCACTCCGACTGGAGCGACGGCGGCTCACCGATCGACGAGATGGTCATGGCAGCGATCTCCCTCGGGCGCGAGTACATCGTGCAGACCGACCACTCCCCCTCGCTGCGCGTCGCCAACGGGCTGAGTGCCGAGCGGCTGACGAAGCAGCTCGGCGTCATCGACGCGATGAACTCGGCCCTCGGGGCGACGGGCACCCCGTTCGTCCTGCTCAAGGGCATCGAGGTAGACATCAAGGAGGACGGCTCCCTCGACCAGCGCGCCGACATGCTCGACCGCCTCGACGTGCGGGTCGCGTCGGTTCACTCCAAGCTGCGTTCGGGCCCGGCCGCCATGACGAAACGCATGCTCGGCGCCATCGAGAACCCCCACACGACGATCCTCGGGCACTGCACCGGCCGCCTCGTCGACGGCGAACGCGGCGTCCGCCCACCGTCGACGTTCGATTCCAAGGCCGTGTTCGCTGCATGCGCCGAGCACCGCGTCGCCGTCGAGATCAATGCGCGCCCCGAACGCTGCGACCCGCCCGACGATCTCATCCGCGAGGCGATCGACGCCGGCTGCTACTTCTCCCTCGACTCCGACGCGCACGCGCCCGGCCAGCTCGACTTCCTCCAGTACGGCGCGGCCCGCATCGAGGAGCTCGGCGTGCCGCTCGAGCGCGTCATCACGACGTGGGACGTCGAGCGGGTGCGTACGTTCGCGCGCAAGGAGATCGCCTGAGAAGCGCCTCGACGCCGCCCGGGCCGGGCAGCGCACCGCACGCCATGCCGCCGGAATCCCCGCCATTCCGGGCGTTTTGCGTTGCCCGGCGAACGTGTACTAAAGTTACGCAAGTTCCAGCGGGGCAAACACCGGAAGGTGAGCGGCTCGCGGGAATGATTTGTGTAGTCCCCATCGTCTAGCGGCCTAGGACACTGCCCTTTCACGGCAGCGGCACGGGTTCGAATCCCGTTGGGGATACCACGCACAGATCGGCCTTTCACGAGGCCCCGTAGCGCAGTTGGTTAGCGCGCCGCCTTGTCACGGCGGAGGTCGCGGGTTCGAGTCCCGTCGGGGTCGCCATCCCTTTCCCAAGGGCCAGATAGCTCAGTTGGTAGAGCGAGCGACTGAAAATCGCTAGGTCGGCGGTTCGACCCCGTCTCTGGCCACGCTCCACCGAGAAAGCCCCCGAGATTCGTCTCGGGGGCTTTCTCGTGTTCTGCATGCCTCCCGGTTCGATATGCCTCCCGGTTCGAGGCGCGTTCCACGCCGCGGCACCCCCGACGTTGCACCGGGTGCGACGCTGCCTCGTTCGGCAGCGTCGCAACGGCCGACCACCCACCGACGGCGCGTCGTCGTCAGCTCGCGGAGAGCGCCTCGTCGAGGATCGTCAGGGCCGCACGGACGTCGTCGTCGCTGACGTTGCACGGCGGCACGACGTGCAGCCGGTTCGCGGCGGCGATGACGAGCAGGCCGGTCTTCTTGCACGCGGCCGCGACGGCGGCGGCGCGCTCGACGTCGGGCGTGCGCGCGGCGTCCTCGACGAGTTCGAGCGCCCAGAACACCCCGACGCCACGCGCCTGGCCGACCGCGTCGTGCTTCTCGGCGAGCGCCTGCAGGCCGGGGCCGAGCACGTCGGAACCGATGCGGGCGGCGTTCTCGACGATGCCCTCGTCCTGCATCGCGGCGATCGTCGCGACGCCCGCCGCGCACGCGAGCGGGTGGCCGGAGTAGGTGAGGCCGCCGGGGTAGGCGCGCTCGTCGAAGTGGTGGGCGATCTCGTCGCTCAGCACGACACCGCCGAGCGGCACGTACCCCGAGTTGACGCCCTTGGCGAACGTGATGAGGTCGGGCACGACATTTGCGTGCTGGTGCGCGAACCAGGCACCGGTGCGGCCGAAGCCGGCCATGACCTCGTCGGCGATGAAGATGATGCCGTACTTCGTGCAGAGCTCGCGGACGCCCTCGAGGTAGCCCGGCGGCGGCGGGATGATGCCGGCCGAACCGATGACGGGCTCGAGGATGAGAGCGGCGAACGCGTCGGCGCCCTCGGAGGTGATGGTGTGCTCGAGGTGCGTCAGCGCACGCTCGCACTCCTCGTCCTCGCTCGTCGCCCAGAACTCGCTGCGGTAGAGGAACGGACCGTAGAAGTGGACGACCTCGCTCGCACCCTTGTCGTTGGCGAAGCGGCGCGCCTCACCGGTGAGGTGGATCGACTGCGCCGTCGCGCCGTGGTAGCTGCGGTAGGCGGCGAGCAGCTTGCGACGGCCCGTCACCTCGCGCGCCATGCGGACGGCGTGCTCGTTCGCCTCGGTACCACCGTTGGTGAAGAACACCTTGTTGAGCGTGTCGGGCAGCAGGTCGCTGATCATCTTCGCCAGCTGCGAACGCTGGTCGTTGGCGTTGCTCGGCCCGATCGTGCACAGCGTCTCGGCCTGCGTCTTGATCGCCTCGACGACGCGCGGGTGCTGGTGGCCGACGTTCGTGTAGACGAGCTGGCCGGTGAAGTCGAGGTACTCGTTGCCGTCGCCGTCCCACAGGCGGGAGCCGGACGTCTTCGTCACGACCATCGGCTTCAGCGCGGCCTGCGCCGACCACGAATGGAAGACGTGGGCCCGGTCGAGTGCGTATGTTTCGTCGGGGGTCAAGGTCTTCGGTTCACTCATGGAGCCACTCTGGGGGTTCGCACGCCCACGCGCCAACCCCGTCTCAGGGCGCGGGAGACGCGCCGTGGCGCGGCAGAAGTACCGGGGCAGGTGTGGTGTCGCTGATGGGTGGCGGCCGGTGCGCCCCGAAGACGCGCGAAGGTCCGGCCGGCTGACGCCTCACCCAGGCTGGTCGGCGAGTGAGACCCAGCGCTGCCCACACTCGTCGAGGTCGGCCGAACCGCCCGTCAGGCTCGCGAGCTCGCTCTCGAGCGCTGCGCGGTCGGCCTCCGTGACGGCGAGCACCAGGCGCGCCGTTCCTGAGGCCGCGCCTTGGGCGTAGTCGACGCCCTCGACGTGCCGCCCGGCGGCTCGCAGGGCGTTCTCGACGCGGGCGACGTCGGCGATGCCGACGTCGGCCGCCATGACGAGGCGACACTCGTACGTGACGACGCGGGCCTCGGCCAGCGCGGCGCGCACGACGTCGCCGTAGGCCCGCACGAGCCCTCCGGCGCCGAGCAGCGTGCCGCCGAACCAGCGCGTCACGACGGCGACGACGTCGCTCAGACCCGAGGCGACGAGCGCCTCCAGCATCGGCGCGCCCGCCGTGCCCGACGGCTCGCCGTCGTCGTTGCTGCGCCGCACCTGACGCTGGGGGCCGAGCACGAACGCGCTGCAGTGATGACGCGCGTCCCAGTGCTGCTTACGAGCGGCCTCGACGACGGCCCGTGCGGCCACCTCCGACGCTTCGTCGTCACCCGCGCCCACCGGCGTCAGTTCACACAGGAACCGCGAGCGCTTCACCTCGATCTCGGCGATGGCCGGGCCTGCGAGGGTGGTGAACCGAGACGTCGTCATGTCCGGCGACGATACCGGGCGCGATGATGCGAAACGACGACGCGGAACGTGGCGCCCCCGTCGCGCGGGCGTCAGAATGGGGGCATGACGTCGCGCCATCTGCCCGCATCCGCTCGCACCCTCGTCGTCGGTGGTGCCTGCGTGCTCGCCGTCGCCGCGGGGTCGTCCTCACCCGCCGCCGCCATCACGCGCAGCCCGGGTGTGAGCTCGAGCAGCACCGCCGGGGCGTCCGAGGGAGCTCAGGAGTTGACCGTGCAGACCGCCACGGCCTCCCCGAGCACCGTCAAGGGGCCGACGACGCCGACGGTCGACGAGCCCGGCGACAACGAACCTGCCCTCGTCCTGGGTGGTTTCGGCCTCGGCGCGCTCGCCCTCGCGGGGGCGTTCGTCGTCGCCCGACGGCGTGTCGTCGACGATCCAGGCTTGGCCACCACCCACACGGAGTGAGACCGGTCACTCATGGCCGCGCGAGGTGCCCGGTGATCCGCGTCGATGGGCGGAAATCAACGCACCTGAGGTAGCGTTACCCCCACGACAGAAACTTAGGATCCCCAGGGCCCTCCGCCTGACGTCCGCACGCCCGCGTGCGGGGTGATGATGGCCGCCCTGGCAACACGACAGAGGGGGTCTCGCCATGGGGCGCGGCCGGGCCAAAGCCAAGCAGACCAAGGTTGCACGCGAGCTCAAGTACTTCTCGCCGGACACCGACCTCAGCGCGTTGGAGCGAGAGCTCCGTGCCTCGCGCAGCGCGAACGAAACGCGTCAGGCGCAAGCCGACGACGAGGGCGACGAGTATGACCGCTACTCCAAGTGGGCCTCGGACGACGACTGACCACGACGAGCGCGCAACCCGCTTTTTCTTGAGTTGACGTGAACGAGAGCCTCCATCCCATCGGGACGGAGGCTCTCGTCGTGCTGACTTCTGCGTGGGCCGCCGCCGAGCTCGAGGGGCTCGAGCGCCCGTGCTCACGCGTCAGGCGTAGCTGCCCACGATCTGGCAGGCGCCGGCGTCGACGCCCTTGGCGCCGGAGATGATCTCTGCCTCTGCGGCGTCGAGGTTCTCGGTGCGTGCGATATCGCCCATGCGCCATGCGGGCAGGTCGAGTTCGGCGCACACCTCGATGGCCGTCGCGGCCTGCTCGGCGGGCAGCACGGCGACGAAGCCGACGCCCATGTTGAGGGTGCGTTCGATGTCGTCCTGGGGCACGTTGCCGACGCGCTGGGTGACGTCGAAGACGGCCGGCGGCGTCCACGTCGAACGCTCGATGCGCGCGCCCATGCCCTTGGGCAGGACGCGGGCGACGTTCGCCGCCAGGCCCCCGCCTGTGACGTGGGACAGTGCGTGGATGTCGACGCCGTCGGTGCGGATGAGGCGCAGCAGGTCAGCAGCGTAGACCCGCGTCGGTTCGAGCAGCTCCTCCCCCAGCGTGCGACCGAACTCCTCGACGTGCTTGTCGTAGCCCCACCCGGCGCTCGCGTAGACCTTGCGCACGAGCGAGTAGCCGTTGCTGTGCAGGCCGCTCGCGGCGAGGCCGAGGACGACGTCACCTTCGCGCACCGACTCGGGAAGGATGAGATCGGCCTTGTCGACGACGCCCGTCGCGGCGCCCGCGACGTCGTACTCGTCCGCGGCGAGCAGGCCCGGGTGCTCGGCCGTCTCCCCACCGATGAGGGCGACGTTCGCCTGACGGCACGCGGCGGCGATGCCCTTGACGATGGCCGCGATGCGCTCGGGCACGACCTTGCCGGTCGCGATGTAGTCGGTCATGTAGAGCGGCTCCGCGCCGCACACGACGATGTCGTCGACGACCATGCCGACGAGGTCGAACCCGATCGTGTCGTGCGTGTCGAGCGCCTGCGCGATCGCGACCTTCGTGCCGACGCCGTCCGTCGACGTCGCGAGGATCGGGTGCTCCATGCGCGCGAGGACGGAGGCGTCGAACAGCCCCGCGAACCCGCCGAGGCCGCCGAGCACCTCGGGGCGCTGGGCCTGCTTGACGGAGGCCTTCATCAGTTCGACGGCCTTGTCGCCGGCCTCGACGTCGACGCCGGCGCCTGCGTAGGTGATGGGTTCGTTGTGCTGGGTCATCGTCGTCCTTCGAGGTGCGAGGTCACGGTGCGGGCGCGGCGCCGCCGTCAGGGCTGCGGCGGCGCGGGAGGATCGAGAGGCGTCGGTCAGTTCGACGTGTGCCGACGGGCCGGGCTGACGGCGGCGCCCCCGGCGGGCGAGACGCCGTCGGGGTTGGTGCGGGCGAGGTCGATCGACTCGTCCTGGCCGAGGTCGGCCGTGCCGACCGTCGTCGGATCGACGCCGCCGAACTCGACAGGCAGCTGCAGCTCGAGCAGGCCCTTGCCGAGGCGATCCTCAGCGGGCAGCTCGACGGGGTAACGGCCCGTGAAGCAGGCGGTGCACAGGTTCTCGCGGGGCTGCCCGGTGGCGGCGATCATGCCGTCCTCGCTGATGTAACCGAGCGAGTCGGCACCGAGAGACGTCGCGATCTCGTCGACGACGAGGCCGTTGGCGATGAGTTCGGCGCGCGTCGCGAAATCGATGCCGTAGAAGCACGGCCAGCGCACGGGCGGGCTCGAGATGCGCACGTGCACCTCGGCCGCGCCGGCCTCGCGCAGCATCCGCACGAGGGCGCGCTGGGTGTTGCCGCGCACGATCGAGTCGTCGATGACGACGAGGCGCTTGCCCTTGATGACGGGCTTGAGCGGATTGAGCTTGAGGCGGATGCCGAGCTGGCGGATCGTCTGGCTCGGCGCGATGAACGTCCGCCCGACGTAGGCGTTCTTCACCAGGCCCATGCCGTACGGAATCCCGGACTCCTCGGCGTACCCGATCGCGGCGGGCGTCCCGGATTCCGGCGTCGGCATGACCATGTCAGCGTCGACGGGGAACTCACGCGCGAGCTGACGGCCCATCTCGACGCGGCTCTCGTAGACCTCGCGGCCGGCGATCGTCGTGTCGGGACGGGCGAGGTAGACGTACTCGAAGACGCAGCCCTTCGGCTCGGGCTCGGCGAACGTCGTCGAGCGCAGACCGTCCGCGTCGATGGCGATCATCTCGCCCGGCGCGACCTCGCGCACGTAGCTGGCGCCGACGATGTCGAGCGCCGCCGTCTCGCTCGCCACGACCCAACCGCGCTCCAGGCGGCCGATGACGAGCGGGCGGATGCCCTGCGGGTCACGCGCGGCGTAGAGCGTGTTCTCGTCCATGAAGACGAAGCAGAACGCCCCCCGCAGGTGAGGCAGCAGGGCGAGGGCCGTCTTCTCGAGGCTCGTGTCGAACTGAGCGCCGAGCAGCGCCGTCACGAGCGCGGTGTCGGTGGTGTTGCCGCGACGCAGCTCGCCGAGCGTGTTGCCGAGCTCGCCGTGGATCTCCTCGAGCTTCTCGCGCAGCTCGGCGGAGTTGATGAGGTTGCCGTTGTGCGCGAGCGCCACCGTGCCCGCCTCGGTGTCACCGAGCGTCGGCTGCGCGTTCTCCCAGGTGGAACCACCCGTCGTCGAGTACCGGCAGTGGCCGATCGCGAGGTGGCCGCGCAGGGAGGCGAGGCTCGTCTCGTCGAACACCTGGGAGACGAGGCCCATGTCCTTGTAGACGAGCAGGCTCTTGCCGTCGCTCGTCGCGATACCTGCCGACTCCTGGCCGCGGTGCTGCAGCGCGTACAGGCCGTAGTAGGTGAGTTTCGCGACCTCTTCACCCGGCGCCCAGACCCCGAAGACGCCACATGCGTCCTGGGGGCCCTTCTCGCCGGGAAGGATGTCGTGTGAGAGTTTGCCGTCGCCGCGTGCCACAGACATCAGTCTTTCACGACCTGAGCCGCAGCGTGCATCGTGCGAGCAGCCGGGCGCCGGGGCGCAGGACGCGTACGGGCGTCAGGAACGACGGTCGGCGACGACGAAGGCGAGGCCGCCGAGCAGCGTGCCGAGGGCACCGAACAGGACGACGAGATAACCGGTCGATGACGACGCCGTGTAGTTGCCGCCGTCACCGCCGTCGAGGGAGACGAAGAGGCCCGCGAGGGCTCCGATGACGGCGCCCGTCAGCAGGAACGGCATGACGCGGGGCGCACGACGCACGCGAGCGAGGGGCAGGCCGTCGCGGTTCATGGCCGGACGTTCGTCAGCGCGCGCCTCGTCATGGGCCGGGCGTGGCGCCTCGGACGCCCGGCGGGCGTCGTCACGGGTGTCGTGGCGGCTCTCGTCGCGCTCGGCGGTTTCGGTGCGGGGTTCAGGCGTGCTCACCCCACCACGGTAGCAACGCCCGCGGGCGCATCACGACGCGGTAAATCCCGGCCCGGCGCAAGTGACTCGGCGGTAGGGTGGCCACAGAAATGTGTGCTCGTACGACTGATGGGACGCGACCGTGAAGTGGTTCATCCTCGAAAACGTCATCCTGCTGTTGGCTCTGATCGCCTACCTGCTCATGCGCGACCCGAAGAAGGGCGCGCCGAAGCGCCCGGGTTCGGTCGGCATCCACGGAGTGAACGGCAAGAACAAGATCGGCCGTGACGACTCCGTCGACGAGAGCGTCGAGACGCCTGACGCGAAGGCCGCGGCCACCTCCGAACTCGAGGAGAAGCCTGCGAAGGGTGCCGCGAAGACGGCCGACGAGGTGAAGACCGGCGCACCGAAGAACGAGACGGCCAAGCAGCAGCCGGCCGCCCAGGACGCGCCCGCGAAGGCGGAGGCTCCCGCGCCGAAGAACGCGCCGTCCAACGGCCAGAAGGCTGCCGCGGCCGGTGCTGCGGCGTCTGCCGGTGGCGCTGCGTCGGCAGCGGCCGACGACTGGGATGCCGCCCCGGCTCCTGCTCCTGAGACGCCCGCCGCGCCCGCCGCATCGAGTGGTGACGACTGGGATGCCCCCGCTCCGGCTCTCGACGCGACCGCTGCCCCGGCCGCGCCGGCTCAGGCTGCGCCCGCCGCGCCCGCCGCATCTGGCGGCGACGACTGGGACGCCCCCGCCCCCGCTCTGGACGACTCCGCCCCTGCCGCCGCTGCGCCTGCCGCGTCCGGTGGTGACGACTGGGACGCTGCTCCCCCGGTTCTCGATGACGCGGCGGCTGCCGCACCGCAGCAGACCCCGGAAGCCGTCCAGACACCGCAGGCCACGCCTGCGACCTCCGGTGGTGACGACTGGGACGCCCCGCCGCCCGCACTCGACGACTCGGCTCCGGCCGCGCAGCCGCAACAGACACCCGAAGCCACCCAGGCACCGCAAGCCGCACCCGCCGCCTCCGGTGGCGACGACTGGGACGCTGCTCCCCCGGCTCTCGACGACTCCGCTCCCGCCCCCGTTGCGCAGCCGCAGGCAGCTGCCCCGGCAAGCGATCCGGCCCAGGCCGAGACCCCCGCGCCGGCCCAGGACACGGCGACGAGCCAACCTGCCGCGGCCCCGACACCCGCACCGGCGTCGTCGGGTGGCGATGACTGGGGAACGGAGCCGCTGCCGCTCGACCAGCTCGACTCGCTCGCCCCGGCAGCGCCCGCAGCGACGGACGAGAAGGCTGCCCCTGCGGCCGCGTCCACCGCTGCTGACTCGACCCCGAGCACCCCGGCTGCTCCCGAAGCTGACGGCGAGAAGGCCGCTGCCGAAGCAGCATCCACCCCGGCGGCGGACTCGACGTCGACTCACGGCGCATCGACGAGCACGAACGACACGACGACTGACGCCGCCACCCGCCCGTCCGAACAGGCCGCTGACACCACCGACCACGGCACGTCCGGTGCTGCGGTTGCGGCCGGTGTCGCGGGAGGGGCGGCCGCCGCTGCCGCGATGGCGTCGGGCCGCTCGTCGGACGACACGGCGACCGTCGCGTCGGACCGTTCCGCGGAAGCCGACTCGACCGCGACGCAGACTCAGTCCAAGCACGCGGGCTCGGGAGCGCAGGACGCCACCATGTCGGCACCCGCCACGACCCCTGCTGCGCCGAAGCCCTCGGGCGGCGACGACTGGGGCACCGAGCCGCTTCCGCTGGACCAGCTTGACCAGTTCGCTCCGGCGACGACCGACGCGGCCGCAGCGCCTGCGGAGTCGGCCGGTGTCGGTGTGAGCGAGCCCGTCGCCGACCCGTCCACGTCGACGACCGGCGCTGCGTCGAACGCCGCCACGACGACGGTGGCACAGCCGTCGGCGTCCGAGGATGCCGCGAGCGCCTCGCAGACGGCGGTCGAGGCCGACGGACGCACCGACGACGCCGCTCAGCCACTGCAGGACTTCACGTCCGACGAGCTGGCTCACGACACGGCTTCATCGAGCGAGTCGGGGCAGTCGCCGCAGGGCGCCGGTTCGCCGTTGCAGGCTGCTCCCACGGCGGCTGAGGTCTCGGCTGCCGAGGTGGCTGACGGTCCGTTCGGTCCTGGCTCGGCCGAACCCAACGAGGACGGTTCGGCGCCGTCGCCGGCGTACACGATCAAGGGCAACGCGGACACGATGCTGTTCCACACGCCCGACAGCCCGAGCTACGAGCAGACCGAGGCCGAGGTGTGGTTCACGAGCGTGGACGCCGCCAAGGCCGCGATGTTCCGCCACTGGGACCCCGCCCAGCGCTGATCGACTCGGCTCCTGACGATGGCCGCTCACCTCGAAGGTGGGCGGCCATCGCCGTCCTCGGCCGCCTGACCGAGCCCTTCGGCACCCTCCGCGCGTCCGCACACGCTCCCGATGGCGAGTAGCTCACACGTCGGCAGGTAACTGCCCGCCGACCTGTGAGTTACCCGCCATCCTCCAGGCTCCGTTTTGTCTCCCGGGCGGGCGGGGCCCCGGCCACCTCCGCGGCCGGCGCTGCTGGCCGGCCCGGCAACGTTGCGAGTCCCGTCAGGCTGGGACGAGCGGCAGTTGGGCCGAGACGTCGGCGCGCTGCCCCGACGTGCGTAGGCGCCCCTCGGCGCGGGCGGCGTCCCACGTCAGGCGGCCGGTGGCGAGTTCGAGCCAGGTGACGGCGTCGGTCTCGATGACGTTCGGGGGCGTGCCGCGCGTGTGGACCGGGCCCTCGATGCACTGGACGGCGCCGAACGGCGGCACGCGCACCTCGACGGTGCGGCCGGGCACCTGGATACCGAGCTCTTCGAGCGTGTAGCGCACGGCGAGGGCGGTGGTGGGTCGTGCCGTGTCAGCGGGGTTCGCGGCCCAGTCGAGGACGGCGGCGCGACCCGCTTCTGGCGCGATGCGGCGACGAGGTGGCATGCGCCCCATCCTAGGGGCGTCCCCCTTCCGCGATTCTCGTTCCCATCGGCGATCTTCGTCCACATTCGCACCGCCTACATTGGTCGCATGGCTCGCCGACGCATCCCCACGACTGCCCCTGAGACCGCCGCCGGCGACCCCTTCGAGTTCATCACCGACGAGCGCGGCGGTGTCACCGTCATGCGCGACGGGCACCCACAGTCGCACGTCCACCCGGACGATCCGACGCTGCTGGAGTTCGAGTACGTCCAGCACTTCGCGCTCGTGCTCGACGCGCTGACGCCGCCCGCGCCGTCCCTGCTCGGCGTCACGCACGTCGGCGGCGCAGGGCTGACGCTGGCACGCTACGTCGAGGCGACCCGCCCCGGTTCGCCGCAGATCGTCCTCGAGCCCGACGTCCGCCTCACCGACGCCGTCCGTCGCGAACTGCCGCTGCCCCGCGCGCATCGCATCCGGGTACGGCCGGCTGACGGCGCCTCGGGCGTCGTAGCTCTCAAGGACGACTCGGCCGACGTCATCGTCCTCGACGCATTCGCCGACGGACGCGTGCCGGCCGAGCTCGTCAGCCCGACGTTCGCGGCCGACGTCGCGCGTGTGCTCAAGCCGGGTGGCGTGTTCATCGCCAATCTCGCCGACGAGCCAGGGTTCGCGTGGACCTCACGCGCCGCCGCGACGTTCACCGCCGTGCTGCCACACGCCGTCATCGTCGGGGCGCACGAGGTGCTCAAGGGCAAGCGCTTCGGCAACGTCGTGCTGACCGCGTCGGCCGATGCCAGCGCCCTCGACCTCGACGCCGTCACCCGCGCCGCCGCTCGTGCGCCCCTGCCGACGGGCGTCCGGCGCGCCGCCGAGCTGGCACGGATGTTGCGGGCGGCCGCCCCTTTCACCGACAACGACGCGGCACGCTCCCCCGTCCCGCCGCAGCTCGGTGCGTGGCGAGTGCGCTGACGCTGCGAGCGTGACACGATCGGCTGCACCGCCACGACGAAGGAGAACGATGCCCGAGGGCCACGTCACGCACCGCATCGCGGGGATGATGAACGACAACTTCGCTGGGCGAATCATCAAATCGTCCTCTCCCCAGGGCCGATTCGCCGAAAGCTCAGCGCGCATCGACGGCCGTGCCTTCGATCACGCCGAGGCCTACGGCAAGCACATGCTCGTCGCGTTCGAAGGGCTCGACGAGCGCGTCAACATCCACCTCGGTCTGCTCGGAAAGTTCTTCTGGACGTACGGTGTCGAGCCCGGCGAGGCGCCGATCACCGGCGCCATCCGGTGGCGTCTCGGAGCATCGTCCGACGACGGTGATGCGCGCGGCAGTGTGGTCATGGATCTGCGTGGCCCCAACGTCTGCGCGCTCAAGACGCCGGACGAGGTGGCGGCGATCGTCGGCAAGCTCGGGCCCGACCCGTTGCGCGTGGACGCCGACCCTGACGTCGCGTGGGTGCGGATCCGCCGCACGTCGACGCCGATCGCTGCGCTGCTCATGGACCAGAAGGTGTTCAACGGCGTCGGCAACATCTACCGAGCCGAGGTGCTCTTCCGCCACGGCCTCGACCCGAAGATGCCGGGGAAGTTCTTGCGCCGCACCGAGTTCGACGCGATCTGGGCGGACCTCATCGCGCTCATGCCGCTCGGGGTACGCGACGGCCGCATCGACACCGTCCGCGACGAACACTCGCCCGAGACCATGGGGCGTGATCCGCGCGTCGACAAGCACGGCGGCGAGGTCTACGTCTATCGACGCGCGGGGCAACCGTGCCTCGTCTGCGGCACGCCCGTGGCACACGAGGAGTTCGCGGGCCGCAACCTGTTCTGGTGCCCGCGCTGCCAGCCGCGTCACCGCCGTCGCACGCCCAACCCGTGAGGGCCGCAATCCCGCATGGCAGAGCTTCGGACCCCGACTCGCCGGTTGAGAGCCGCAATCTGGCATGGCAGAGTTTCAGCCCCAATCCGAGCAGCCGAGCCGAGATGGGGCACACGCCTGGACCCGCACCTCGTGAACACGTCGAGAGGCCCATTCCTGGTTCCAGGAATGGGCCTCTCGAACGAGCGCGCACCAACCGTCAGCGATGCGCAGGCCGTCAGCCGAAGATCTTTCGCAGCGGCACCTGGTGCGTCTCGGAGAGCTCGGCGACCGGGATCGAGAACAGGTCGCCGACGGCGAGCGCGCCGCCACCCGTCTCGCCGATCTTCGCTGCGGCTACACCGGCCTTCGACGCGAGCGCCTCGAACGCCTCGACGTGCTCCGGTGCCACCGCGACGAGGGCGCGACCGGCCGACTCGGAGAACAGCGACACGAACGCGTTGTCGGTGAACGACACCGACGCACCGACACCATGACGCATGACGCCTTCAGCCAACGCGACCGCGAGACCGCCGGACGACAGGTCGTGAGCCGCGGCGAGCAGGCCGTCACGGGCACCGTCGATGAGCACCGACGCGAGCGCCTTCTCGTTCTCGAGGTGCACCATCGGCGGCAGGCCCCCGAGGTGGCTGTGCACGACGCCGGCCCATTCGGAGCCGTCGAGCTCGTCCCGCGTCTCGCCGAGCACGTAGAGCGCGAGGCCCGCATCCTTCCACGCCGACGGCGTGCGCTTGCTGACGTCGTCGAGCACGCCGAGGACGGCGACGACGGGCGTCGGGTGGATCGCGACGTCACCCGTCTGGTTGTAGAACGACACGTTGCCGCCCGTCACGGGAGTGCCGAACGCGCGGCACGCCTCGATGATGCCGTCGACGGCCTGGCTGAACTGCCACATGACGCCCGCGTCCTCGGGCGAGCCGAAGTTGAGGCAGTCGGAGACGGCGAGCGGCGTCGCGCCGGCGGCCGCGACGTTGCGGTACGCCTCCGCGACGGCGTGCTGCGCGCCGATGAACGGGTCGAGCTTCGCGAAACGGCCGTTGCAGTCCGTCGAGAGCGCGACGCCGAGCCCGGTGCCCTCGTCGACGCGCACGACGCCGGCGTCGTCAGGCATGGCGAGCGCCGTGTTGCCCATGACGTAGCGGTCGTACTGGTCGGTGATCCACGACTTGTCGGCGATGTTCGGCGAACCCAGCACCTGCAGCAGCTGCGCGCGCAGCTCGTGGCCCGACGCCGGTCGGCGCAGCAGCGACGACACGTCGTCCTGCATCGCGTCGAGGTACTCGGGTCGCGCGAGCGGGCGCTCGTAGACCGGCCCGTCGTGCGCGACGGAGCGCGGCGGCACGTCGACGACGACGTCGCCATGCCAGGTGATGACGAGGTTCTCACCGTCGGTGACCTCGCCGAGGACGACGGCCTCGACGTCCCACTTCTCGGCGATCGCCATGAACGCGTCGAGCTTGTCCGGCGCGACGACGGCCATCATGCGCTCCTGCGACTCGGACATGAGGATCTCCTCGGCCCGCAGCGAGCTGTCGCGCAGCGGGACGCGGTCGAGTTCGATGTGCATGCCGCCGTCACCGGCGGAGGCGAGTTCGGATGTCGCGCAGGACAATCCGGCGCCCCCGAGATCCTGGATGCCCTCGACGACGCCCGCGGCGTACAGGTCGAGGCAGCACTCGATGAGCACCTTCTCGGCGAAGGGGTCGCCGACCTGGACGGCGGGTCGCTTCGTGGGCCCTTCGGAGTCGAACGTCTCGGAGGCGAGCACGGAGACACCGCCGATGCCGTCGCCACCCGTCTTGGCGCCGAACAGCACGACCTTGTTGCCCTGGCCTGCGGCCTTGGCGAGGTGCAGATCCTCGTGGCGCAGCTTGCCGACGCACAGCGCGTTGACGAGCGGGTTGCCCTGATAGCAGTCGTCGAACACGACCTCGCCACCGATGTTCGGCAGGCCGAGGCAGTTGCCGTAGCCGCCGATGCCGGCGACGACGCCGGGCAGGACGCGCGCGGTGTCGGGGTGGTCGAGCGCGCCGAAGCGCAGCGGATCCATGACGGCGATCGGGCGCGCACCCATCGCCATGATGTCGCGCACGATGCCGCCGACGCCGGTCGCGGCGCCCTGGTAGGGCTCGATGTAGCTCGGGTGGTTGTGGCTCTCGACCTTGAAGGTGACGGCCCAGCCCTGACCGATGTCGATGACGCCGGCGTTCTCGCCGATGCCGGCGAGCTGCTTGCCGCGCGGCGTCTCGCTCGGCAGGTCGCCGAAGCGGCGCAGGTGCGTCTTCGACGACTTGTACGAGCAGTGCTCGCTCCACATGACGGAGTACATCGCGAGTTCGGCGCTCGTCGGGCGACGCCCGAGGATCTCGCGGATGCGCGCGTACTCGTCGTCCTTGAGGCCGAGTTCGGCCCACGGCTGCTCGACGTCGGGCGTCGCCTCGGCCTTGCTCACCGTGTCGAGACCGTCCGTCTTCGGCGCGGCGATGATCTGGCTTTCGGCGCTGAAGCCCTCTTCGGCAGCGGCGAGCTGGCCCGGCTCCGGGCTCGTGTTCATCTCAGTCATCAGTGCTGTCTCCTCAGACGCTCGCGAGCGCCGTGATGGCGGACGTGAAGAAGGCGAGCCCGTCGGTCGAGGGGCCGAAGCCCTCCTCGACGCAGTGCTCGGGGTGCGGCATGAGGCCGACGACGTTGCCGCGTTCGTTCGTGACGCCGGCGATGTCGCGGTACGAGCCGTTCGGGTTGCCCTGCAGGTAGCGGAAGACGACCTGGCCCTCGCCCTCGAGGCGGTCGAGCGTCGCGTCATCTGCGACGAAGCAGCCCTCCCCGTTCTTCAGCGCGATGGTGATCTCCTGATCGGCCGTGAAAGCGTTCGTCCACGCGGTGGAGGTGTTCTCGACACGCAGCACCTGGTCCTTGCACAGGAACTTCTGGTGGTCGTTGCGGATGAGCGCGCCGGGCAACAGATGCGATTCGCACAGGATCTGGAAGCCGTTGCAGATGCCGAGCACGGGCATGCCGCCCTGCGCTGCAGGGATCAGCTCGTCCATGACAGGCGCGAACCGCGCGATGGCGCCGCAGCGCAGGTAGTCGCCGTAGCTGAAACCGCCAGGCACGACGACGGCGTCGACGCCCTTGAGGTCGGCGTCACCGTGCCACAGGTCGACGGGGTCTCCCCCGGCGAGGCGGACGGCGCGCTTCGCGTCGTGATCGTCGAGCGAACCGGGGAAGGTGATGACGCCGATCTTCACTGCTCGTCCTTCAGGTCGTGCACGCTGACGACGTCCTCGATCACGGGGTTGCTCAGCAGCTTGTCGGCCGCCTCACGCGCCGCGGCGAGGTGCGCGTCCGTCACATCACCGTCGACGGCGAGGACGAAACGCTTGCCCTGACGCACGTCGGTGAACTGCTCGAAACCGAGGCGCGGCAGCGCACCGGCGACGGCCTGACCCTGCGGGTCGAGGATCTCGGACTTCAGCATGACGTCGACGACGACGTGGCCCATGGGTTCTCCCTGTGAGAGGCGGTGTGTCCAGCACCCTGAGTCTAGGCGGCGCCACCGACAACGCCCCATTCCCGCTCACGTCGTGCGCAGCGGCAGGTGGATCCAGCCCTCTTGACGGGCCGCGTCACGGTGCGCACACGTGGGCGATGCGATCGGCCGAGACACTGAGCGGCCTGACGGCCGGCCGTGCCGGATCAGCGCTCGAGCCGTGGCGCTTCGTCACCTCGATGACGTCGAGATCCGTCGCCCGATAGACCAAGCGCTGGCGCTCGTCCGGCGTCGCGTAGGACGCTTCCCGCACCTCGGACCCTCCCGGTTCCCCACTACCCTGATCACCCACGAGTTCGACGAACTCCTGAGGCCAGCCGAACGGGCAGTCGACGCCGATCTTGGCGTCACTGCGATCGAGGAGGCTGACGAGCACCGCGTCGCTGACGCACTCACGACCCTCGCCCCAGACGTCGACGATCCTCGCGCGGTCCCCCTCCCAAGCCAACTCCACCGCAGCGGTGTTGACCGGGGCGGCAGCCAGGTCGACACCGATACTGATGCCGTGGGCCGGTCGCTGAACCTCGGGCTCGCCCGCCGCCCTGCGACCCGTCACGCGAACGTGCGGCCCGTCAGTGCTTCGTAGGCCTCGATGTACTTGGCGCGCGTGGCGGCGACGATGTCGTCGGACAATGCCGGCGGCTGCTCGCCCGACGACTTGTCCCAACCAGAGGCCGGGGACGTCAGCCAGTCGCGCACGAACTGCTTGTCGTACGAATCCTGTGCGCGCCCCGGCTGCCACGACGCGGCCGGCCAGAAGCGGGACGAGTCGGGCGTCAGCAGCTCGTCGGCGAGCACGAGCGTGCCGTCGGCACGCACGCCGAACTCGACCTTCGTGTCGGCGATGAGGATGCCCCGCTCGGCGGCGATCTCGTTGCCACGCGCGAGGATTCGCACGGTGAGGTCGCGGATCTCATCCGCGCGCTCCCGCCCGACGAGCACGACGGCCTCGTCGAACGTCATCGACTCGTCGTGATCCCCGATCTCGGCCTTCGACGTCGGCGTGAAGATCGGCGTCTCGAGCTTGGAGGCATCGACCAAGCCGTCCGGCAGGGCCACCCCACACACCGCACCCGTGGCGCGGTACTCGGCGAGCCCGCCACCCGTCAGGTACGCGCGGGCGATGGCTTCGAGCGGCACCATGTCGAGCCGTTCGACGAGCACCGCACGGCCCGCGACGGCGTCGGGCACGTCCGTCGAGACGACGTGGTTGGGCACGAGGTCTGCCATCTGCTCGAACCACCACAGCGACAGCTGCGTCAGCACCTTGCCCTTGTCGGGGATGGGTGTCGAGAGGATGAAGTCGAACGCCGAGATGCGGTCGCTCGCGACGAGCAGCACCTGGTCGTCGCGAGCCTTGCCGTCCGCGTCGAGCGGCGCGTACAGGTCGCGCACCTTGCCGGAGTAGACGTGCGCGTACCCAGGAAGGTCGAGTGTCTCGCTCATGCCTGCTCTCCTTCGACGGTGATCTCACCCTTGAGTGCCTTGAGCGCGATGTCGGTGCGGTGATGACTGCCGGGCAACCTGATGCGCTCGACGCCCGCGTACGTCACCTCACGGGCGGCGGCGAGATCCGCACCCCGTCCGACGACCGACAGCACACGCCCACCGGACGAGACGATTCCGCCGTCGCTGCCCAGCTTCGTCCCCGCATGCAGGACGTACGCACCGTCACCCGCCGCGGTGCCGTCACCGTTCACCTCGTCGAGGCCGTCGATGCGCACACCCGTCACCGGCTTCGCGGGGTAACCCTCGCTCGCGACGACGACGGTGACGGCGGCGTCATCGCTCCATTCGAGCGGCCCGAAGTCAGCGAGCTCACCCCGTGCGGCAGCGCGCAGCAGACCGCCGAGCGGCGTGCGCAGACGCGCGAGGACGACCTGCGTCTCCGGGTCGCCGAAGCGCGCGTTGAACTCGACGACCTTCGGACCCTTCGACGTCAGCGCCAGCCCGACGTACAGCACGCCCGCGAACGGCGTGCCGCGGCGCGCCATCTCGTCGATCGTCGGCTGCGCGACTCGCTTCACGACATCGTCGACGAGCCCCACCGGCGCCCAGTCGAGCGGCGAGTACGCGCCCATGCCACCGGTGTTCGGGCCCGCATCGTCATCATGGGCGCGCTTGAAATCCTGCGCCGGCTCGAGCGGAACGACCGTCGCACCGTCGCTGATGCAGAACAGCGACACCTCGGGGCCGTCGAGAAATTCTTCGATGACGAGGCTCGACCCGGCGTCGAGACAGGCCCGGGCGTGCGCGAGCGCCTCGTGGCGGTCGTTCGTCACGACGACACCCTTGCCGGCCGCGAGCCCGTCGTCCTTGACGACGTACGGGGCGCCGGTCGCATCGAGGGCCGCGGCGACCTGCGTCATGTTCGTGCACGCGTGCGCGCCGGCGGTCGGGACGCCGGCGGCCGCCATGACGTCCTTGGCGAACGCTTTCGACCCCTCGAGTCGGGCGGCTTCGGCCGACGGGCCGAACGTGTCGATTCCGGCTGCGCACACCGCGTCCGCCACCCCGGCGACGAGCGGCGCCTCGGGCCCGATGACGACGAGGTCGGCCCTGATCTCCTGCGCCAGTTCGGCGACGGCGTCACCGTCGAGGATGTCGACGTCACGCACCTGGGCGTCGGCGGCCATGCCTGGATTTCCGGGGGCGGCGACGATGATGTCGACCTGCGGATCCGCTGCGAGACCCTTGACGATGGCGTGCTCGCGCGCGCCCGTTCCGACGACCAAAGCCTTCATGGCCGCAACCCTACCGGCGAGGAGGCGGCGCGCGCGGCCCCGGGAACCCAGGGGGAGGAAATGCTCCCGGGGCGGCGCGCACCTGGCGCGAAGTGGGTCGAACCATCGGGGGTAGGTGGTGACACGCTCCTTCGCGCACCGGACGGGCCGGCAGACCCACTATGGCACGACCACGGACACCCGTTCGCTCACGGTTTGGCAGAATGGCGTCATTGGCGAACATTCGCCAAGAGCGTTACTTCTTTCTCCCTCGTCGACAGGCGGTCGTCATGCCCCATCAGTCATCCACCGATGTACCTTCCGGGGCACCCGGCACACCCGCCGACGCTCTCGGCGCGCCTGCCGACACCCCCGGCACGATCGGCGGCGGCACGCCCGCCGACGCGATCGCCGACCTCGCCGCGACGATGCCCGAGGGCGCTGCGACGACGAACGCGCTCGCCGACCTCATCGGCGAGGACCGTCCGACCGAGCTCTACCTCCACCTGCTCATGCACGGCGCGTGCGACGAGAACGATCTCGCCGCAGCCGGATTCGCCGTTGAGGCTACCGCCGTCGCCCTGCGCATCCTCACCGCGCGTGCCATGGTCGAGCGGGATTCGTCGGGGTGGCGGGTCACGCCCCCGGAGCAGGCGCTGCCCACCCTCGCGGGGCAGCTCGAGTCACGCGCGACGAGTATCCGCGCCGCGTTGCCGGGCCTCGTCGCCGCCCACCGCAACGCCGCGAAGGCCACGGGCGCGAACCGACTGTTAGAAGGCACCGACGCGCTCGACGGCGAGCGCGAGGTCGCGTTCGCGTTCGCCCAGTGCGTCGCGAACGCTCGTCATGAGGTGCGAGCCATGCGCACGCGATCCATCGCGACGCGCTCGCCCATCCTCGACGCGCTGCCCGGTTCACGCGACGGGCGCGTCGGCGCCTCGCAACGTCTCGTGACGGTCGACACCGTCATCGACTCGAGCCTGGTCGCCGACTTCGACGCCGACGACTTCGCCTCTCTGCAACCCACGCCGAACGTCCGCGTCACCCTTGCGACGGGCGTTCCGTTCACCGCCGCCGTCAACGACGACGGGATGGCGGTCATCGAGACCGTCAGCGGTGGCGGTGTGGCGGGGCTCGTCGTGCACGACGCCGGACTCGTCGCGGCGGTGTCGTCGACGATCGACCTCATGCTGCGCCTCGCCGCTCCCCTCGCCGCGACCCATCCGCGTGCGTCGACGCAGTCCATGGCGCGCCAGCGCACGGACGGTGTGCAGGCTGCCACGTCGGATGCGTTGAGCGACCAGGAGCGCCTCATCCTGACGCTGCTCGCCGCAGGAGTGCCCGACGCCACCGTGGCGCGTCGCGTCGGCGTCAGCCAGCGCACGTTCGATCGGCGCGTCCGCAGCGTCATGGATCGCCTCAACGCCCAGACACGGTTTCAGGCCGGGGTGCTGGCCGCCCGACGCGGCTGGTTGTGAGCCCTGTCGCGACATGGACCCCGACGCGCCGAACGGGCCGACGAACGCTCTAAGGTAGAGGGTCATCCGCGCGCGGCGCGGTGAGCCAGCACGGCGAGGGGAAGCACTGCGTGAGCACGGTTGAGGGACGTCCGGCCGGCCAGGTCGACGAACTGCCCGACGAGGTCACCCGCGAGATCGCGATCGAACAGGCGCACGTCGAGCGCGTCTACGCCGAACTGGCGAAGGCCGGCGAGCGCGTCGGCATCGTCGAATCCGAGGGCCTCGCGCGCGGGCGCGCGAGCCGCTCCGGCGACATGCGCGACGAGGAGAAGGCCGGCCTGTTCGAGCGTGACGCGCTCATGTTCTCCGCCGGCAAGCGACGCGCGACGCTCGAGCAGCAGTTCGAAGGCCTCGTCTTCGGGCGCCTCGACCTCGACCACGCGATGACGGCGGGTGGGGACGCGAACGACGCCCCCGGCGGGTTCGTCTCCACCGGCTCGGGTGACGACCTCGAGGTGCGCTACATCGGTCGCCTGGGCGTGCGTGACGACGAGTACGAACCGCTCGTCATCGACTGGCGCGCGCCGGCGGCATCACCGTTCTACCGCGCGACGCCCGTCGCCCCGGAGAAGGTCGTGCGCCGCCGCGTGCTGCGCTGCCGTGACGCTCGCGTCCTCGGCGTCGAGGACGACCTCATGACGGTGGAGGCGCCGGAGGGCATGACGGTCGTCGGTGACGGTGCGCTCATGGCCGCCCTGACGCGCTCGCGCGGGGCGCGGATGCGCGACATCGTGGCGACGATCCAGCGCCACCAGGACGAGGCGATCCGCGCCGACGCGCGCGGCGTCACCCTCATCACGGGTGGGCCGGGCACGGGCAAGACCGTCGTCGCGCTGCACCGCGCGGCCTACCTGCTCTACTCGGATCGGCGCCGATTCGAGTCGGGCGGCATCCTCGTCGTCGGCCCGTCGGCCGCCTACACCGCATACATCGAGCGCGTCCTGCCGTCGCTCGGCGAGGATTCGGTGGCGCTGCGCGCGCTCGGCGACCTCGTCGGCGGGCTGACGGCGACGCGCCTCGACGCGCCGGCCGCGGCCGCCGTCAAGGGTGGGCTGCGCATCCGAAAGGTGCTCTCGCGCGCCGCGAAGGACGTCGCGCCCGACGCGGCGACGAGCCTGCGCGCGATGGTCGCGGGCCTCGCCGTCCACCTCGATGAGCGCGAGCTGCGCCGCGTCC
Organism: Dermacoccus sp. MPR-E5; assembly: GCF_058809565.1. NCBI lineage: Bacteria > Bacillati > Actinomycetota > Actinomycetes > Micrococcales > Dermacoccaceae > Dermacoccus > Dermacoccus sp. MPR-E5. Next base: position 135,052 of record NZ_JBXASS010000006.1, on the reverse strand, counting down.
GTGCGAGCCTGCTCAGCCACCACCAGCACAACAAGCTCGCCAGCAACCCCGCCGACGTCGTCGAGGCCCTCGCGGCCGCGGCGTGGCTGCAGGTGCGCGAGCACACGAACCTGGAGCGCCCCGAGTTCGTCGACCGCTTCGAGGATTCGCGCGACGTCGAGGCGTTCGTCGCCGACTGGTGGCGCCCGATCGACCCGCGTCACGTGCTGCTGTGGCTCGGTGACGCCGACCGGCTCGCGCGGTATGCACGCGGCGTGCTGAGCATTGGTGAGCAGGCGGAACTCGTCGCGTCGATCGCCGTCGCGGTCGAGCGCGGCGAGTGGTCCGTGGCCGACGTTGCGCTCGTCGACGACCTGCTCGCCCGCCTCGCCGAGGTGCCCGAGGCCGCCCGCGAGGAGCGTGGTTTCTACGAGATCGAGGAGTTCGACAACCTCACCGAGTACGGCGTCCACGAGGTCGAGGTGACCGGATCGCGCCGTCAGGGCGGCGAGGTCGGCTTCGAGGTGACGCCCGCCGACGCCCGCGAGCGCCTGCTCGCCGGGCGCCTCACGCGCGCCGAGGAATACAGTCACGTCCTCGTCGACGAGGCGCAGGACCTGTCGCCGATGCAGTGGCGCGCCGTCGGTCGGCGCGGAAAGTTCGCGTCGTGGACCGTCGTCGGCGACCTCGCGCAGGCGTCGTGGCCCGACCTCGACGAAGCCGCCGAGGCACGCGAGGAGGCCTTCGGGACGAAGAAGCGTCAGAGCTTCCACATGACGACGAACTACCGCAACGCGCGCGAGATCTTCGACTTCGCGGCCGACCTCATCCGACGCTACGTGCCCGACGCCGACATCCCCGAAGCCGTGCGCGAGACCGGCATTCACCCCGTCTCGATCGACGTGAGCCGCGACGACGTCATCGCCCGCGCCCGCGAAGCCGTCACCGGCCTGCTCGAGCAGGTCGACGGCAGCGTCGCCGTCATCGCGCCCGCGGCGTGGCGGCAGGCGCTGGCCGAGCTCGACGGCGCAGCGGGCCGCGTCGTCGTCATCGACCCGATGTCGACGAAGGGCCTCGAGTACGATGCGACGCTCGTCGTCGACCCCGATGAGATCACCGCCGAGTCACCTGGCGGCGCGCGCGTTCTCTATGTTGTGCTGACTCGTGCCGCGCACCGCATGACGGTGCTCGACGTGCGCTGACGCGCGACACGAGTGACGACGGAGCGAGGACGACATGACCCACACCCCTGACGCCGCGCTGCCGGCGAGCGACGGCCCCGACGGCGGCGCGAACGCCAGCCCGACCGCGGGCGACGGCGGTCTGCACGGCTCGGTCGCGGGCACGTCCGACGCGGTGCTCGGCGCGTACCGACGCAGCATCGACAACATCGACGCGGCGATCATCCACATGCTCGCCGAACGCTTCCGCATCACGCAGGCCGTCGGCGAGTACAAGGCGACGCACGAGCTGCCGCCCGCCGACCCGTCGCGCGAGGAGCGTCAGGTCGCCCGCTTGCGCGGCCTCGCCGCCGAATCGGGCCTCGACCCCGAGTTCAGCGAGAAGTTCCTCCGATTCGTCATCGACGAGGTCATCCACCACCACCTGCAGGCGGCGTCCGACGCGTCCTGACGTCGTTGGTTCGCGTGTACGTCAGCCGAACAACGCCACCGTCTGACGACTGATGGCGACGAGGGCGCCGCTCGCGGGGTCGTAGATGCGCGCCCCCGAGTGGGCGTAGCCGTCGTGGGCGGCGTCCGTCGTGACGTCGTACCACCACGTCGTCACCGGGTCGGACGAGACGGGCGCGGTGAACTCGAGTGTCCACGTCATCGTCGACATCGGGGCCGGCGAGTGCAGCATCTGCCCCGCTGCCGGCGGCCACGCGTCGATGAGCGTGACGAGGTGCGCGACGCTGAAGTCGTCCGTCAGCTCGCGGAATCGCATGTAGCCGGTGAGGTCACCGTCAGTCGCTGCGGAGAACGGCAGCACCCCGCTGGCCGGGCGCAGGTCGACGCGTGCGATGAACTCGGGCGTGAACGGCTCGATGTACGGAATGGCCTCGAGCATCTCGAACGCCGGGCGCGTGACTGCGTCGAAGGTCGGATCGAGCGCCACCTTCGAGTCGCGTTGCGCACCGAACGTCAGCAGGGCGATGGCGCGGACGGTGCTCTCGCCGGAATCGTCCGGCTGCACGAGGCGCGCCTCGACCTGCGTCGCCGACTTGCCCTGACGCAGCACCTCGACGCGCACCTCGGCCGTGCCGGCGGAGGCCGGTGCGACGAAGTTGACGGTGAGCGAACGCAGCGACGTCGGATCCGCGGCCAGCTCACCGAGCACGCGGGCGACGAGGGCGCCTGCGACGACGCCACCGAACGTCGCCCGACCCTGCCCCCAGCCCGCCGGAATCGTGACGGCGCCCTGCCGCGCGGCGGCGGTGAGTAAGACGTCGATGTCGTGCTGGTTCTGTTCGCCCGGCGTGTTCGAGGTGGTGGTGTCGCTCATGACGCCATCGTAGGAGTCGATCGGCCTTGTGTGGGCTGAGTCATACCGGCGAGTAATCCAGGGGGTGGCGGGGCGTGGCCGGGCCCTTCCCACCCATGGCGCGCGCCTGCATCGGCCGGCGTCGAGCAGGGCGGCCACCAGGCCGACGTGGTGCGCTGCGGTCAGGTCAGTCGTTCGCCATGCGCCACCCTGCGGCGATGGCCTCGGCCGCGGAGCAGAACATGCGCTCCCCCTTGCTCGGCGTGATGACGGTCTTGTCGTACGTCGCCGAACCGGGCGCGTGCGCGATCTTGGCGCCCTTCGAGTTGATGTTGCCCTTGATCGCGCACGCTCCGCCGCTCGAGCCGGCACCGGCCGGCGACGATGGAGCGGCTGGCACCGCCGACGCGACGGGCGTCGAGGGTGCCGGCGCAGCTGACGTCGACGCAGCAGCGCTCGAGCCTGCGTCATCCTGGTGAAAACCGTTGCACGGCGGGCCCCACGTGCCGCGGTGGGCGTTCTTCGCCTGGTTCTGCGCCGCGAGATATTCGAGGCGGTGCTGGTACGGCCCGTCGTACGTGTACTCGCGCCCATAGCCACCCTCGATCTGCGCGAGCGCGACGTTCGTCGTCCCGCCGACGAAGACGTGACGCAGCAGGCGGCCGTACTTGTCGCGATCGCCCTGCGACGAGTCCGCCGCGAGCTGCACCTGCTTGCTCTGCACGAGCGACTGCATGTGACTGCTCGCCTCCTTGCCGAAGCACTGCACGGGCGTGTTCGGCTTGCGCGTCTCGGGGGTGTCGAGGCCGATGATGCGGATCTTCTCGCGCTTTCCGTCGATACGGACGGCGATGGTGTCGCCGTCGATGACGCTGACGACGTCGTACGCCGCTCCCGGACCCGTCCCGGCGCCCTGCCCGTGCGTGTCGCCGCCCTTCGCGGAGCTCGACGTGGCGTCGGACGCCGGCTTCGTCGATGTCGAGCCACTGTCGGCAGGCGTGGGCCCTGACGCTGACGCGCGCGACGAGCCCGACGCCGAGGGCGCCGGCTGCGTGCCGTTCGACGAGGACGCCGTGGGCGACGCGCTCGTCGCCGAGTGCGATGCGTCCGACGAGGTGCCGCAGGCCGCGGTGCCCGCGAGGAGCGCAGCCGCGCCCAGGCTCGTCACAGCTCCGCGGATCGTCGTCATCGTCATCACGCGCATCAGCGTAGACGTCGGCACCGACAACGCGGCCCGATCGGGCCGGAGACGCCCGTCACTGCGGCGTTCGCTGACCCGATCACCGACCCCGCCCGGCTCGACGAATGTGGACGAGAATCGCCGACGTGGACGGGGGTCGGCCGTCAGGGGGTGACGAGTTCGCGCAGGCGCTGCGGGCCGACGGCGAGCAGCAGCGTCGGAAGACGCGGGCCGGTCTCCTTGTCGATGAGCAGTGTGTAGAGCAGCTTGAAGAACTCGCGCTGGCTCGCGCCGAGGGCTGCGGCCGTCTCGGGGTCGGCCTTGCGGTCGGGTCGGAAGTCGGCACCCTTGCCGATCTGCACCTTCGGCACACCGTAGACCTGCGTCGTCAGCCCGTCGAGCGACCACGCGTCCTCGATGCGCGGCAGCCCCTGCTCGCCCGGTACGTCGAGGCCGTCGAGCAGGATGCGCAGGGCGGTCTTCTGCTCGTCGCTGGCGGCTGCGAGGGCGTCAGCGTTCTTCGTCTCCCGCACGACCGTGCGTTCGTCGTCGGGCATGTAGCGCGCGACCCAGTTCTCGACGTTCGTCAGGCGCGGGCGCAGCGCGTCGAGGCTCGACGGGGGGTTCGCCGGGTCGAGCGTGCCGACGATGCGCAGCGTCTGCGTCTCGTCACCCGTCGTGATGTCCGTGATGCTCGCGAGGGTGCGGTAGGCGACCGGGTACTCGGTCGCGGGCAGCACCTTCTCAGCCGTCGTCGACGCGCGCACGTAGGCGGCGACGTCGCCCGGCTGGCCCTTGTCGGCGGCGACCTTCGCGTCGAGCGCGTCCCACTCGTCGTACATGCGCTGCACGTCGGAGTCGAACGCGACGGTGAAGCTCTGGTTTGGCTTCTTGCGCGCGTAAAGCCAGCGCAGCAGGGCCGGTTCCATGATGCCGAGCGCGTCCTTCGGGGTCGGCACGCCACCCTTGCTCGAGCTCATCTTCGCCATGCCCTTGATGCCGACGAACGCATACATCGGGCCGAGCGGGCGCTCCCACCCGAAGATCGGAGCGACGTCCTTGCCGACGACGAAGCTCGAACCGGGGCTCTGGTGATCGACGCCCGACGGCTCGAAGACGACCTTCTCGACCGACCAGCGCATCGGCCAGTCGATCTTCCACACGAGCTTGCCGTTGCGGTGCTCACGCAGGTCGACGGTCTCGGTGTGCCCGCAGCGGCACGTGTACGTGAGGTCGTGCGTGGCGTCGTCATAGGCGGTGACGGTGGTGAAGTCGGTGCCGCACGCCGAGCAGTACGGCTTGTACGGGTAGTAACCGGACGCGCTGCCGCCGTCGTCCTCGGCTGCCGCCCCGGAACCGGCCTCCGCCTCGGCGGCTGCCGCCTGCTCCTCCTCGGACAACACGGGCGCCTTCTTGCCGCCCTTGACGGGCTTGCCGCTGCCGGCGGCGTCGCCGTCAGGCTTCGGCAGGGTGCGGTAGCGCGCGAGGATGGCGTCGAGTTCGTCGCGCTTGCTCATCGCGAAGAGGATCTGATCCGTGTAGGCGCCCGCGCCGTACTGTTCGCTCTGGCTGATGCCTCGGTAGACGACGCCGAGCGCCGCGAGGCCCTCCTCGAACTGGGCGCGGAAGTGCTCGGCCCAGCTGCTCGCCGAGCTGCCCTTCGGCGCGGGCACGCGCGTCAGCGGCATGCCGATGTACTGCTCGTACGAAGCGTCGACGCCCTCGACGTTCGGCACCTTGCGGTAGCGGTCGAAGTCGTCCCAGCTGATGATGTGCTCGCACTCGATGCCGCGGCGACGGATCTCGTCGGCGACGAGGTGCGGCGTCATGACCTCGCGCAGGTTGCCCAGGTGCACCGGGCCCGAGGGGCTGATGCCGGAGGCGACGACGACCTTCGTGCCACGCTTCTCGGCTTCGGCGATCGTCTCGTCGGCAAGTCGCGAAACCCAGTCGGCGTCAGGAGGCAACACAGTCGTCATGGGTTCATTTTAGGCGCCCGGTCAGGGTGGTTCTGACGCGCCCGCAGGGGGCTCTTCGCGCTGACATCGGCAGGATGGCGGACGAGCTGGCCGTGAACCGAAACAGACGGCGCCTCGTCAGAGCTTCGCGAGCCACGTCTCGTGCGAACCGTCGAACGGTGCGGCGCCGTCACGCACCATCGCCATGACAGTGTCGGCAGCCTCACGCGCCGCCGTCACGAGCCGCGGCGGGTAGCTCATCTCGCGGGCGTGCCGCTCGAACTCGTCCTCGTCGTCGAGGTCGAGGTCGCCGTTCGTGCGCTTGACGACGTCGAGGTCGAGGTCGAGCGTGAACGCCTCACCCTGGTTGACGGTCGTCGGCGTCGTGATGTCGACGTAGACGTCGATGTCATGGTCCTTGCCGCCCGGAGCGGTGTTGAAGGTGGCCACCCACCAGGCGTCGTCGGGAACGAGGACGACGAAGTCGCCGTGCGCTGCGAACTCGAGCCCGGGTCGTGCCACACGAGTGCCACCCGTCACCCCGAGCCACAGCCCCTGCGCATCACGACCCAGCACGACGGCGTCGAACCCCCAGTGCTCGTCACCGTTGTACTTGCCGAACTGCAGTCGGATCGCTTCCCTCGCCACACACTCAGCCTACCGGCGGCCCGCCGACGCCAGGACGCACACGAACGGGCCGCAGGCGCCGACTCGTCAGCGAGTCGACCCCTGCGGCGAGGGATGAGAGCGTCAGTCGTTCAGGAGATCGTGACGGACGATGACTTCGTCACGACCCGGGCCGACGCCGATGACGGAGACACGCGCGCCGATCTGCTTCTCGACGAACTCGATGTAGCGCTGCGCGTTCTCGGGCAGGTCCTCGAACGTGCGGCAACCGGTGATGTCGGCGTTCCAACCCGGCAGCATCTCGTAGATCGGCTTCGCGTGGTGGAAGTCGGTCTGGTTCTCCGGCATCTCCTCGACGCGCTCGCCGTCGATGTCGTACGCGACGCAGACGGGGATCTCGTCGAAGGAATCGAGGTTGTCGAGCTTCGTGATGACGAAGTCGGTGACGCCGTTGACGCGCGTCGCATAGCGCCCGATGACGGTGTCGAGCCAACCGATGCGGCGCGGGCGCCCCGTCGTCGTGCCGAACTCGCCGCCGATCTCGCGCAGGCGGTCGCCGACCTCGTCATGCAACTCCGTCGGGAACGGGCCCTCGCCGACACGCGTCGTGAACGCCTTGAGGATGGCGATGACGCGGTCGATGCGCGTCGGCGGGATGCCCGCACCGGTGCAGGCGCCCGCCGAGATCGCGTTCGAACTCGTCACGTACGGGTAGGTGCCGTGGTCGACGTCGAGCAGCGTCGCCTGACCGGCCTCGCACAGCACGACCTCGTCGGCGTCGAGCGCCTTGCTCAGCAGCAGCGACGTGTCCTTCACCATCGGGCGCAGCCGCTCGACGTACTGCAGCAGATCCTCGACGACCTCGTCGACCTCGATCGCGCGACGGTTGTACGTCTTCACGAGCAGCTGGTTCTTCGTCTCGAGCGCCGCCTCGACCTTCTGCCGCAGGATCGACTCGTCGAAAAGGTCCTGCACGCGGATGCCGATGCGGTTCATCTTGTCGGCGTACGTCGGGCCGATGCCGCGCCCGGTCGTGCCGATCTTGCGATTGCCGAGGAAGCGCTCGGAGACCTGGTCGATCACCTTGTTGTAGCGCGGGATGAGGTGCGCGTTCGAGGAGATGACGAGCTTGCTCGTGTCGAGACCACGCGCCTCGAGGGCATCGATCTCCTCGAACAGCACGCCGAGGTCGACGACGACCCCATTCGCGATGACGGGCGTGACACCCGGCGTCAGGATGCCCGACGGCAGCAGGTGCAGCGCGTACTTCTCACCGTCGATGACGACCGTGTGCCCGGCGTTGTTGCCGCCGTTGAACTTCACGACGTAGTCGATTCGGCTTCCGAGAAGGTCGGTGGCCTTGCCCTTGCCTTCGTCGCCCCACTGGGCGCCGACGAGAACGATTGCCGGCATCGGTATCAACTGCCTTTGCGTAGCTGGTGGGCTGACGCCGCTCCCCCGCCACGCTCGACCCCCGGCGCGCGGCGGCCTCGAGCGACGAACCGGGCGTCAACTCTTACCGCCCAAGGTTACCCGCTGGCACGCATCCGTCGCGGTCGTCGCCAGCAGGCGAGCCGACGCGTCGCCCGCCGAGCACCACCGGACGCCCCCCATAGAGTGCCTGGTCAGCCCTCGAAGCCGGTGAGGCCACGTTCGGTGAGCTTCACCGCGAGCTGGAAGCGCGTCTCGACACCGCACTCCTCCATGAGCGCCGCGACGCGGCGTCGCACCGTCCGCAGGCTGACGCCGAGCGCCCGCGCGATCGCCTCATCCTTCAACCCGGCCTGCATGAGTTCGACGAGACGCTCCGACGTCGGTTCCGCGCCGTCGTCGACGCCGGAGGACGCGGCCCACATCCGATCGAAGAGTTCGACGAACGCACGCACGACGACGGCGTCACGCAGTACGACGTAGCGCCCGCCCTCGCCGCCCCAATCGGTGTTGGCGATGACAGCATCCGTTCCATAGCAGACGAACTCGTTCGGGATGTGCGTCGCGAGGCGCTGCTCCTCGCCCAAGTTCGCCCACTCGACTACGTCGAGGCTGCGCGTGCTCGCGGCGTCGAACTCGTGCAGGCCACGCAGCAGGCGCCCGTCGGCGACGAGGCGCGCGAGCACCGGCTGTTCCCCGGCGCTGACGGCGAGTGCGTCGGTGTGAGTGAACCGGATCGGGCCCGAGGTCGATGCCGCCAGGTGCTCCATGACGTCACCGAGCCCGTCGATCTCGACGTACTCGCGACCCGCCTCGGCGGGGTCGGCCTGCTCCTGGCCCGCACGGTGGTCGCCGGCGAAACCATCGATGGCGTCGCGCAGGCGGGCGAGGTCGCGGCGTCGCTCGGCGAGACGCGCCTCCTCGGCCGACAGGACGCGTTCGAGCCCGGCGCGCGGATGATCGGCGGAGGGACGACCGTCCTCGGTGATGCGCACGAGACGCAGCGCGCGCAACTGTTCAGCCGCTGCCTCGACGTCACCGACGGGCGTGTTGAGGCGCGAGGCGTACACACCGAACGGTCGCGCCTGGTCACGCAGCACCTGGCGGTAGAGCTGTTCGGCGAGGTCGTCGATGCCGAGGACGGCGAGAGGATTCACGCCGTCAGGCTAGCGCGCCGTGGCCGCCAGATGACATGCGACGGGGGTGTGGCCCCTCCCGGCCACACCCCCGTCGCGCCCGCCCTGTTGCAGGCGGCGGACGACGCCCGACTCCCGTTCGCTCATCCCCCCAGAGATACCGGGCGCCGACAGCCGCGCCCCGAGAGGCACGACGATTCGACGCACCGAGTGCGAGCGCTCCCTGACCGGGCATCGTCACATCTGAGACGCCGCGATCAGGAGATCGGTTCCCTCACGCCGACATCATTTTCGGACGCGGCGCTCGAGCGCGTCTCAGACGCCCAACTCACGCGCCGCGGTGGCCGAGGAGTCGCGCAGGAAGTCGGCGCAGCGTCGCTGCTCGTCGACCTCACCGATCTCGCCGGCGGCCTTGCTCAGCGCGGCGAGTGCGCGCAGGAAACCGCGGTTCGGCTCGTGCTCCCACGGAACGGGCCCCTGGCCCTTCCACCCGGCGCGGCGCAGGGAATCGAGGCCGCGGTGGTAGCCGGTGCGCGCGTAGGCGTACGCCTCGACAGCCTCGCCGTCACCCAGCGCGTCCTCGGCGAGCGTCGCCCACACGAGCGAACTCGCCGGGTACATGCGGGCCACGTCGCGGGCGTGGACGCCGAGGTCGAGCTTCTCGGCTGCGGGGTCGACGTCGAGCTTGGTCTCCGGAATGGCAAGAAGGTTGTCCATGCCGCCATTCAAGCATCGACACCCGACAACCCCGCCGCGGCGGGCCGGCAACACCCACGTCACACCCCTCACACCGCCGACCGACTCCACCGAGCGTCAGGACCAACGTCCCAGCCCCTTTCATCGCTCGTGCCGCACGACGAGAATGGAGGCATGACCTTCCACGTCAGCACCGCGACCCCCTGGCAGCCCTCCCCCGGAACCGAGCTCACCGACGCGACTCTCGAGACGATCCACCGCTGGTGGCGCGCCGCCAACTACCTGTCGGTCGGGCAGATCTACCTGCTCGACAACCCCCTGCTGCGCGAGCCGCTGACGCGCGACAACGTCAAGCATCGCCTGCTCGGGCACTGGGGTACCACGCCCGGGCTCAACTTCCTCTACGCCCACCTCAACCGCGTCATCGCCGAGCGCTCTCAGCCGACGATCTACGTCACCGGCCCCGGCCACGGCGGCCCCGGCATGGTCGCCAACACCTACCTCGAGGGCACGTACTCGCAGATCTACCCGAACGTCGGGCTCGACGAGGCGGGCCTGCGCCGGCTCGTGAAGCAGTTCAGCTTCCCCGGCGGCATCCCGTCGCACGCGGCACCCGAGACGCCCGGCTCGATCCACGAGGGCGGAGAGCTGGGTTACGCCCTTAGCCACGCCTACGGGGCCGTCTTCGACAACCCCGAACTGCTCGCGTTCACCGTCATCGGTGACGGCGAGGCGGAGACGGGGCCGCTCGCGACGTCGTGGCACTCGAACAAGTTCGTCAACCCTGTCACCGACGGCGTCGTCCTGCCCGTGCTGCACCTCAACGGCTACAAGATCGCGAATCCGACGGTGCTCGCCCGCATCAGCGACGAGGAGCTCGATGCCCTCATGCGCGGCTATGGCCACACGCCGTACGTGTTCGAGGCGGGCTTCGACGACGAGGATCCGATCTCGATCCACCGCCGTTTCGCGACGCTGCTCGACGAGGTGTTCGACCACATCGCCCGCATCAAGGCCGAGGCCGCCGAAGCGGGTGCCGAGAACGCCGAGCGTCCGCACTGGCCGATGATCGTCTTCCGCACGCCGAAGGGTTGGACGGGCCCGAAGACGATCGACGGCAAGGTCGCCGAGGGTCACTGGCGCAGCCACCAGGTGCCGCTCGCCAACGCCCGCGACACCGACGAACACCTCCACGACCTCGACGCGTGGCTGCGCAGCTACCGCCCCGACGAGCTGTTCGACGAGGCCGGCCGCCCAGCCGACGACATCATGGCCCTCGCCCCCGACGGCGAGCTGCGCATGGGCGCGACGCCCTACGCCAACGGTGGCGAACTGCGCATCGCCCTCGAACTGCCCGACTTCCGCGACTTCGCCGTCGACGCGGGCCGCGACGACGAGCGCGGCACCTCGGTCGCCGAGTCGACGCGGGTGCTCGGCGAGTGGTTGCGCGCCGTCGCAGCCGCGAACCCTGAGAACTTCCGCATCTTCGGTCCGGACGAGACCGCGTCGAACCGGCTGCAGGCCGTCTACGAGACGACGAACAAGCAGTGGATGGGCGCGTACGAGCCCAACGACGCCGAAGACCCGATGGGCCGCGTCGGGCAGGTCATGGAGATGCTGTCGGAACACCAGTGCCAGGGCTGGCTCGAGGGATACCTGCTCACCGGCCGCCACGGGCTCATGTCGAGCTACGAGGCGTTCATCCACATCGTCGACTCGATGTTCAACCAGCACGCCAAGTGGCTCAAGGTGACGAACGAGATCGGCTGGCGTCGACCCATCTCGTCGCTCAACTACCTGCTGAGCTCGCACGTGTGGCGTCAGGATCACAACGGATTCAGCCACCAGGACCCCGGTTTCATCGACCACGTCGTCAACAAGAAGAGCGACGTCATCCGCGTCTACCTGCCGGCCGACGCGAACACGCTGCTGTCGACGTTCGACCACGTCCTGCGCACCGAGCAATACGTCAACGTCGTCGTCGCAGGCAAGCAGCCCAACCCCGTCTGGCTCACGATGGACGAGGCCGTCCGGCACTGCGCGCGCGGCCTGGGCATCTGGGAATGGGCCGGCACCGAGGTCGCCGGCGAGGAGCCCGACGTCGTGCTCGCCTGCGCGGGCGACATCCCGACGATCGAGGTGCTCGCCGCGGCGAAGATCCTGCGCGAACGCGTGCCGGGGCTGAAGGTGCGCGTCGTCAACGTCGTCGACCTCATGCGCCTGCAGGCCGAGAAGGAGCACCCGCACGGCCTGAGCGACCGCGAGTTCGACACGATCTTCACACCCGACAAGCCCATCGTGTTCGCCTACCACGGCTACCCGTGGCTCATCCACCGCCTCACCTACGGCCGGAGCGGCCACAGCAACCTGCACGTGCGCGGGTTCATCGAGGAGGGCACGACGACGACGCCGTTCGACATGGTGATGCGCAACGACCTCGACCGCTTCCACCTCGTCATCGACGTCCTCGACCGTGTACCCGGCCTCGGTGCACGCTGCGCGGGGCTGCGTCAGGAGATGCAGGATCTGCGCCTCGAGGCACGCGCCTACGCCTACGAGAACGGTGAGGACCTCCCCGCCGTCGCGTCGTGGGTGTGGTCCGACGCCGGCGACACCGGCACCGAAACCGGTGGCCCGCAGCAGGACACGGGCGGCGACAACGTCTGATACCTGACACGCGAACGGCCCACCCCGATCATTCGGGGCGGGCCGTTCCTCAGCGGCGGGTCAGGCGATCAGGCCTTCTTGGCGGCCTTGCTCTTGCCGGCCGAACCGAGCTCGTTGCAGGCCTGGACGACACGCTTCGCCATGCCCTCCTCAGCGGCCTTGCCCCAGGCACGCGGGTCGTACAGCTTCTTGTTGCCGACCTCACCGTCGATCTTGAGGACGCCCTCGTAGTTGCCGAGCATCCAACCGGCGACGGGACGCGTGAATGCGTACTGCGTGTCGGTGTCGACGTTCATCTTGACGACGCCGTACGAGACGGCCTCGGCGATCTCCTCGGGCGAGCTGCCCGAACCGCCGTGGAAGACGAGGTGGAACGGCTTGTCCTCCGCCTCGGAGAACTTCGCCTTGACAGCGTCCTGCGCGTCCTTGAGGACGGACGGGCGCAGCTTGACGTTGCCCGGCTTGTAGACGCCGTGCACGTTGCCGAACGTCAGGGCCGTCATGTAGTACACGTCAGTGCCCGCGCCGAGCGCCTGGGCGGTCGCGATGGCGTCCTCCGGCGTCGAGTACAACTGCTCGTTGATCTCGTTGGCGACGCCGTCCTCTTCACCGCCGACGACACCGACCTCGATCTCGAGGATGATGTTCGCCTCTTTGCACTTGGCGAGAAGCTCCTGGGCGATCTCGAGGTTCTCTTCGAGCGGCACGGCCGAACCGTCCCACATGTGCGACTGGAAGAACGGCTCGCCACCGTTCTTGACGTTCTCGATCGACGCCTCGAGCAACGGACGGACGAAACCGTCGAGCTTGTCCTTCGGGCAGTGGTCGGTGTGCAGGGCGATGTTGACGTCGTACTGCTTGGCGACCTCACGAGCGAACGCGGCCATGGCGAGCGCGCCCGCGACCATGTTCTTCTGCGTCGGGCCCGAGAAGTACTCGGCGCCACCGGTGGAGACCTGGATGATGCCGTCCGAACCGGCCTCGGCGAAGCCACGGATGGCGGCGTTCAGCGTCTGCGACGACGACACGTTGATGGCCGGGTACGCGAAGCCCTCCTTCTTCGCGCGATCGAGCATCTCGCGGTAGATCTCGGGGGTTGCGATGGGCATGTCATCACCTCTCGTGTTGGCACAACAATGACGCGTTTCGGGCGCACTTCGTGAGCGGCTGGCCCGCTGCCTCCATCCTCGCACGGGGCGTCGCGCAACGGGGCGGGCGGCGGGAGTTTGCTTCGCCCGAGTTCCGGCCGCGTCAGGCGCGGGGGTGGGCGTCGCCGGCGTCCGCGTGGTTGCTTCCGATTGCGCTGCCATGGGCGTCGCCGTCGACACGCTGGCCGAACACGTGCCGTCGGATCCACGCGTGCATCGTGACGGCGGCCGCGGCGCCCGCGTTGATCGAGCGCGTCGAACCGAACTGGGCGATGTCGAGGACGGCGTCGGCGCGTTCGAGCGCGTCGGCGCTCACACCCGGGCCCTCCTGGCCGAAGAGCAGGACGCAGTGCTCGGGCAGGTCGAACGCCTCGAGCGGGACGCTGCCCGCCACGTTGTCGATGGCGATGACGGGCAGGCGCGTGGGGTGGCCGGCGGCGTCGACGGGCCCGGCCGTGGCGGCCCAGGCGAGCAGGTCGTCGACCGTGGGGTGGTGGAACTCGTGCTGGTAGCGGTCGGTCACCATCGCGCCGCGACGGTTCCAGCGCCGCCGTCCGACGATGTGAAAAGCCTTGGCGTTGAACGCGTTCGCCGTGCGGATGACGGAGCCGATGTTGAAGTCGTGCTCCCAGTTCTCGACGGCGACGTGAAACGCATGACGCGCCGTGTCGAGCTCTTCGACGATGGCGTCGTGCCGCCAGTAGCGGAAACGATCCTCGACGTTGCGGCGGTCGCCGTGCTCGAGCAGCTCGGGGTCGTAGCGCGGGTCGAGCGAGCCGTCGGGTGTGCTCGGCCAGGCGCCCTGCCACGGTCCGACGCCGACCTCGTCCGTGCCCCCAGCGTCAGCACGGCGGTGTTGTGCGTCGCCGTCGTCGATCTGTTTCGCCCCGTCCACGTCTGCCATGGCCGTCAGCGTAGGCGGGCGCGACGAGTTCACCATCATCCGGGTGACGCGCCGTACCTCACCCGCGCGTCTCAGCGGTTTCTTATCGCCCGCCGGTAGGCTCGGCCTCGTGATGCATGCCCTCGGCCCTCAGTTCATGGATCCGAACTACCTGCTCGCCCACTTCGGCGGCGCGTTCTTCTGGATCTCGCTCGCGATCGTCTTCATCGAATGCGGGCTCCTGTTCCCGATCCTGCCCGGCGACTCGCTGCTGTTCGCGATCGGCATGTTCACCGCGACGTCTGCCACGAGCGGCTTCGACATCCCCCTCTACGTCTCGCTGCCGGCTCTGTGCGTCGCCGCGTTCGCGGGCAACGTCGTCGGCTACGAGATCGGGCGGATCGTCGGCACCCCCCTGTACGAACGCGACGGCAGGGTGCTGAAGAAGAAGTACTTCGACCAGACGAACGCGTTCTTCGACAAGCACGGCAGCAAGGCCCTCGTCATCGGACGCTTCGTGCCCATCGTCCGCACGTTCATCACCGTCGTCGCGGGCGCGAGCCACATGGACCGCAAACGCTTCTTCACCTGGTCGGCCATCGGTGCCGTGCTGTGGGTGCTCGTCGTGACGTTCGCCGGGTTCTTCCTCGGCCGCGCCTTCCCGAGCCTCGGCAAGAACATCGACGCCGCCATCATGGTCGTCGTCCTCGTCAGCGTGCTGCCGATGATCTTCGAGTGGGTCAAGCACCGCAAGCGCGCCAAGGCGCTCGTCAAGGAAGCCGGCGACATCGTCGACCACAACCCTGACAACTGAAACTCGTCGCGACCACGCTGACGAAGCGAGCAACGCTGCCGCATCGAGAAACGCTGACGAGCGGCGCCCGGCCCAGGCCGCGGCGCCGTTCGTGCGTGCGGTTCGTCGGACGTCGCGTCACTCCCTAGGATGAGGGCGTGGATACCCAGGCTGTTCTGACCCTGCTCCAGCAAGCCGCCGAGACCTACATCAACCCCCGTTTCGAGGCGCTCGCCTCGCACGAGGTGACCGAGAAGAACCCGGGCGACCTCGTCACCGTCGCCGACCGCGAGGCGGAGGTGTTCATCACCGCCGAACTGCAGAAGGCCTACCCTGACGCGCTGATCGTCGGCGAAGAAGCCGTCGCAGCCGACCCGAGCATCCTCGACCGCATCGAATCCGCCGACCACTG
Source organism: Dermacoccus sp. MPR-E5 (assembly GCF_058809565.1). Classification (NCBI taxonomy): domain Bacteria; kingdom Bacillati; phylum Actinomycetota; class Actinomycetes; order Micrococcales; family Dermacoccaceae; genus Dermacoccus; species Dermacoccus sp. MPR-E5. The sequence goes on along the minus strand of NZ_JBXASS010000006.1, from coordinate 119,658 downwards.
GTTCACGGTCGACCCCGTCGACGGCACGAAGAACTTCGTCCACGGCTCACCGAACCACGGCGTCATGGTCGCCGAGATGCGCGGCGGCGACATCGTCCGCAGCTGGATGTGGCAGCCGCAGCTCGGGCACGCGTACGTCGCGGAGAAGGGCAATGGCGCCTTCCTCGACGGGGTGCGCATCGAGCCGCGCGTCGTCGGCGATGCCCCGAAGGGCGTGACGTCACGTCAGACGCGCGTCGGCGAATCACTCGACGGGCTGCCGCCGCTCGGGCTGTCGTGGGTGTGCTGCGCGGTCGACTACCCCCAGATCGCCTCGGGCGGCGCGGACTACATCCTGTACGTCACGACGAAGCCGTGGGACCACGCGCCCGGCGCGCTCTTCATCCGCGAGGCGGGCGGCGTCTCCGCCTACGCCGACGGCTCGCCCTACGACCCGCGCTACGAACTGACACCCAAGCCGCTGCTCGTGACGGCCGACGCCGCGCTGCACGAGCGGTTGCGGCCGTTCGTCTGATGACGCGCTGCGCTGCCTGCGTGAGTGGCGCCGATTGAGTGAGTGGCGCCGATTGAGTGGGTCGCGCTGGCTGCGTGGGGGCGTGGCCGTGTGAGCCGGCCGGCTGTCGGTTAGGAGCTTGCAACCCCACCATGCGGAATTACAGCTCCCAGCGGCGCCCCTGAGGGCCGAAAACCCGCCATGCCGGCTCGCAGCTCTGACCGGGGCATGACGAACCCGCGCCGAGCGTTGGTCAGGCAGTCTGCGTCGGTCAGGTGGTGAGCGTCGGTCAGGCGTCGCGCTTCAGGTGCTGGTAGCTCGCGATCAGTCGCTCGCGCCACCACTGCCGGCGCTCGGGGCTCGCGCGGTGACGCTCGACGCACGTCGGGTCGAGGTGGCGCGCGGCGGCGGCGCGAGCTACGTCGATCGTCCCGTCACGAGGGACGAGGGGGTCGGCGATGACGTCGCCGTCGAGCAGGTTGATCGTGCCGAGGCCGCACGCGTGATCGAGCTCGGTCAGAGCAGCCGCGAGCGCCACGCCTGCCGCCATCCCGGGGCTCGAATCGAGCGCCGAACTGACGACCATCGGGAGGCCTGTCTCGTCTGCGATGCGCAGCGCCGCGCGCACTCCCCCGAGCGGCGCGACCTTGACGATCGCTAGATCAGCGGCCTCGAGCTCGACGACACGCATCGGGTCGTCGGCCTTGCGGATCGACTCGTCGGCGGCGATGAGAACGTCGATTCCGTTGCGCGCGAGCGTCTTCCGAACGCGCGCCAGATCTTCGACGGGCATGACGGGCTGCTCGACGTATTCGAGGTCGAACGCAGCCAGTCGTGTGATCGCGGCGACGGCCTGGTCGACATCCCATCCGCCGTTCGCGTCGAGACGCACCTTCGCGTCGGCGCCGAGGCCGTCACGGACGGCGGCGACGCGGGCGACGTCGTCGTCGAGGTTCTGGCCCCTCTCTGCCACCTTGACCTTCGCGGTGCGGCACCCATCGAACCGGGCGAGCACCCCGGCGACGGCGCCGGCGGGAACAGCCGGGACGGTCGCGTTGACGGGCACCGTCGCGCGCACCGGCTCGGGCCACCCGAGGTACGCCGCCTCGATCGCAGCCGCGAGCCAGCGCGACGCCTCGGCCGGCCCGTACTCGAGGAACGGCGCGAATTCTCCTGCACCACAAGGCCCCTGAAGATAGGCACACTCGCGATGCTCGACACCACGAAAGCGCGTGTTGAGCGGAATCGAGACGACCTCGAACCCATCGAGCAGCTCATCGAGCGACGAGAGGGGCAGTTCAAGAGGCCGCGCGTTCATGCCCCCTATCGTCGCAGCAGCTTCCGCGATGCAGGCCCCGGGACACGAGCCGCCCTTACGCCACGTGCAGGCCCGCGCGTCCAGCCCGGGACATGAACTGCCTTCATGCCATCTGACGGCCATGCGCGGGCGGCGCTTCCCACACTCGCGCGCAGCACCCCCGCGAATACGAGCGGCAGGGTCGAATCGGCGCATCCTGCCGCTCCTACTCGACCGATTCGCTCGTGTTCAGGAGGCGGACACACAATGGCGTCATGACGAAGATCGCGCTCATCACCGGAACCTCCAGCGGCATGGGGCTGCATGCCGCCATCGCTCTCGCCAAGGCGGGCGCCACGGTCGTCGCGACGGTTCGTTCGTCCGACAAGGCGGGCGAGCTCAACGAGACGGCGGCCAAGGCGGGCGTCACGCTCGACGTCCGTGAACTCGACGTCACCGATCATGGCGCGGGCGAGAAGCTCGTCAATGCGGTCGTCGAGCAGTACGGGCGACTCGACGTGCTCGTCAACAACGCGGGGCGCGGGTGCGTCGCTACCGCGGAGACGCTCGACATGCTGACGATCAAGGAGCAGATGGAGACGAACTACTTCTCGGCCGTCGCGCTGACGCAAGCCGCACTGCCGCACATGCGCAAGGCCACGTCCGGCACGATCCTGACGGTGACGTCGGTCGGCGGCGCCGTCGGCCAGCCGTTCGCCGACGCCTACTGCGGCGCCAAGTTCGCCGTCGAGGGTTTCATGCAGTCGCTGTCGACGGTCGCCGCGGCGTTCGGCATCAAGGTCAGCGTCATCGAACCGGCCGCCGTGGCGACGAACTTCGTCGAGAACGTCCAGCGCGACGACGCGGGGCCGTACGCCGACCTGCTCGCCGCGTACATGAAGCGCACCGAAGGTGCCTTCGCCAACGCCCAGAGCGCCGAGAGCGCGGGCGAGGCCATCGCCGGGGCGGCCCTGTCGGACGAGTACCGCTTCCGCTGGCAGACGAGCGACGCGGCGACGACGTTCGCGGGGATGTCGCTCGCGGACCTCGACGGCTCGAAGGTGTTCGAGGCCACGCGGAGCTGGACGCAGGGCTGACGCAGCGCAGACAAGACGAACGCACCGGACGATCACGGATCGTCCGGTGCGTTCGTCGTCGGCAAGGCCGGTTCCAGAGCGGCGACGTCGAGGGCCTCAGGCGTGTGCGCCACCCTCGATGAGCACGACGCCGACGGCGATGAGGGCCATGCCGCACCACATCATGCGAGTGATGGGCTCCTTGAACACGAACCGGCTGACGAGTGCCGTCAGCGCGACGCCTGCGGCGGCCCAGATGCCGTACGCGACACCGATGCCCATGCCTTCACTCAGAGTGCGCACGAGCAGGTACAGCGCCAGGGTGTAAGCGACCCCGACCACGGCGTAGTACCGGGCCCGCCCCTGCGCTGCGACGCGCATGAAGGCCGTGCCGATCACCTCGCTGATGACCGCACTGACGAGGAAGATGTAGCTCACGCGCGCACCTCGTTCATCGTCGCGCTCGAACCGTCCTCGGCCGTGCTTGGGAGTCGGAGCCGACCTCGACCATGATCACGCCCCCGATGACGAGTGCGACGCCGCAACCCATCATCAGCGTGAAGGGCTCGCCGAACACCACCGTCCCGACGAATGCCGTGAGCGCCACGCCGAGCGCGCCCCAGATGCCGTAGACGACGCTGAGTGCCATGCCCCGGCGCAACAGCAACGCCAACAGGACGAAGGCGCCGAGGTCGGCGATGAGCGTGAGCAGAAACCACGCGGCGTCCTGCTCCGCGCGCTTCAGCGCTGACGAGCCGATGACCTCGCACACGACCGCGCATCCGAGCATCAGGTAGTTCTTCACGCCTCCTCCTCCTTCACGTTCTTGATCTTCTTGCCGGGCTTCGTGTCGGGTTCGTGTGGCGACGTGTGGTGAGGGGCGTCATCGTCGACGGCGCCGATCTCCGATGTGGCGCCCATGCAGGACGTCGTCAGCATGCCCCTGGTGCGAAGACGCTGCGTGTCGCTCGCCCTGCGTCTGAGGGGCGAGGAGCTGTTCGGCGAGTGCCTGCACGCCCGAGCGGCCGTCGTCGTCGAGGGGCAGGGCGCCGCTGGCGTCGGCGAACCACACGCCGTCGGCCATGAAGCGGGCGCCCTCGAGGCGTGCCCGCGTCTGCGGGTCGAGACCTTCGGGCAGCGCCACCCAGGGCTCGAAGTGCTCTTCCCAGCGGCGCGTGAGGACCTCGCGCAGGCGCGGATCTGCCATCATCGCGAGGTCTGCTTCGTCGACCTCGCCCGCGAGCATCCATCGGACGTACGCCGTCAGCCGCGGCCACGGCGACACGGGGTCGACGTCCGCCAGGAGCTTCTCCAGTTGGCGCTTCTGGTCGTCAGCCACCCGATCGACGACCGCGAGCATGAGCGCTTCCTTGGTCTTGAAGTGGTACATCAGCCCCGGCTTCGTCAGCCCGGCCGCGTGCGCGACCGTGTCGAGCGACACCGGCTCCTGACGCCGCATCAGCGCGAGCGCCGCGTCGAGGATGACCTCACGTGAACTCTGCCTCATGGCCTTTACTTTACCTTTCGGTTGGTAAAGTTCGAATGCCGCGAACGGGGGCTGGGCGCCGGCCTCTGCCTCTGCCTCTGCCTCTGCCTCTGCCTCGGGGGACGATGGACCAAAGCGATGAGCGCGCACCCCCGCGGGTGCGCGCTCATCGCAGATCACGTGTGGAACGCCCGGCCCGCCATGCGCGAAGACCGCGCCCTCACCTTGCCCGCAAATGCACCTGGGTGCATTTGCGCGCAGAGGGCGGCCCCCGGCCTCAGCAGGAGACGGCGCGGGCGGCCCTGGGGGTTCTCAGAAGTACCAGGGGAAACCCGACCAGTCGGGGTCGCGCTTCTCGAGGAACTGATCGCGGCCCTCGACGGCCTCGTCCGTCATGTAGGCGAGGCGCGTGGCCTCACCGGCGAACACCTGCTGGCCCATGAGGCCGTCGTCGGTGAGGTTGAACGCGAACTTCAGCATGCGCTGCGCCTGCGGCGACTTCGCCATGATCTCCCGCACCACCTGCAGAGCCTCGCTCTCGAGCTCGGCGTGCGGGCAGACGAAGTTGACCGCACCCATCCGGTGCATGTCGTCGGCGGTGTAGGTGCGGCCGAGGAAGAAGATCTCCCGCGCGAACTTCTGCCCGACCATCTTCGCGAGGTACGCCGAGCCGTAGCCGGCGTCGAACGAGCCGACGTCGGCGTCGGTCTGCTTGAACCGCGCGTGCTCGCGGGAGGCCATCGTCAGGTCGCACACGACGTGGAGGCTGTGCCCGCCACCGGCGGCCCAGCCGGGCACGAGGCAGATGACGATCTTCGGCATGGTGCGGATGAGCCGTTGCACCTCGAGGATGTGCAGACGCCCACCTTCGGCCTTGACACGCAGTTCGTCGACGCCGCTCGCGGAGTCGTCACCCGTTGGATCGGCCGCGTACTGGTAGCCGGAGCGGCCACGGATGCGCTGGTCGCCGCCCGAGCAGAACGCCCACTTGCCGGCGCTGCCGGTGCCCTCCGGCCCGGGGCCGTTGCCGGTGAGCAGGACGACGCCGACGTCCGGCGTGCGGCGCGCGTGATCGAGCACGCGATACAACTCGTCGACGGTGTGCGGACGAAAGGCGTTGAGCACCTCGGGACGATCGAACGCCACACGCACACAACCGAGTTCGCGACTGCGGTGGTACGTGATGTCGGTGAGATCCTCGAACCCCTCGACGGCGGTCCACGCGCTCGGGTCGAAGGGGTTCTCGGGCTGCCGGACGGCTTCGTCAGGGGTGGTCTCACTCATGCCGTCAGTCTAGGACGCGGCGGTGACGACCCCATCGCGCCACTCGAAGGGCGACGGTGGCGGCCCCGCAGCCCCGTGCACCCCTGCGATTTTCGTCCCCCTCCGTGAATTTCGTCCACATTCGCCACTGGCCGTGGCTGCTCACCCTTGGGGCGTCGTGGGGCACCGGGGCGTATCGCGGGAAACGATCCGCTTGGACGGAGGACCTGGGTCAAGGGAAAGGCAGATCGGGAGCGTCAACAGGCCGTCACGCCGCACGATCCGAGGATGACTCGACGTGGAACCCGCCGATGAGCTGCCTCGGCAGCGGCGCCATCGCGGTGTTGTTCATCCTCATGGCGGCTACCAGGCGCCATACCCGGAGAAGATGATCCGCTACAACCAGCGCTGGGGTTGGCAACCTCGCTGGGTGCGCGAACGCGCCACCTTCACCCCCAACGTCCTAGGAGCCCGCATCGCCGGCGCCGTGGGCTGCATCGTGGGCGTGGGTTTTCTGAGCAAGGCCCTGGCCGCCTGACGTTCATCTACGGGGACGCATGGTGCCAGTCTTCGTGGGACGGCGGCGATGTCGTCATGAGCATGCTTGCGTACACCGGCCGTCACGGGCGTCGTCACCCTCCGTGGATGGACGCGGCGAGCTCGTCAGGAGCATGTTCGGCGGCGACGCCGACCGTCGCGTCACGCCGTGACGCCGTGATGGCCGACCCCGCGCCGGCGACGACGACGAGGAGCACTGCTAGCGTGCGCGTCGCACCGAAGCCCTGATCGAGCAGCAGCCAACCCGCGAGCGCCGCGATGACGGGTTCGAGGGCGAGCAGCACCCCGAACACGGCCTTCGGCAGCCGCCGCAGCGCCGACAGCTCGAGCGCATACGGGACGACGGAGGCGAGGAACGCGGTGCCGATGGCGAGCGCGAGGTAATGGACGTCCGTCAGCCCCGTCCAGGCGCCCTGCGCTCCGAACGGGACGAGTGCGACGGTGCCGACGACGAGCGCCATCGCGAGGCCACCCGCGCCGTCGACCGCTCCCCCGACGCGTTCACTCGCGAGGATGTACAGCGCCCAGAAGAACCCCGCGCCGAGGACGAACGCGACGCCGACGAGGTCGAGCGAACCACCTGCGTCATCGAAACCGAGGATCATGACCCCGACGAGCGCCAGCACGATCCAGGCGAAGTCCTTGAGCTTGCGCGACAGGATCGCGGCCAGCCCGAGCGGGCCGAGGAACTCGATGGCGACCGCCGGGCCGAGAGGAATGCGCGCGATCGCCTCGTAGAACATCCCGTTCATACCTGCGAGAGCGAGGCCGAACGCGGCGACAGCCGTCCACTGCGAACGCGTCCAGGTGCGCACCCTCGGGCGCGTCACCAGCGCCAGCATGACGGCGGCGAGACCGAGCCGCAGCGTCGTCACGCCCGTCGCTCCGAGCGGGCCGAAGAGCTGCGTCGCGAGGCTCGCCCCGAACTGCAGGGATGTGCACGAGCCGATGACCATGAGAACGGCCGGGGCCGTCGAGGAGGACATGACGCTGGACGAGGAAAACCGTGACGGGGCCACCGAAGCTCCTGAACATCTGTGGGCCGCCGCAAACCCGGGTACTCACGACAGTGACCGCGCCGCGGTCACCACTGCTGACGGGCGCCACGATACGGCCGCGCCGCAACGCGTCGCCAGACGGGCTCAGCCCGTGAACCGGTGGCATGCAGACGGGGCCCTGGCAGCGTCGTCACCCAGCCCCGATCGCTCATCCCCAGCCCCGACCGCTCGTCCCTCACGCTCCGCGCTCGACCCACCGTGCCCCATCTGGGGACCGGCGGGCGAGAGCGTCAGGAGGTGCGGTGCACCTTGTGCTGCGCGGCCTGGGCGCGCGGACGCACGACCATCTGGTCGATGTTGACGTGCTCCGGCAGTTCGGCAATGTAGGCGACGGCGTCGGCGATGTCGTCCTGCGTCAGCGGCGCCTCGACGCCCTGGTACACGGCCGCGGCCTTGTCGGCGTCACCGCCGAAGCGGACGAGCGCGAACTCGTCACTCTTCACCATGCCGGGGTCGATCTCGCAGACGCGCACCGGCTTGTCGAACAGCTCCAGGCGCAACGCCCCCATGAGAGCGCGCACGGCGTGCTTCGAACCGCAGTACCCGGCGCCGCCCTCGTAGCTGACGATGCCGGCCGTCGACCCGATCGTGATGATGACGCCGTGTGCCGCCTCGAGCGCCGGCAGGAACGCCTGGATCGTCGCCGCGGTTCCGATGACGTTGACGTCGTACATGCGGCGCCAGTCGTCGAGGTTCGCGGTCGCGACGGGCTCGGCACCGAACGCGCCACCGGCGTTCGCGACGAGCACGTCGACGCGCGAGCCGGCCTGAGCGGCGAGGTTCTTCACGTCGTCGACGTTCGTCACGTCGCACTGGACGGCGCGCCCGTCGATCTCCCGGGCGAGTTCCTCCACCCGGTCGAGTCGCCGCGCCGCGCACACCACGTCGTACCCCCTCGCCGCGAGAGCGCGAGCCGATGCCCGCCCGATCCCGCTGCTCGCACCCGTCACCACTGCCACCTTGCGCTCAGTCATGACCCCATCCTGCCCGTCCTGGCCGCACCCCGCACCTGACGTCCGCCGGCGCGAGGCACCTCACCTGGCTCTGCCGGGCGCGTCGTACAGTGAACGTCATGCCTGAGCTCGTGCCGTTCGCCGTCGACCGCGCCGACATCACGCCCTACTACGAGGCCCTCGATGCCGCGCTCGCCGGAACCGGCCCGGCCCTCGCGCCCTACGAGGCGGGCACTCCGGCCCCCGACGTCCCGCGTCACCCCACCGACGCGCCCCAACGCCTCGCGCTCGTCGTCTCGACGAGCGGATCCACCGGCACCCCGAAGCGCGCGATGCTGACGAAGGACGCGCTCATCGCGAGCGCCACCGCGACCCACGAGCGCATCGGCGCGGGTACGTGGTTGCTTCCGCTGCCGCCGCATCACATCGCGGGCACGCAGGTCATCGTGCGCTCACTCATCGCGGGCACGACACCGATCGTCATGGACGCCTGGTCGCTCGAGCAGTTCACCAGGGCCACGACGCTCGTCGCCCGCAACGCGCCGCCCTTCTCCCCCATCCACACGAGCCTCGTCCCGACGCAGCTGCGTGACGTCCTCGACGCCGCCGAGCGCGACGACCCCGTCGGCGTGCGCGCTCTCGAGGCGGCTCGGCGCTACCGCAGCATCCTCGTCGGGGGCGCCGCGACGCCCCCCGACCTGCAGTCGCGCGCCAGCGACGCCGGGCTCGCCATCGTGACGACGTACGGCTCGAGCGAGACGGCCGGCGGCTGCGTCTACGACGGCGTCCCCCTCGCGGGCGTCGGCGTCCACGTCCTCGACGCTGACGACGAAGGCCTCGGTCGCATCGCCCTGTCCGGCCCGACGCTGGCGAGTGGCTACCTCGGCGACGCCGAACGATCGGCCGCGACGTTCGTCGCCGCACGCATTCTCGCCAGGCCCACGATCGACTCATCGCCCGTCGACTCCGCACCCGACGGCGACGCGACCCGCGAATCTGCCCCCACGGGCCTGTCAGAGCGCCGACGCAGCGAGGCGACACCCGGCGAGGCGACGCTGTTCCTCACCGACGACCTCGGACGCTTCGACGGCGCGTTGCACATCGAGGGGCGCATCGACGACGTCATCAACACCGGCGGGTACAAGGTGAGTCCGCGCGTCGTCGAGGACGTCGTCCGCGGTGTCGACGGCATACGTGACGCCGTCGTCGTCGCCCGCCCGCACGAGCGCTGGGGGCAGTGCGTCGCTGTGGCTGTCGTCACGACCGAACGTCGCGAGGCAACCGATGACGTCCTCGCGCGTCTCATGAGTGAGTGCCGAAAGGCGTTGCCGCCGTACGCCGTCCCGGCCATGGCTCGCGTGCTCGAGACGATCCCGCTGACGGGCGTCGGCAAGCCCGATCGCGCGCTCATCGCCTGCTCGCCCGAGTGGCACAATCTACGAGACCCCCGCTAGATCGCCGGAGCCCCGGCCCACACGACCTGGAGAACATCCCGCACATGGCCACCCTGAACCAATGGGTCGAGGGCGCGCGCCCCCGCACGCTGCCCGCCGCCATCGCCCCCGTCCTCGTCGGAACGGGCGCGGCCTACGCGATGGAGAAGGCGAACCCCGGCTATGCGCTGCTCGCGCTCATCGTCGCGCTGTTCCTCCAGATCGGCGTCAACTACGCCAACGACTACTCCGACGGCATCCGCGGCACCGACGAGGACCGCGTCGGCCCGGTGCGCCTGGTCGGTCAAGGCCTCGCGAACCCGGGCAACGTCAAGCTCGCCGCGTTCGGGTGCTTCTTCGTCGCCGCGTTCGTCGGCCTCGCGCTCGTCACGCTGTCGAACACGCCGTGGCTGCTGCTCGTCGGCGCCGCCGCCATCCTCGCGGCGTGGTTCTACACCGGCGGCAAGCGCCCTTACGGCTACATGGGGCTCGGTGAGGTCTTCGTCTTCGTCTTCTTCGGCCTCGTCGCGGTACTCGGCACGACGTACACGCAGGCCCACACGCTGTCGCCGTCCGCGTGGGCGGGCAGCATCGGCGTGGGCGCGATCGCCTGCGCGATCCTCGTGACGAACAACCTGCGCGACATCCCGACGGACGTCGAAGCCGGCAAGCACACCCTCGCCGTGCGGCTCGGCGACAAGGCCACCCGCACGTTCTACGTCCTGCTCATCGCCGTGTCCGTCGCCGCCGTCGCGGTGTGCACGCTGTTCCACGTCGCCGCTGCGGCGGGCTTCGTCGCCCTCATCGCCGCGATCCCGCCGGTGCTGCGCGTCATGCGCGGCGCCACGGGCCGCGACCTCGTGCCGGCCCTCGCCGGCACCGGCCGTTACCAGCTGCTCTACGGCCTGCTCCTCGGCGGCGGCCTCTACGCCGCGCACCTCATGCACTGACGGCCCTGACGGCTGCAGCGCCCACCACGCCGTCATCCGCTGCCAATCCGACGACGACAGCAGCAACGACGACAAAGACTTCAACACACGCGAAGGCCGGCCGCCCCTCGGGGACGGCCGGCCTTCGTCATCATTCGTCTGCGACCAGCACGCCCGGCCCGTCAGGGGCCCGGTGCGGATCGAGCGTCGATCAGTCCTCTTCGACGTCCTCGGCCTCACGCATCTGCTGCGCACGGGCACGACGCTTCTCGACGCGATCTTCGACGACGTCGACCGTCTCCTGACGGAAGCGGTTGAGCGCGAAGAAGCTGATCGCCGTCGACGCGAGCGCCGCGACGATGAGCAGCAGGAAACTGCGCAGCCCGCACAGGTAGCCCAGGCACACGCAGCCGAAGAAGACGAGGATGCGCAGAACGGTGTAACGAGCGACAGGTGCCATCAGCCGATCACAGCCCCGAGTAGGAGTGCTGGCCGACGAAGAACACGTTGACGACGCCGTAGTTGATGAGGATGCACGCGAAGCCGACGAGGACGACGGCGGCGGCCTTGCGTCCGCTCCACCCGACCGTCACGCGGCTGTGCAGGTAGGCCGCGTAGACGATGAAGATGACGAGCGACCACACTTCCTTCGGGTCCCAGTTCCAGTAGTGACCCCAGGCCTCCTGCGCCCAGATGGCGCCGCACAGGACGGTGAACATCCACAGCGGGAACGCGATGATGTGCACGCCGTAGGAGAGGCGGTCGAGGGTCTCCGAATCGGGCAGCGAGCGCAGGAAACCGCTGCTCTTGCCCCTCTCCTCGCGCGTCTTCTGGGCGAGGTACAGCGCTGTGATGACGAAGCCGATCGTGAACAGGCCGACGGACAGCGTCGCGACCGTCACGTGGATCGACAACCAGTACGACTGCAGCGACGGCATGAGCTTGCTCGCCTCGGTGTAGTACACCTTCGCCGCGAGGATGAGGAACAGCGTCGCGGGCAGCGTGACGAACGCGCCGAGCCAGCGCACGTCCTTTCGCAGGCTCCACAGCAGGAAGCACACGAGCAGGAACGCGGTACCGGCGAGGTCGAACTCGTACATGTTGCCCAGCGGCGGGCGGTGCACGGCGAGCGATCGCATGACGATGCCCGCGATGAGGAACGCGGCACCCAGCCACGTCAGCGCCATGCCGGTGCCGGCCCACTGACGCTTGTGACCGTCGGCCGGGACGTCGGGGGTGCCGTCGCCGTCGAGGTCACGACGTTCGCGGGTGCGTTCGAGTACCGCCGTCGCACCACCGACGCTGGCCGTCGACGACGCTGCCGCGCCGGCGCTCGTGGCCTCGGCGCTCATGGCGTCGGCCTCGACAGCAGCCTCATCGGCCGCGCCTCGGCGTCCGGCCCGCGCCTGACGGCCAGGGGCCTGGGCGAGATCGACGCAGAACGAGAGCATCGCGAGGGTGAGGACGAGCGCGGCCGCATACACGGCGCGCGTGGAGTTCTGCGCGAGGGTGCTGTGCGCCTCGTCGATGAATGCGAAAGCGGACATCATGCCTTACCTGTCGTCTTCGTGGTGGGGGCCGCCGCGCGGCTGATGCGTTCGAGGATGTCGTCGACCGCCAGCGCGAGACGAGGATCCTCACCCTTGGCGAGCCCACCGATCTCAACCACTGTACGCGCGTCGGTGTCACCATCCGTAGCGGGACGGACGCGGACGAACACGCGCCGACGACGGATCGTCAGCGAAAGCACGAGGCCGGCGAGTGCGAGGACGCTGAACAGCAGGGCCGGCCCCTTGCCGGGGTCGTGACGGATCGACAGCCCCGCCCACCGTGGCGCCGCGTCGAACGTCACGGAGCCGAGGTTGTTCGGCAGCTGCACCGTCTGGCCGAGGGCGAGCTGCAGACGCACCGGCTGGCCCTTCTCGTCCTTGAGCTGCGTCATCGTGCCGGTGTCGAGGCTGAACACCGACTGCGGGCGACCGTTCGGGTACAGGTCGCCCGTGAACGCCGTGAGGTACAGCGCCGGCGCCTTGGCGTCGGGGAAGGCCGAGCTCGGGCCCAGGTTCGGGTCGAGGTAGGCCGTCGGCAGGAAGAAGCCGGTGAGGCCGATCTGCTTCGGTGAGGCGCCCGAGATCTTGAATGCGCCGGTCGACTTGTACTTGTTGTCGATCGACAGGAACGGCGTGGATTCGTCATACAGGACGTTGCCCTTCGCGTCCTTGAACGTGATCTTCGGGGCGTAGCCGTTGCCGAGCAGGTACACCTCGCCGCCTCCCACCTTCAGCGGGTGGTTGACCTTGATCGTGTCCTTCTTCCACGCGCTGTTCGCCGACTCCCGGTAGTCGACGTCGGCGGTGAAGTCGCGCGGTTGACCCCACTGGCTGCTCGTCGGGTCGACGTTGCTCTCGAACATCACCTTGAGCGTGTTCATCTTGAGCGCCCAGTCGGGGATGTCCTGCTCCGCATCGACCCACGGCCCGAGCTTCAGGGTGTCGTAGCGCGACGGCGTCGAGGCGAAACCGCTGCCCTCGGGGACGATGACGTCACCGCGCCAGCCCCAGACGTGCCCGGCCGCGACCGAGACGATGATGCCGATGAGGCTGAGGTGGAACAGCAGGTTGCCCGTCTCGCGCAGCATGCCGCCCTCGGAGGCGACCTCGAACTCGCCCGTGCCCTTGCGCAGCGCGAACCGCTTGCGCCGCAGGACGGTACGCGTCGCGGCGATGACCTGCTCGGGGGTCGCCTCGAGCGTCACCTCGCGGTGCGCGGGAAGGCGTGAGAGGCGGCGGGGCATCGCGGGCGGGCCCTGCCGCATCGCCTTGTAGTGCACCCGGACGCGCGGGATGATACAGCCGACGAGCGACACAGTCAGCAGAAGGTAGATGGCGGCGAACCACGGCGAGCTGTAGACGTTGAACATGCCGAGCCGGTCGAGCCACGGCGCCAGATCCGGATGATCGAGGCGGTACTGCGTGACACGCTGCTCGTCGATCGAGTGCTGCGGGAAGATCGAGCCCGGCACGGCCCCGACCGCGACGAGCAGCAACAGGAACAGCGCCGTGCGCATGCTCGTCAACTGCCGCCAGAACCAGCGCAGGCCGCCGAGGAACCCGAGACGCGGCTGCGTCACCGTCGCCCGATCGTCCCGCGAGGACGTCTTCGTCGAGTCTGCGTCGGCCGCATCGTCACGGGGCACGTCGTCGCGCGCCGCACCGCCCATGGATGCCTCGCCGTGAGCAGCGTCGTCGACGCGGAACGCGCCGGGTTCGGGGTTGTCTGACGTCTTGGCCACTAGATCACCGGTTCGAACTGATTGACGAGATGGGTCTGGATGTCGGCGATGAGCGAGTTCCACAGACCCGTCACCATGAGCACGCCGATGGCGATCATGAGGCCGCCGCCGACGAGCTGGATCGGACGATGCCGCGCGCGCAACCACTTCGAGGCGCGCTCGGCGCGGCTCCAGCCGGCCGCGATGAGAATGAAGGGGATGCCGATGCCCAGGCTGTAGCAGGCGGTGAGCAGCAACCCGCGCCCGTTGACGCCGCTCGATCCGAGTGCGGTGTTGGCCGCGAGGATCGCGCCGTAGACCGGCCCGACGCACGGCGACATGCCGAGCGCGAACACGGCGCCGAGCAGCGGAGCGCCGAGCAGCCCCGCGGCCGGGCGCCAGCGCACGGTGAATCCGCGCTGGCCGAGCACGCCGAGGAACAGCAGGCCCATGACGATGACTAACACCCCGCCGACGCGCAGCAGCAGCGTGTCGTGGGCGCCGACGGTGTCGACGAAGAACGACAGCGCGGCCTGCAGGCCGACGAACACGACGGAGAAGCCGAGGACGAACAGGCACGCGCCGAGGATGATGCGGGTGCGACGCTTCTCGTCGGTCAGGCCGGTCACGTAGGCGAGGAAGCCTGGTACGAGTGGCAGCACGCACGGCGAGGCGAACGAGACGAGCCCCGCGAGGGCAGCGAAGAACATCGCGAGCGGCAACGCGCCGTCCGCGACGATCTGTCTCGGCGAGTCGCTCGCCGCGAGCAACGCGATCAAGCCTTCTCCGCCAGCACCTTGTCGACCATGTTGCGCACCGTCGTCTCCGTCGTCGCCCCACTGACGCGCGCGGCGATGCGGCCCTGCGCGTCGAGCACGAGCGTCGTCGGGGTCGCGGAGACCTTGCGCTGAAGGCCCTGCAGGTTGGCGCCGTCGTCATTGGCCAGGGACGGGTACGTGACGCCCCACTTCTTCAGGGTCGAACTGGCGACGGCGTTCGAGTCACGCTGGTCGATGCCCATGAACACGACGTTCTTGCCCGCCTTCTCGTACGACTGCCACGCCTTCTGCAGGTGCGGCATCTCGGCCCCGCACGGGCCGCACCAGGCGCCCCAGACGTTGAGCACGACAACCTTGCCGCGAGCCTGCTCCACGTTCCAGTCGGTGCCGTCGAGCAGTTTGCCACTCAACGTGACGGGCTTGTCGCGCTTGGCTGCGGGAAGCTCCTCGACGGTTCCGTCGCCGCCGACGTAGCCCTTCTGGTCCTGCGCCTGCTTGCTGATCTCGTCGTTCTTGCCGTCACCGCACGCCGTCGCACCGAACGTCAGAGCACCGGCAGCGATGACGGCGGCGGCGCGCCGGGTGATGCTGCTGCTCATGCTCCCACCGCATTCGTCGAGGCGGCGAGCAACCGGCCGGCGGGTTCGGTGTAGCGCACGTCGGTGATCTCATCGTCGATGAACTCGATCGTCGTCACCGACGCGAGCGTGCACTCGCGCGAGCGCGGGTCGTGCCACAGGCGCTTGCCCTCGGCGAAACGACGCGCCGTCCACACCGGCAGCTGGTGGCTGACGATGACGGCCTCGTGCCCGGATGCCGCATCACGAGCATCACGGATCGCCGCATCCATGCGCGCGGCGATCTCGTCGTACGGCTCGCCCCAGCTGGGGCGGAACGGGTTGGTGAGCTTCGGCCAGAAGCGCGGCTGCATGAGCTGCTTGGGGTTCGAGCCCACCGTCATGCCCTCGAAGTCGTTGCCTGCCTCGATGACACGCTCGTCGAGCGTGACGGGCAGACCGAGCTTGTCGGCGATCGGCGCCATCGTCTCCTGCGCTCGCTCGAGCGGCGAGCTGACGAGGTGCGTGACGTCGCGTGGCGCCAACCACTGGCTCGTCAACTCGGCCATCTCGTGCCCGAGCTCAGAGAGGTGGTATCCATCGAGGCGCCCGTACAACACCTTCTCGGGGTTGTGGACCTCGCCGTGGCGCACGAGGTGCACGAGCGTCGTGACGGGCACCCGCGGCTCGCTGACGGCAGCGAGCGACGGCTGCGGCGTCCGCGACGGATCGGAGGTGGCGTGCTCGGACATGCTCACAGTGTCGCAGCCGAGTCTGTGGACGCCGCGGCGCGCGCCGCGGTCGGCAGCGCTTCGACGATGTGCGCGACGGCCTCGTCGTCGTGACTCGCGGAGACGAACCAGGCCTCGAACGACGACGGCGGCAGGTGCACGCCCTGGGCGAGCATCGCGTCGAAGAAGCGGGCGAAGGCATGGATGTCCTGTTTCTTGGCGCCGTCGTAGTTCGTCACGGCCTCGTCGGTGAAGAAGATCGAGAACATCGAACTCGCCCACTGCACCTGGTGCGGGACGCCGGCCTTCGTCAGCTCGCTCGAGGCCGCATCGGCGATCGTGTGTGCGACGCGGTCGAGGTGCGCGTAGACCTCCGGCGTGCAGGCCTGCAGCGTCGCGAGGCCGGCGGCCGTCGCGATCGGGTTACCGGCGAGGGTGCCCGCCTGGTAGACGGGGCCGTCGGGTGCGAGCAGCTCCATGAGGTCGCGACGCCCACCGAACGCGGCAGCCGGGAAGCCGCCGCCCATGACCTTGCCGAACGTGAACAGATCTGGCGCCGTCTCACCCTGCTGGCCCTCGTGACCGAACCAGCCGGCCGCGGAGCAGCGGAAGCCCGTCATCACCTCGTCGGAGATGAGCAGAGCGCCGTGCTTCGTGGTGATGTCGCGCAGCGCCTTCGTGAAACCGGGCACCGGCGTCACGACGCCCATGTTGCCCGGCGAGGCCTCGGTGATGACGGCGGCGACCTCGTCACCGTGCTCGGCGAAGGCCGCGTCGAGCGCGTCGACGTCGTTGTACGGCAGCACGATCGTCTCTCCCGCACTCGAGGCGGGGACGCCGGCCGAGTCGGGCAGGGCGAACGTCGCGAGGCCGGAGCCGGCGGCGGCGAGCAGCGCGTCGACGTGGCCGTGGTAGCACCCTGCGAACTTGACGATCTTGCTGCGCTGCGTCGCGCCGCGGGCGAGACGGATGGCCGACATCGTGGCCTCCGTGCCGGAGGAGACGAGGCGTACCTGCTCGACCGGCTCGACGCGGCTGACGATCTCGGTGGCGAGCGCCACCTCGTTCTCGCTCGGCGTGCCGAAGCTGAACCCGCGCGACGCGGCCTGCTGCACCGCGTCCATGACGCGCGGGTCGGCGTGGCCGAGGATCATCGGCCCCCACGAGCAGATGAGGTCGACGTAACGGTTGCCGTCGACATCCGTCAGCCACGGCCCCTTCGCCTCACGGATGAAGCGCGGCGTGCCGCCGACGGCGCGGAACGCGCGCACCGGGGAATTGACGCCGCCTGGGGTGACCGAGCGGGCGTGATCGAGCAATGCCTGAGACGTCGAGGTGTTCTGGCTCATGCGCATCATTGTTCCATCGCGCACTGACAATCCCCTCCACGCCGGCCCCCTCACGGCCCGTGAGGCCCACCACAGCAGCGTCGCGTCGTCGCACCCGCGACGGGGACGGCCGGTGCGCGCCGTCGCAGGGAACGTCCCGTCATCCTCCTCGCTCCGGGCGCGGCAGGTGGTGCCTCGACACACCGTGCGCGGGGTGGTGGCGTGCTCCGGTCGTCAGCGCTCGCTGGCCTCGACGGCCTCGCCGACGCGGCGCATGGCATCCCCGAGGCTCGCGAACTGACGCGCGGGCATCACGTCGACCATGAAGGCGCGCACACTCGCGACGTGCACCTTGGCTGCCTCGTGCAGGGCCTGCAACCCGTCCTCGGTGAGGACGAGTTCGACGCCGCGGGAGTCGTCGAGGCAGGGCTGACGCTCGACCCAGCCGCGCCGTTCGAGGCGGTTGGCGGTATGCGTCAGCCGGCTGCGTGACTGCACGACGATAGCCGCGAGCGCACTCATGCGCAGGCGCCGACCCTCCGATTCGGAGAGCATCGAGAGGATCTCGTACTCGGCCAGCGACATGCCGTGGGCGAGAAGTTCACGATCGAGCGCCGTCTCGAGCGCCCGCGCGCCGCGCAGGTAGTGGCGCCACGCAGCCTGCTCGGACTCGCTCAACCACGCCGTCTCGCCACCTCGCGTCACGCTACTCGCCTCTCCTGCAGCCGCTTCCTCAACAGACCTAGTATTCCCGGTGTTCACCGTCAGTTCCACACGAACCCCCTGTTGGGGTGTGGAATGGAATACGCGCCCCGGGCATGTAGTTGAACATTCAACAACGCTCCGCTACGGTGAGTGCATCGACCATCAACGATCTGAAGGAAAGGGGCTCGTCATGGCCTCCCTCAACACCCTCCCCACCGGCACCTGGAACATCGACCCGGCGCACACGGAGATCTCGTTCGTCGCCCGTCACCTCATGGTGACGAAGGTGCGCGGCAAGTTCACCGACTACTCGGCGACGGTCGTCGCCGCCGACCCGATCTCGGATTCGAGCGTCGAGTTCACCGTGCAGACCGCGTCGTTCGACACGGGCAGCGCCGACCGTGATGCGCACGTCAAGTCGGGCGACTTCTTCGACGTCGAGACCTACCCCACGATGACGTTCAAGGCCACGCAGATCACGGACGACGAGATCACGGGTGACCTGACGATCAAGGATGTGACGAAGCCCGTCACGTTCTCGTACGACTTCAACGGTGTCGCGACCGACCCGTGGGGCGCCACGCGCGCCGGTTTCGAGGCGTCGGGTGAGATCAACCGCAACGACTTCGGCATGACGTTCAACGCTCCCCTCGACGGTGGCGGCGTCCTGATCAGCGAGAAGATCAAGATCAACCTCGACCTCGAGTTCACGAAGGCCTGACGACGATCAAGCGAGCGTAGGTAGGACCGCAGCGTCGTGTTCGTCGAGCACGGCGCGGGTGGAGTCACCGCAGCGAAGCGAGGATGGCTTCACCCGCGCCGGGCGCGGACGACCGCGCATGTCAAGCGAGGATCCTGCCGAAGCGAGCGTTGAGGAGTCAGGCCCGGAAAAAGGCCTGACGACGATCAAGCGAGCGTAGGTAGGACCGCAGCGTCGTATTCGTCGAGCGCGGCGCGGACGAACGCGCATGTCATGCGAGGATCCTGCCGAAGCGAGCGTTGAGGAGTCAGGCCCGGAAAAAGGCCTGACGACGATCAAGCAACCACAGGGGTTGTGGAGGTTCGTGCTTCATGGAGCACGAACCTCCACAACCCCTGCGTCGATGAGTGCGGCTTCGATCTGGTCGAGGAACGCATCAGGGTCGCTGCGCAGGCCGATGTCGGGAACGCGCAGGACGCGATCGCCGTGGAGGGCGACGGCGTTCTGCCGCAGTGCGTCGGTGATCGGGTTGGCGCCGCCCTGGTGGTGTGCGCCGTCGATCTCGGCGACGCGGCCGTCGGCGTTCCAGCGTGCATCGAGGTACCAGCCCCCGTCGGGGCCCTGGCGCACGACCTGACGATCCGGCAGTGGAGACCGGCGTCGACGCGGGTGCGCGACGAAGGCGAGTTCGTCGATGGATTGCGACCCACCGCCGATGTCGCGGATGAACCCGGCGATGGCACGTCGTCGCCGCAGCGTGGGGTGCATCTGCGACGCCGTAGAGAGCCACTCAGGTGTGGTGAGGCGCTGTTGCACCGTCATCGCGAGCAGCGCCCCGGCCGCGTGATCCGTGGCGGCGAAAGAGGCGGCACGAATGGCTGCGACGTCCTCGCGCGCTCGCGGAACGGGAGGGGCGTGCAGCGGCGGCACGTGGCGAACACGATGCTCACTCACGCCGTCGCCAGGCCGAACCGCGCCTTTCGCGGGCCCGCAGCATCCCGGCGCACGAGCGTACGCACGTAGTGACGCTCGACGCCTCGCTCGCGCAACTGAACGCGGCCGACGACGCCGCACGAGGCCACGGCCAGGTCAGCCGCCACCTGCGTTGCACTCACTCGCTCCACAGTCATGGATCCAGCCTGACGCGCGCGCCGCGCCCGGCGCCATCGACGCCGGCCCACCCTGGGGCCTCCCCCACCTCACGATGACGCCCACGATCGTCACCGCCGGGAATGACAGCCGCAGACGCCGACA
Source organism: Dermacoccus sp. MPR-E5 (assembly GCF_058809565.1). Classification (NCBI taxonomy): domain Bacteria; kingdom Bacillati; phylum Actinomycetota; class Actinomycetes; order Micrococcales; family Dermacoccaceae; genus Dermacoccus; species Dermacoccus sp. MPR-E5. The sequence continues at coordinate 99,787 of NZ_JBXASS010000006.1, read as the reverse complement.
AGGGTTGAGGAGGTTCGCGCCCCCCCTGGAGCGCGAACCTCCTCAACCCTTGCGTCGATGACTGATGCAGCGGTCAGACGATGAGACCGGGCGTCTGCTTCGACGCCTTCTCGAAACGCGCCTGCACGTCAGCCCAGTTGACGATGTTCCACCACTGCTTGACGAACGTCGCCTTGTCGTTCTTGTACTGCAGGTAGTAGGAGTGCTCCCACATGTCGAGCATGAGCAGCGGAACCATGCAGATCGGCACGTTGCCCTGGTGGTCGAAGTGCTGAACGATGTACAGCTTCTGCGCGACCATGTCCCACGTCAGCACCGACCAGCCGGCACCCTGCACACCGAGGGCGTTGGCCTCGAACTGCGCGCGGAACTTGTCGAGCGAACCGAAGTCGGCGTCGATACGAGCCGCGAGATCACCAACGGGCTTGTCACCACCGTCAGGCGACATGTTCGTCCAGAACACCGAGTGATTGACGTGGCCACCGAGGTGGAACGCCAGGTTCTTCTCCAGCGTGCCGAGGAACGTGAACTCCTCCTTGTCACGCATCTCCGACAGCTGGTCGACGGCCGTGTTGATGCCCTTGACGTACGTCGCGTGGTGCTTGTCGTGGTGCAACTCCATGATCTCGCCCGAGATGTAGGGCTCGAGAGCTGCGTAGTCGTAGGGAAGTTCCGGGAGCGAGTAGTCAGCCATGACCCCACGCTATCCACCTGCGACGAAGTCGCAACTAAGGCATACCTCGTCAGATGCGATACAGTCGCACCTGGGACGGGAAGCGCGAGAGGCCACGAGCAACAACTCGTGGCCTCTCGTCATGCGTGACGCGATGGGCTGGGCGCCCGATCGGTCGTCAGCACGCGTCAGATCGCCAGCGCACGATCTTTTGACGCGCTTCCTCAACGCTCGTTAAAACCTTCGCAAGCTCAGGCCCCACCGAGCCAGATCGCCAGCGCACGATTTTTTTGACGCGCTTCCTCAACGCTCGCTGGAACCTTCGCAAGCTCAGGCCTCACCGAGCCAGATCGCCATCGCACGATTTTTTTGACGCGCTTCCTCAACGCTCGCTGGAACCTTCGCAAGCTCAGGCCCCACCGAGCTAGATCGTCAGCGCGTAGTACGTCAAGATGATCGACGCGCCGGCACGCTTGATGCACGTCAACGACTCGCGGATCATGCGCTCACGATCGATCCAACCGTTCGCTGCAGCCGCCTCGATCATCGCCATCTCACCCGACACCTGATACGCCGCGACCGGCACCGTCGCGGCAGCCGCGACGTCCGACAACACGTCCAGGTACGGCAGCGCGGGCTTCACCATGAGAATGTCGGCGCCCTGCTCCTCGTCGAGCATCGCCTCACGCAACGACTCGGTGCGGTTGCGCGGATCCTGCTGATACGTCGCGCGATCACCCTGCAACGAACTCTGCACGGCCTCACGGAACGGGCCGTACGCCGCCGACGCGTACTTCGCCGAGTACGCCATGACGGCGACGTCGTCGTGCCCCGACAGATCGAGCGCCGCACGGATGACACCGATCTGGCCGTCCATCATGCCGCTCGGCGCGAGCACATGCGCACCGGCCTGCGCCTGCGCCACCGCCATCTGCGCGTACACGTCGAGCGTCGCGTCGTTGTCGACCCGACCCGCGTCGTCGAGAACCCCGCAGTGACCATGGTCGGTGAACTCGTCGAGGCACAGATCACCCATGACGAGCAGGTCGTCACCCACGGCGTCACGCACGGCACGCAGCCCGACGTTGAGGATGCCGTCAGGATCGAGCGCACCCGAACCCACGGCGTCCTTCGACTCCGGCACGCCGAACAGCATGACGCCTGCGATGCCGGCGTCACGCGCGCGCTTCGCCTCCGCGACGAGCGAGTCGAGCGTGTGCTGCACGACGCCCGGCATCGACGCGATCGGCGTGTTCTCCGAAGCGTTCTCGCGCACGAACACCGGCAGGATGAGGTCGGACGGCGAGACGACCGTCTCGGCGACCATGTCGCGCATCACCGGCGACGTGCGCAGCCGCCGCGGACGGTGCGTCAGATCGTAGCTACCCATCAGGCCTTCACCTTTCGTCGGGCCGCCCCGCGTCGATCGCTCGGGCGGCGTACCTTCTCCCCAGACTCCGCGGCCTCGTGGGCCAGCGACCGGCCGTAGCCGGCGAGAGCGTCGACGAGGGACGCCGCCGACGCCTCGGGCGCGACGACGTCGACGCGCAGCCCGTGCTCCTCGGCGGTCTTCGCCGTCGCCGGGCCGATGCACGCGACGACCGTCGACGTGTGCGGCTTGCCGGCGATGCCGACGAGGTTGCGTACCGTCGAACTCGACGTGAAGCACACGGCGTCGAACTTGCCCGACTTGATCGCCTCACGCACCTCCGGCGCGGGCGGGGCCGCGCGCACCGTGCGGTACGCGGTGACGTCGTCGACCTCCCAGCCCATCTCCTCGAGGCCCGCGACGAGCGTGTCCGTCGCGATGTCGGCGCGCGGCAGGAAGACGCGGTTGATCGGGTCGAGATCCTCGTCGTAGTCGGCCCACACCTCGAGCAGACCCTGTGCCGACTGCTCACCCGACGGCGTCAGGTCGGCCTCGAGGCCCCACTCGCGCAGCGCGTTCGCCGTCACCCCGCCGACGGCCGCGATCTTGACGCCCGCGAACGCGCGCACGTCGAGCCCGAACTCGGCGAACTTCTCGCGCACGGCGCGCACGGCGTTGACGGACGTGAATCCGACCCACTCGTAGCGCCCCGTGACGAGGCCCTTGACGGCCTTCTCCATCTGCTGCGGCGTGCGCGGCGGTTCGACGCTGATCGTCGGCACGACGGTGCTCGTTGCGCCGTGCGTCGCGAGACGCTCGATCATCGAACCCGACTGCTCCTTCGTGCGCGGTACGAGCACGTTCCAACCGAACAGCGGCTTGTTCTCCCACCACGACAGCAGGTCGCGGTGCGCGACCGTCGAGCCGACGATCGCCATGACGGGCCCGTCGAACGAGGATCGCTTGAGCACGGCGGGCACCTCGTCCAGCGTCGTCGTCACCGTCGACTGCGTGATCGTCGTGCCGTTCTCCGTCAGTGCGACGGGCGTGTTGCCCCGTCGGCCGGCCTCACGCAGTTCGCACAGCGACGTCTTGAGCGCGTCGGCCTGGCCGAGCACGACGACGGTGATGCACGCGTCGATCGAACGCGCCCAGTTGATCTTCGGGTCGCCTGCGGTGACGACGTGGACGGTGCGCGCCTTCGCGTCCGTCAGCGGCACGCCCGCGTACGCGGGCACCGCGGAGACGGCCGAGACGCCCGGGACGATCTCGAAGTCGATGCCCGCCTTGGAGCACGCGAGCGCTTCTTCGGCGAGGCCGTGGAACGTCGACGGGTCGCCGTCCATGAGGCGCACGACGAGCGGCTGCTCGCCACCTCGAGCCGAGCTGTCGGCGTCATCATGCTGCGCTGCAACGGATTTCGCAGTCTTGACGACGAGCTTCGCGCGGCTCGCGGTGGTGAGCTGCGCGCCCGCGTCGCCGTAGCCGGCGTCGACGAGTTCGACCTCGTCGCGCACGAACGGCGCGACGAAGCGCTCACCGCAGATCTGGTCGAAGATCACCGCGTCCGCGTTCTCGATGAGGCGCGCGGCGCGCATCGTCAACAGGCCCGGGTCGCCCGGGCCCGCGCCGACGAAGGCCACCCTCGCGTGGTGCTGGTCGGTGCTCATGCGCCTGCCTCCTTCGTGCTCGTCGTGGGATTCGGTGCCTCGCGCGGCGGGATCACTGCGCCCGCGCCGTCGTCGAGCAGCGTGCGGGCGAGCGCCTCCCCGACGGCGGCCGGGTTGTCGTAGGAGCCAACGTCGCTGCGGCGCAGCTCGAACGAACCGTCGGGCGCACCGACGAAGGCGCGCAGTGAGATCTCGAGCGAGCCGTCGGGCTCTTCGACGATCTCCGCGAGCGCGCCGACGGGTGCCGCGCAGCCGGCTTCGAGGGCGCCGAGCACGGCGCGCTCGGCGGTGACGGCGGCGCGCGTGTCGGCGTCGTCGAGCTCCGCGAGCGCGGCGATGACGCGTGCGTCACCCTCGCGGCATTCGAGCCCGAGCGCGCCCTGGCCGGGGGCGGGCAGCATCTGCAGCGGGTCGATCGTCTCGCTGATGGCGCCGGTGCGTTCGACACGCGTCAGCCCGGCGCGCGCCAGGATGACGCCGTCGAGTTCTCCGCTCGTCACGTAGCCCATGCGCGTGTCGATGTTGCCGCGGATGTCGCGGATCTCGAAGCCGAGCCCGAGCGCCTGCAGCTGCGCGGCACGTCGCGGCGAACCAGTGCCGACGACGGCGCCTGCGGGCAGTTCGCCGAGCGTCAGACCGTCACGGGCGACGAGGGCGTCGCGCGGGTCCTCGCGCACGGGGATGCCGGCGATCACGAGGCCCGGTTCGGGCGCGACGGGCAGGTCCTTGAGCGAGTGCACGGCCATGTCGACCTCATCCTCGAGCAGTGCGCGGCGGATGGCGGCGGCGAACACGCCCGTGCCGCCCATCTGCGCCAGCGAGGCGCGGTTGACGTCGCCCTCGGTCGTGATCTCGACGATCTCGACGGCGTGGCCGTGCGCGCGCAACTGTTCGGCCACCCACGTCGACTGCGTCATCGCGAGGTGGCTGCGTCGGGTGCCCAGGCGGATCGGCGCGGCGTCGGCTGCTTGGCTGTTCATGGCATCTCCGGGGGAACCGTGACGACGCGCGTCTGCGCGGGGTCGAGGTCGAAGAGGGCGGAGAGCACTGCGGCGTAATCACTCTCACCGACAGCACCACCCTGGCTGGCAAGTTCTTTCACCCGCACCGTGGGCGTGTGCAGGAGTTTCTCGACGACGCGGTGCACCGTCAGCTGCACCTGCGCGCGAGTCGTCTCGTCGAGGTCGACGCGGCTGTCGAGGCGGCTCAACTCGGCGGCGACGATGTCGGCGGCGTTGGCGCGCAGCGCCGCGACGGTCGGGGCGACGCGCTCGGCGCGGCGCGCGACGACGTAGGCGGCGACCTCGCTCGTCACGAGGTCCTGGACGGCCTTGATCTCCGCCTCCGCGCCGGGCTCGCCCTCGACCTGCGGGCCGAGGTCGCCGAGGCCGAGCACGGCGACGCCGCGCACGCAGGAGACCTCGTCGGCGACGTCGCGCGGCAGCGCGAGGTCGACGTAGACCTGGGGGCGCCCTTCAGGATTCGCGCGAGCCGCGAGCGTCGCGTCGATGACGTGGCCAACGGCGCCGGTGCACGACACGACGAGGTCGGCCGCGGCGAGGGCGTCAGGCAGTTCGTCGATGGGGCGCGCGGCGCAGCCGGCGGCGTCGGCGAGGCGGCGGGCGGCGTCGAACGTGCGGTTGACGACCGTCACCTCGCCAAGACCGTGACGCACGAGCGTGTGGGTGGCGAGGGAGCTCATCGCGCCCGCCCCGACGACGACGGCGCGCACACCCGTCAGGTCGCCGAGCATGTTGCCCGACAGGTCGAGGGCGCGCTCGACGAGGGAGCGGCTGACGGTGTCGATGCCCGTCTCGGAGTGCACGCGCTTGCCGACGCGCAGCGCCTGCTGCACGAGGCGCGACATGACGGGGCCGATGCGCCCGGAGCGCTGCCCCTCACGCAGGCTCTCGCGCAGCTGGGCGAGGATCTGGCTCTCCCCCACCGCGAGTGAGTCGAGGCCGGCGGCGACGTTGAACAGGTGCGCGACGGCGCGTTCGTCGAAGTGGACGTAGAGGTGTTCACGCAGCTCGCCGAGGCCGACACCCGTCGCGGCAGCGAGCGCCTCACCGATCTCGGTGACGGCGCCGTGGAACGTCGTCGCATCGGCGTACACCTCGACGCGGTTGCACGTCGACAGCACGATCGGCTCGTCGACGTTCTCCCCCGCGAGCAGCCGCTCGAGCAGCGCCTGCTGACCTGCGGGGTCGAGAGAGGCGCGCTCCAGCACGGCGAGTGGCGCCGAGCGGTGGGACAGGCCGAGGACGATGACGCTCATGCCAGGAGCTCCTTCGTGGTGCGAGAGCGGGCGAGGCGTGAGTGCTGCTCACGGAACGCGAGGATCTGGAGTTCGCCCGCCATGTCGACGCCGCGCACCTGCACGTCGGCGGGCACGGTCAGGACGGTGGGGGCGAAGTTGAGGATGCTGCGCACGCCGGCGACGACGAGGCGGTCGGCGACCTGCTGCGCCGCGGTGGCGGGCGTCGCGATGATGCCGATGACGCCCTCGCCCGGCTCGGGTCGCAGCGCCTCGAACGGGACGATGACGCGGCCGCCGACGTCCGTGCCGACGACGCGCGGGTCGTCGTCGATGAGCCACTTGATGTCGAAGCCCTTGACGCCGATGCCGCCGTACGTCGCGAGCGCACGCCCGAGGTTGCCCATGCCGACGATGGCGACGGACCACTCGCGCTCGAGGCCAAGAGCGCCGGCGACGTGGTCGGCGAGGGTGACGATGTCGTAGCCGACACCGCGCACGCCGTACGAGCCGAGGGCCGACAGATCCTTGCGCAGCTTGGCGGAGGAGACCCCGGCCTGCTCGGCGAGCGCCTCGGAGGAGATTCGCTCCTGCCCCACCGCGGCGCGCTCGTTGAGCACGCGTAGATACACCGGTAGCCGATTCACGGTGGCGTCGGGAATCTCCCGGCGCTCTACGTGCTCGGTGCTCACGGCAGCTACGGCCTTTCCTCGGGGCTCACGCGCTCACTTCGCGGTGCGGGGCGCGTATACCAAACGCCCGCACAGGCGTTCGCGGGACCCCCCGAGCTTAGACCTTGTGCACCGAGGCACAAAGTGGCGTGACGTCGTTCACGTCCGCGTGATGACGCGGAATGAGTGCCATTTGGACGCGACGGGACCTTGGTCCCTACCTCCGCCTGCGCCCGCCCGTGACGGCGCGGCGCAGCCGATCCTCGTCGACGCGCCAGTAGTCGTGCTGCTTGCCGTCGACCAGCGTGACGGGGATCTGCTCGGCATACCTCGCCACGAGATCGGGGTGCTCGAGCATGTCGATCTCCTCCACCTCGGCGCCCGTCTCGGCGGCGACCTTCTCGACGACGGCGCGCGCGTCGTCGCACAGGTGGCAGCCGGGCTTGGTGATGAGGGTGATTCTTCTCACAGCATCATCGGGGGTGTGTCCGAGAGCGCGTCGCAGCGGGGAGACGTTCATCGCATCAGCCTAGGAGCATGCCCCGAGCATGCAACAGGCCCCTGCCGCGGGGCGGCAGGGGCCTGGAGCGTCAAGAGTGATCAGGTCACTTCTTGTTGCGACGCTGGTGACGCGTCTTGCGAAGCAGCTTGCGGTGCTTCTTCTTGGCCATGCGCTTGCGGCGCTTCTTGATGACGGAGCCCATGAGTGAACCGTTCCTTACCTGTTGTCCTTGGCGATGCCCGTGCCGACATTCGCCGGTGCGTTCCTGCCCCACCGCGAGGTGGGTCGGCCACGGGAATATCTGAGCCATCGTATCGTCTGCTGTTTTGCTGCGCGACTCGTGGGGGTGACGCGCCGTTCACCGGCGAGTGCTTCGACGTCCCGTCGTGGCGCTCGCGCCCATCGCCCACGGGTCGTCACTGCCGGGCAAGGTGGACGTCAGTCGAACCAGACGTCCAGGCCATGATGCGGGAAGACGGCTTCGCGTGTCGCCATGACGGCCTGGTCGACCTGCGACTCGGGATGCATGCCGGAGGCCCACGACTGGAACCACACGTCGTCGTTCTCGGCGACACCGTCACCCATCTTCGTCGGCGCCGTGCGCCCCGTGATGGCCTCGACGTGGCGGCGCCACTCGTCCGGCGTCGGCGTCTCGAGCGGGATCGGGTGATCGGCGGCGATGGCCGTCAGGTGCGTCCACGAGCGCGGGACGACGTCGACGAGCTCGTACCCGCCGCCGCCGAGCGCGACCCAGCGCCCGTCGCACACATCGTGCGCGAGCTGGTGCAGCGACTGATGCGCCATCTTCTGCGCGTCGACCGTCAGCACCATGTGCGCGAGCGGGTCGGAGTAGTGCGAGTCGCAACCGTGCTGGGTGACGAGCACCTGCGGCGCGAAGGCCGTCACGACAGGGTGGACGACGGCGTGCAGCGCGCGCAGCCACTCGGCGTCGCCGGTGCCGGGCGGCAGCGACACGTTGACGGCCATGCCCTCGGCCTCGGGCCCGCCGCAGTCGCGGGCGAAGCCGGTGCCGGGGAACAGCACGGTGCCCGACTCGTGGATCGAGATCGTCAGCACGCGCGGGTCGTTCCAGAACGTCTTCTCGACGCCGTCGCCGTGGTGGACGTCGATGTCGACGTACGCGACGCGCTCGACGCCCTGATCGAGCAACCACTGGATGCCGATCGCCGCGTCGTTGTAGATGCAGAAACCGCTCGCCGCGACGGGCATCGCGTGGTGCAGGCCGCCGGTGAAGTTGACTGCGTGCTCGTACTCACCGGTGTGCACGGCCTGGACGGCGCGCAGCGTACCGGCCGCGATGAGCGCGGAGACGTCGTGCATGCCGACGAACGCCGGGTCGTCCTCCGTGCCCAGACCGAACGACGTATCGGCGTCCGCCGGGTTCGCCGATGCGGCCATGACAGCGTCGACGTACGCGCGCGAGTGGACGCTGAGGAGGAACTCGTCGCTTCCGTCTGGCAGGCGTGGCGCCTCGACGTCGACATGCCCCAGAACGCCGAGACCCTCCGCGAGGCGCGCAGTCAGCGCGAGCCGCAGAGGGTTCATCGGGTGACCCTCACCGAAGTCGTACCGCGTCAGCGCGGCGTCCCAGATGACGAGGGTCGGGTGGGGCATGACGTCAGTGACGCGCGTCGAGGACGTCGCTCGGGATGGAGGTCTCGTCGGCACCGAGCGGGTAGACGAACGCAGCCTCTTCCTCGGACTCGGTGTCGGACGAGTTCGGGTTCATCGGACGACGGTGCTCGGTCGGCAGGAAACCGCGGCTCGACGCGAACGCCACACCACGCGCGTTGTCGGTGCCGACCCAGTAGATGACGGCGCCCAGGCTCTCCTTGCGCGCCTGCTCGAGAACAGCTTCGAGCAGCGCGACGGCGACGCCCGTGCCACGCGCGTCGGGTGTGACCCACAGGCCGAACAGCTCGCCGTACGGCGACTCCTCGTCGTCACGCACATCGCTGCGCAGCGAGACGACGCCGACCTTGTCGCCGTTCTCGTCGGTCGCGAGGATGCGGCGCGCACGCGCCATGCGTCGACGCCACGCGCTCTCGTCGAGCTGCTTCTCGGCGGACGACGACGCCGCGAAGGCCTCGGGCGACTCCTCCAGAGCGCTCAGGCGAACGTCGCGGTAGATCTGCCAGTCGTCTTCGCCAAGGGTTCGTACAGTCAACGCAGTCATACGCATATCGAACCACGTTTGGCTGAGCCGATGGGCGCTGGGGGTGCCGTGCGCCGGATGCCGGGAGCAGCGGCCGCGATGAGGCGCGCAATCTGCTTGCCCGTCAACGTTCTTGGATGGGTGAACATCGGGTGAACGAGCGATCGAGGGGCGGACGGAAGCGAGTCGAGGAAGCGCCGAAGCGTCGCACGAACGACACGCCCCACTGATTCAGCCGTGTTGATTCTTCCCTGCTGGTTCTTCCCGCCGATCGAGCCCTACGAGCTCAACCCATCGACGCAGACTTGTCGTGGCAGGCCTTCATCGCCGCCACCATCGCCGCGCGCACGGCCCGCTGGTCGAGTTCGGCGAGCGCCGTGATCGTGGTGCCGCCGGGGCTCGAGACCTTCTCTCGCAGCTGGACGGGCGACTCCCCCGACTCCGCGAGCATCGTGCCCGCGCCGACGATCGTCTGAACGGCGAGCCGGTGCGCGACATCGCGCTGCAGGCCGAGCAGGACGCCCGCCTCGATCATCGCGTCGGCGAGGTAGAACAGGTACGCCGGGCCGCTGCCGGAGACCGCCGTCACGGCGTCGTGGTCCTTCTCGGCGACCGTGATGACATCGCCCGACGCGGCGAGGAGCGTCTTCGCGCGCGCCAGTTGGTCGTCGTCGCAGTGTGCGCCGGGCGTCACCGCGTGCATGCCCGCCCCGACCATCGCGGGAGTGTTCGGCATGACGCGCACGACCGCGGCGCCGTCGGGCAGGTGCTCCTCGAGCGAGATGGTCGATCGCCCCACGGCGAGGCTGACGACGACGGCGCCGTCCGCGAGATGCGAGCCGATCTCCTCGAGCACGTCGTCGAGCTGGTACGGCTTCACGCCGAGCACGACCGTCTCGGCGCCCGCGACGGCGTCGGGGTTCGACGTCATCGTCGCGACGCCGTACTTCTCGCGCAACTGCGTGCCACGCTCGACGCGACGCGACGTGGCGACGACGTCATCCGCGTCGAAACCGCCTGCGAGAGCGCCGGCCATGACGGCCTCGTTCATGTTGCCGGTGCCGATGAACGCGATGCGGCGGGCGGACTTCGTCATGTCATCTCCTGCGTCGAACGGGGTTGGGCAGCGTCAGTGCCAACGACGGCCGCCCCGCGAGCGCGCTCGCGACGTATGTCGACCACATCGGGCCGTACGGGACGACGACGCGGCGCGCGAAGGCGTCATCGTGGTGGGTCGAGGCCGTGATGCCGAGCGGGGTGACGACCTCGGCGCCCTGCGCGTCGTGGCGGCGCACGAGGGAGGCGGCGATGTCGAGCAGCAGCGCGTCGTCGGTGTCGAAAGCCGTGACGGCCTGCGCGTCGAGCAGCGCCTTCGTGATGTCGACGAACGCGTTGCCGCTCTCGCGCGCCGATGTCATGCCGAGCGCGGCGTCGAGGCGTTCCGTCGTCAGACGCACGCGACGCCCGTTCGTGGCGAGGTCGCTCAGGTCGTCGGACGCGCCGCGCAGGCGGGTGGGCAGCACGATGCCGGTCTCCGGAAAATCCTGGCGCAGTTCGTCGCCGAGCACGTAGACGGCCTGGATGTAGAGGGGGTCGGTGACGGTGAGCGTCAGCGTCACCCCCGCGTTGCGCGCGGCCTGCCCGACCTCGCGCAGACTGTTGATGAGGACGCCGCCCGAGACGTCATCGGCGAAGACGCCGAACGTGCCGACGTCGATCGTCAGATCCGGTGACGGCGCGCCGCTCGCGGCGAGCGCGCTCACTGCGCCGATCGTGTCGGCCTGGACGGTGAGCAGGTCGTCCGTGCTCGCCGGCGGCACGAGCAGCGGGCGCCACGAGATACGGGATTGTTCGTCGGGGCTTTCAGCGGTAGTGCCGGCTGCTGCGCTCGTGAGTTCGTCGGTGACGCGGATGGCGTCGTCGATGCTCTCACCGGCGACGAGCGACTTCGCCGCGGCGCGCGCGATCGGCCCACGCGACGCCGCCGAGACGACCTTCGACGTGGCTGCGGGCAGACGCGGACCGAACGAGTACTTCGGCATCGGCGCCACCTCCTTCGTCGACGTTTCGACCCAGCCTACGTGGCCCACCCGTGCGTCAGCACACCGTCTCGCGGCTCCGCACGGGGCGGGTTCGTCAGAACGGCGAACTGATGCGTCCGGCCCCGATCGCGAGGTGCATCCGCGCGAACGCGAGCGCCTCGGCGAGGTCGACGAGCCGGTCTTCGTCGGACAGGCGTCGCGTGCCGACCTCGACGACGACGGCCCCGCCGAATCCGTCACGCGCGAGCATCTCGAGCATCTGCGCGCACGGCTGCGTGCCGCGCCCCGGAACGAGGTGCTCGTCCTTGTAGGAGCCGAGCCCGTCGGCGAGGTGCATGTGGCTGAGGCGATCGCCGAGTTCTTCGGCAACGGCGATGGCGTCGCTGCCGGACGTCGCCGTGTGCGACAGGTCGAGCGTCGTGTGCGCGTAGTGGTTGCGCCGCAGATCCCAATGGGGCAGGTACGCCTGCACCTCGCGTCCGCGAGCGCGCCACGGGAACATGTTCTCGACGGCGAGCTTGATCTCCGGGTGGCGGGCCTCGCGTTGCGCGACGCCGTCGACGAACCCCGTCGCGTACTCCTTCTGCCACCGGAACGGCGGGTGCAGGACGACCGTGCCGGCTCCCACGTCGCGCGCCAGGTCGACGGAACGGTCGATCTTGCCCCACGGCTCGTTGCCCATGACGCGTTGCGTGAGCAACAGCGTCGGGGCGTGGATCGACAGGATCGGCACGCCGTGACGTTCGGACAGCTCGTGCAGGGCCCGCGCGTCCTGGCTCGCCGGTTCGGTCCAGACCATGACCTCGACGCCGTCGTAGCCGAGTTCGGCTGCGATGCGGAAGGCCGCCGCCGTGCTCAACGGGTAGCACGACGCGGTGGACAGACCGACGCGGATGCTCACGCCAGCGCGTCCAATCGGCGCAGGATGAGCCCCTCGCGCAACGCCCAGGGGCACACGTCGAGGGAGTCGACGTCGAACAGATCCATCGTCGCCTCGATGACGACGGCACCGGCGAGCACCTGCGCGCTGCGTTCGACGCTGACGCCGGGCAGCTGCGCGCGTTCGGTCGCCGTCATCGCCGCGAGTCGGGGGACGAGGTCGCTAAGGCCTGCGCGGGCGAGCGAGCGCGGCGCGAACGGGCCGTCACTCGACGGCGCGGCCCCCGTCAGGCGCGCGAGGGAACGGATCGTCTTGCTCGTGCCCACGGTGCGATCAGGTGTGCCCCAGCGCGTCAGATCCCGTGCGACGCCGGCGATCTCGGCGCGCACGCGCGTGCGCAGGGCGCGCAGATCTTCCGCGGACGGCGGATCGCCCGCCAGCTCACGCGTGAGGCGCCCGGCCCCCAGCGGCAGACTGACGGCGGTGTCGGGCGTCTCGTCGATACCCGTCGCGAGTTCGAGCGAGCCGCCGCCGATGTCGATGCCGAACAGGCGCCCGCTCGACCAGCCGAACCAGCGGCGCGCGGCGAGGAACGTCACGCGCGCCTCCTCCTCGCCCGTCAGCACGCGCAGCTCCTGGCCGGTGTGCTCACGCACATGATCGAGGACGGCCTGACCGTTGGGCGCCTCGCGCACCGCGGACGTCACGAACGACATGAGTTCGCGGATGCCGGCGTCTTCGGCGATCGTCACGCATTCGCCGACGAACTGCGTCAGATCGGCGATACCGGATGCGTCGATGAGGCCGTCGGCGGTGACGTGTTCGGACAGGCGCAGCACGCGCTTGTGCGACATCGCGGGCAACGGCTGGGCGCCGGGGTGCGCATCGACGACGAGCAGGTGCACGGTGTTGGAACCGACGTCGATGACTCCGAGGCGCATGGTCGCAGGGTATCCGGCTCAGCGGAACGTGGGGTACCAGGCGTCGTAGTCGGTCTCCAGCTGGGTGAGGCCCTTGTGGAAGTGCCGCTGCGCGAGGGTCTCGATGTCGGTCGTCGTCGTGACGGCGTCGGTGTAGAACGCCATGACGGCGCCGTTGCCGTACGTGTCGCGCAGGAAACGCGCGAACGTGAACGCCACGTAGTACGCGTCGGCGGCGTTCGCGCCGCGCAGTTCCTCGTCGCTCGGCAGATGCGGACGGATGTCGGTGCGCTTGTGCGGCGCCTGCGGGACGAGCTTCTGGCCGACGTACTCGGCCCACCCCTCGAGCAGCCACAGCGGCCGCGTCTCGCGCAGCTTCTCGAGCGTGAGGGCGTGGAACGCCTCGTGTGCGAGCGTCTCGCGGGCCGTCACGTCGTTCGCGTGACGCACCGTCCACGGCGCGACGACGACGAACGGCAACGTGCCGCCGCGCGTCACCGTGCTCGCGAGCTGGCTGCCCGGCTCGGTGCCCGTGTACTTCTTGAAGTCGGCGTCGTCGCGCGGCACGACGACGAGCAACGGGTTCGCAGAGGCGTGACGGTCGAGGCCGCGCACGGCGGAGACGGCGCGCTCACTCGCCGTCACGATGCCGGAGGGGATGACGGCGTGCGCACCGGCGACGATCATCGCGCCACCCTTCGACTGCGTGCGCGGCGTAGCCCCGGCCTTCTCGGCGATGCCGCTCTGCGCCATCCGGGCCGCGGGCGTGGTGGCGGGGCTCGTCGTCGAACTCGAGGTGGGGTTCGAGGCGCTGCGCGTCGTGAGGGCGCTGCACCCGGTCAGCAGGGAGAGTGCGAGGGTGCCGGCAGCGAGGCTCGTGCGCGAGGTCATGCGTGGCCTCCCCTGTCGGCGTCGCGGGTGTCTGCGGCGGAACCTCGACGATACCCGCGCCGGGCGGCGAGCACCTATCATCGCGGGCGTGGCTGAATGCGATCTCGAGATACCGCGCACCTGGGTCGAGTTCGACGACCCGGCGAGCGAGGCGGACGCCGTCGAGCGCTACCGCTGCGACCTCACGTGGTTGACGTCGAACTGGACGTGCACGTTCGGCGACGAATGCTGCGGCATCGATGCGTCGAAGCCCGACCTGGGATGCTGCGTGCTCGGCGCGCACTTCACCGGCGACGAGGACGAGGCGCACACCGCGTCGGTCATGAAGACGTTGACGCGCGACGAATGGCAGTTCTACGACGAGGGCCACTCGGCTGACGGCTGGGTCGAGGTCGACGAGGACGGCGACCGCAAGACGCGCGTCGTCGAGGGTGCCTGCATCTTCTTGAACCGGCCGGGATTCGGTGACGTCACCTCGTCGGTGGAGGGTTCGGACGACGTGAGGACGGCCGGCCCCGGCCTGGGTTGCGCGCTGCATCAGAAGGCGTGGGCGACGGGCGTCGAGCCGTGGTCGCTCAAGCCCGAGGTGTGCTGGCAGTTGCCGATCCGACGTTCGTATCGTCGCGTGACGCTGCCCGACGGTGAGGAGTATCTCGAGACGACGATCGCCGAGTACGACCGTCGCGGATGGGGTTCGGGCGGCCACGACCTCGACTGGTACTGCTCGGGCAACTCCGAGGCGCACGTGGGAGCCGAGCCGGTCTACGTCTCGCAGCGACCCGAATTGGTCGAGCTCATGGGCCAGGCCGCCTACGACGTGCTCGTCACGTACTGCGAGGCGCACCTCGCAGCGGCTGCCGCGCTGGCCGTCACCCCTGCCGGACGCGACCTGCTGCCGTTGTACGTGCATCCCGCGACGCTGGAGGCCCAGGGCCGCTGACGCACTGTCGTGCATGAGGATGCCCTGCTCGGTGGGGCGGCAGGCATGGCCCGCTCACACCCCTTGGCGTTCAATACCGTGACCGTGGAAACATTGGGATGCGGCGACGGGCGAAGCGAGCCCTCGACGCCGCCGTCAAGCCCCAGAGGAGCACTGTGCCGTGAACGCCACCGCCCCCTCTGCCGCCGAGTACGACTACCGCGTGGTCTGGTCATCGGTTGATGGCGCGTTCGTCGCCACCTGCGCCGAGTTCCCCTCGCTCTCATGGCCGGCCGACTCCCAGACGGCTGCGCTCACCGGCATCGCCACCTTGGTGGACGACGTCCTGACCGACATGCGCGCGTCGGGTGAAGAACCGCCGCTGCCTTTTTCGCGGCGGACGTACTCGGGAAAGTTCAACGTCTGACTGCCGCAGGAGCTTCACCGTCGACTGGCGCGGGAGCCGGCCCAACAGAATGTCAGCCTCAACCAGTACGTCGTGAGCAAACTGGCGTCGTGACGAGCTGCGGCATGGTGCACTGCCGGGGTGACTCTTGAACCGGCCGTGGAGATGCTCTGGGAAGATGCCGACCCGCCTGTCGTTCTCGCGGAACGGTTCGGCTTCGACTCCGCAGGTGCCGCGGCAAACTGGGTCGCGGGCGCGCTTTCTTCTCGGTACTCGCTGGCACCTGACGCCTGCGACCGCATCATCCTCAGTGACGGCAACGCTCTCGCGTGGGTCACGTGCGATGGCGAACCGTTCATCGCAAAGTGGTCCGTGGTGCCGGATCGCTTCGCGCGGCTGGCCGCCACGGCGCGGCTGACGACATGGCTCGGCGATCGCGGGCACCCTGTCTCCGCACCTGTCGCCGCACTGGACGGCCGCACTCAGCTCGAGCTCGACGGCATCTCACTCAGCGTGCAGCGGGTCGCGCCCGGCCAGCACCTCGACGTCGGGGATCTGCAGCTCGTCCGTGAGGCAGGCGCCACACTGGCTCGACTCCACGCCGACCTTGCCGCTTACCACGACGCCGCTGATTTCCCGCGGCCACGAACGCCCGCCCTCTCGTCGAAGGAATCCATCGAGGCCTGGGCTGCAGGTGATCTGCAGCATCTGCCGGCTGACGCGGTGAGACTTCTCGTGCGCATGCTGGCGAACGTGTCGGATGCCCAGCCGCCCGCACATCTCGTCCACGGCGACTACCGGTCGGCAAACATCCTGACGCGGGACGGTGAGATCACGGCCGTGCTCGACTTCGAAGAGTTGCGCTTCGACTCCCCCGTCGGTGAACTCGCGCGATCCGCCGTCATGCTCGGCACGCTCTTTCACGGCTGGGAACCGGTCTCTCCCGCTGTGCATCGAGCCTTCAAGGATGGCTATGAGGACGTCAGAGCACTGTCGGAGGACGAGTCGAGATGGTGGCCCCTTCTGACGCTGTGGTGGTCGCTGCTCATGGTTCCGGCCGGCGACGATCCGACAGGGTGGGGTGCGGCTACCGACGAGATGGCGCGCCGCCTGACCCGCGACACCGAGTGCTGACCTGGCCGGGTGCCGTCATCCCTCGATTTTCGCCGATCTTGCGTCATGAGCGCGCGCCGTTTTCACGCGTTGATGACACAACATCGCGACGGCCGTGGCTGAGGGGGCGAAGGACGCTCCCGAGGGCGGCTGAGCGCACGATTACCCGCTATCCCGGGGTTGTCGGCGCTCACGTCTAGGGTTTCGACCATGGCGAGCAAGGCTTCGAAGCGAACGACGTACCGCTGCACCGAGTGTGGGTGGCAGACGGTCAAGTGGGTCGGGCGATGTGGTGAGTGTCAGGCGTGGGGCACCGTCGAGGAGGTCGGCGGGCCCGTCGCCGTGCGCACGCAGGCGGCGTCGAAGGTCGCCAACCCGGCGAAGCCGATCCGCGAGGTCGACGCGACGAAAGCCTCCATCACGACGACGGGGGTCGGCGAGTTCGACCGCGTCCTCGGTGGTGGCCTCGTACCGGGCGCCGTCATGCTCGTCGCGGGAGAGCCGGGCATCGGCAAGTCGACGCTGCTGCTCGACGTCGCCGCGCGCGCGGCACGCGCTGACACGAAGGTGCTCTACGTCAGCGGCGAGGAATCCGCGGCGCAGGTGCGTCTGCGCGCCGACCGCACGGACGCCGTCGCCGACACGCTCTACCTCGCGAGCGAGACCGACCTCGCCACCGTGCTCGCGCACATCGATGCGGTCCAACCGACGTTCCTCGTCATCGACTCCGTGCAGACGATCGCGAGCGCCGAGGTCGACGGTTCGGCCGGCAACGTCTCGCAGGTGCGCGAGGTCGCGGCCGCCATCATCCAGGTGGCGAAAGCCCGCAACATCTCGACGGTGCTCGTCGGGCACGTGACGAAGGACGGTTCGATCGCCGGCCCCCGTCTGTTGGAGCACCTCGTCGACGTCGTCATCACCTTCGAGGGCGAACGTCACTCGCGTCTGCGGCTCGTACGCGCGGTCAAGAACCGCTACGGGCCGACCGACGAGGTCGGTTGCTTCGACCTGTCCGACGGCGGCATCCAGGGTCTGTCGGACCCGAGCTCACTGTTCCTCACCTCGCGCGACAAGCCCGTCGCGGGTACGTGCGTCACGGTGACGCTCGAGGGTCGCCGACCACTCGTGACGGAGGTACAGGCGCTCGTCGCGCCGTCGGCAGGTGGTTCGCCGCGCCGCACGACGTCAGGGGTCGACTCCTCGAGGACCGCCATGATCCTCGCCGTCCTCGAACGCCGCGCGGGTGCCCCCGTCAGCCGTGCCGACTGCTACGTCTCGACGGTCGGGGGCGCGAAGCTGAGCGAACCGGCGTCCGACCTCGCCGTCGCGTTGTCCCTGCTCAGTTCGGCGCAGGAGAAACCGCTTCCGGCGGGGCTCATCGCCGTCGGCGAGGTGGGACTTTCGGGAGACATCCGCGCCGTCAGCGGTGTGGCGCGACGTCTCACCGAGGCGGCGCGCATCGGGTTCGACAAGGCCATCATTCCTGCCGGGTCGCTCGGCACCGAGAAGGCCCCCCCGGGCATGCGCATCGCCGAGTGCGCCGACCTCGGCTCGGCGATGCGTGCCGTCGGAACGGCATCAGGTGATTGAGCGGCCCGGTCAGCGATGCCCCGGGGCCCGGATTCCCACCGGCCAGTTGAGTCACTTACGTCCCGACGAGTCACTCACGACTGACTCATCCTCACCCACGTGACGCAGCCGCCCCGCCACCACGCCCGAGACATCCCAGGCGACCATCAGCACACCCGCCACCACGCCCGAGACATCCCAGGCGACCATCAGCACCCCCACCGACCACGACGTGATCCATCCACCCACCCCGGCCACGGTTTCCCTAACCTGGAAGACAACCCCTCACCACGTGTGGCCACCATCACAGGCCGCGATCGGTACTGCGAAGTAACCCAAACCCGGCACTAAGGTGCCAGAGGCATCGAGCGCGCCGCATGGCTGCGCCGAGTACGACGACGACCTGAGGATGAACCAGACGTGTTTTCCGGACGTAACGCCCGCGCTGCCGCTCTGCCCGCGCAGCTGTCCCGTAGCTGGCTGCTCGCGAGCGCCATGAAGCCTGAACTCTTCGACGCGGCCCTCGCCTCCGAGGCCGATTCCGTCATCTTCGACATCGAGGATGCCGCGCCTGCCGCCGACAAGTCCACGGCGCGCGACAACGTCGTCAAGGCCCTCGAGGACGGCGCGACCGGTTGGGTGCGCATCAACGACATCAACACCGAGTTCTGGGAGGACGACCTCAACGCCCTCCACGGCATCCCCGGCCTGCGCGGCGTCATGCTGGCGAAGACGGAGAAGCCCGAGCACGTCACGCTGACGGCGATGCGCCTCAACCCGGGAACCCCCGTCCTCGCGCTCGTCGAGTCGGCCCTCGGCATCGAGAACGCAACGTCGATCGCGTCCGCCCCGGGCACCTTCCGCCTCGCGTTCGGTGTCGGCGACTTCCGCCGCGACACCGGCGCGGGCGCCGACCCGATGGCGCTCGCTTATGCGCGCTCCAAGCTCGTCGTCGCCTCCCGCGTCGGCCAGCTGCCCGGCCCGATCGACGGCCCGACCCTCACCGACTCCGAGGACGAGCTGCTCGAGGCGTGCAAGGTCACCCAGAACATGGGCATGACGGGCAAGCTGACGCTGCGCATCGACCAGACCGACCCGATCAACCGTGGCCTGTCCCCCAGCCACTCTGAGATCGAGTGGGCCGCCGAACTGCTCGACTCGCACGAGCACGGCGGCGGTACACGCGACGGCAGCTACGCGCCGCGCCTGGCACGAGCGCAGAAGATCCGCAACCTCGGTGAGTCCTATGGGCTCTGGACGGTCTGATCAGCAGACATCGCGACGCCTGAGCGGGTGGGTGCGCGCCGCCACGTCACGATGTGATGTCGGCGCGTGCTCGCCCGCACCCGCAGTCAGTAGAGTTCACGGTGGGTGAGGAACGAGACGAGCAGGTGGGTCATGGCAAAAGAGGCAAGTGTGACTGAGCGATCCAACGAGGCCCTGCTCTGGGAGACCCTCGCCGCCATCGCTCCCGGCACCGAACTGCGCGACGCTCTCGAACGCATCCTGCGCGGGCGCACCGGAGCGCTCATCGTCGTCGGGCACGACGACGTCGTCGACAAGATCTCGACGGGCGGCTTCCCGATCAACATCGACTTCTCCGCGACGCGCCTGCGCGAACTCGCGAAGATGGACGGCGGCATCGTCGTCAGCTCCGGCCTGGAGAAGATCATCGGTGCGGCGATCCAGTTCGTCCCCGATTCGAGCATCGAGACGCGCGAGTCCGGCACCCGTCACCGCACGGCCGAACGTGTCGCGAAGCAGACCGGTTTCCCCGTCATCTCCGTCAGCCAGTCGATGCAGATCATCGCCGTGTACGTCGGCGGCATGCGTCACGTGCTCGAGGGCTCGCCCGCGATCCTGTCGCGCGCCGGGCAGGCGCTGCAGACGCTCGAGCGGTACAAGAAGCGCCTCGACGAGGTCACTGGCTCCCTCTCCGCTCTCGAGATCGAAGACTTGGTGACGGTGCGTGACGTCGCCCAGGTGCTGCAGCGCCTCGAGATGGTGCGGCGCATCAGCGAGGAGATCTCCTCCTACGTCGTCGAACTCGGCACCGACGGACGCCTCATCGACCTGCAGCTGCAGGAACTCATCGGCGCCCTCGGCAACGACCGTGAACTCGTCATCCGTGACTACCTGGAATCCGCACGCGACGGCTACACGCTCGAACAGGCCGACGCGAACCTCGCCTCGCTGAGCAACGACGACCTCATCGACATCAGCGCCAACGCGCGCGCGGTCGGTTTCGCCGTCGCGGGTGACGCGCTCGACGCCCTCGTCACTCCGCGCGGCTACCGGTTGCTGTCGAAGGTGCCGCGCCTGCCCGGCGCGATCATCGACCGACTCGTCGACCATTTCGGCAGCCTGCAGGCCCTGCTCGCCGCGGACTTCGACGACCTGCTCACCGTCGACGGCGTCGGCGAATCGCGCGCCCGCGCCGTGCGCGAAGGGCTCTCGCGTCTCGCCGAGAGCAGCATCCTCGAACGCTACGTGTGAGCACGCTGCTTTCGGAGGCACGGCGCGACGACCTCGTCGCACGTCTCAACGCCTGGTTCCTCGATGCCGCGCGCCCGCTGCCATGGCGCTCCCCCGACACGACGCCGTGGGGCATCTTCCTGTCCGAGGTCATGAGCCAGCAGACGCCCGTCGCGCGCGTGGCTCCTATCTGGCAGGAATGGCTCGAGCGCTGGCCCACCCCGTCGGACCTGGCGGCCGCCGCGCCAGGTGAGGCCGTCCGTCACTGGGGCCGCCTCGGCTACCCGCGTCGTGCCCTGCGGCTGCACGACGCCGCCGTCACGATGGTCGAACGGCACGGCGGCGAGGTGCCGTCGACGCACGACGAGCTGCTCGCGCTGCCCGGCGTCGGCGAGTACACGGCAGCGGCCGTCGCGTCGTTCGCGTTCGGTGAGCGCGTCACCGTCATCGACACGAACATCCGACGCGTCGAGGCGCGTACGGTGACCGGCGTCGAGTTTCCCCGACCCAACCTGAGCGCCGCAGAACGCCGACTCGCCGCGCTGCTGCTGCCGCAGGACGATCACGTGCTGTGGAACGCCGCGTCGATGGAGTTCGGAGCGGTCGTGTGCACCGCGAAGGCCCCCGCCTGCGGTACCTGCCCGATCATCGACGCCTGCGCCTGGCAGCTTGCGGGCGCGCCCGTCTACGACGGCCCCGCCCGGCGCGGGCAGGCCTGGGCCGGCACCGATCGGATGGTGCGCGGCAAGCTGCTCGCGGTGCTGCGCGAAGCGCACGGCCCCGTCGAACGCGCCCGCCTCGACGAGGCCTGGGACGACGACGCCCAGCGTGAGCGCTGCCTCTCATCGCTCATCACGGACGGTCTCGTCGACCCCATCGACGACGAGCTGTTCGCGCTGCCCGGCCACCGCTGAGCCACCCCCTCAGACGACGATGTTGGACGGTCAGTGAAGCGTCAGCTCGCGTGATCGGCGTGCGGCCCGGCCTCGGTCGGCTTGACGTGCGCAGCCTCGGGGTTGGCCGGCGCGTGGAGGTGGAGCGATTCCATCACCTCGGCGAGAACCGCTTCCTGCCCACCCTTCGCCTCGACGACGATGCCCGGCTCGTCAGCCTGCAGCGGCTCGAGCGTGTCGAGCTGGCTCTGCAGCAGGGACGCCGGCATGTAGTGGCCCTTGCGCTCGGCGAGACGCAGTTCGAGCTGCTCGCGCGAGACGTCGACGTGGCAGAACGACACCGTCGGGCGCCCCTCGCGGAGCAGCTCACGGTAGCTGCGCTTGAGCGCACTGCACGTGATGACGGCGCTCTTGCCGAGGCTCTCGTGCTCGTCGATCCACTCGCCGATCTTCGTCAGCCACGGCCAGCGGTCCTCGTCCGTCAGCGGGATGCCGGCGCGCATCTTCTCGACGTTGGCCTGCGGGTGCAGGTCGTCGCCCTCGACGTACGTCCACCCCATGGCGTCGGCGAGACCCGTCGCGACGGTCGTCTTTCCCGAGCCCGAGACGCCCATGACGATGACGAACTGGGACTGCGGTTGTGTGCTCATGCTCTTCACCCTAACCTTCGATTCTTCACCCGAGAACTGGCTCTGGCCACCGGCCCGTTCGCGGACATCGGTGCCCTTGGACGACGAACCCCCTTGCGCGCAGATGCACCCGGGTGCATCTGCGCGCAAGGGGGTTCGGTGAGTGCGAGCGCCCTGCGTCTCAGACGATGAGGTGCAGGACCCAGACGCAGGCGAAGCCGACGACGGAGATGACCGTCTCCATGAGCGACCACGACTTGAGGGTCTGCACGACGCTGAGGCCGAAGTACTCCTTGACGAGCCAGAACCCGGCGTCGTTGACGTGGCTGAAGAACAGCGAGCCGGCGCCGATCGCGAGCACGACGAGGGAGAGCTGGTTGGCGTCGAGGTGGGCGACCATGGGCGCGACGATGCCGGCGGCGGTGATCGTCGCGACCGTCGCCGAACCCGTCGCGAGACGGATACCGACGGCGACGAGCCACGCGAGCAGCAGCGGAGAGAAGTTGCTGCCGTCTGCCCAGTCCTTGATGACGTTGCCGACGCCCGCGTCGACGAGGAGCGTCTTGAAGCCACCGCCGGCGGCGACGATGAGGATGATGCCGGCGACGGCGGGCAGGCCCGCGCTCATGATGCCGTTCGTCTTCGCGATCGACAGGCCGGCGCCCTTGCCGAGCATGATCATCGCGACCATGGTCGAGATGAACAGCGCGACCGGCGGGTTGCCGAGGAACTCGATGACGGACAGCGCCGTGCCCTTCTTCATGCCGGCGATCTCGGCGATGGCCGAGATGAGCATGAGGACGACGGGCAGCAGGATGCACGTGATCGCGGCACCGAACGACGGGCGACGCGTGGGCGTCGTGTCGTTCTTCGCCTCGACAGCGGTGGCGCCGTCGTGCTCGCCACCGTCATGCGCGCCCGAACCCGCGTCGCGGACCGAGCCGTCGGCAGCGAGCGCCGCGGGAGCATCGACGGGGACGAGACGCGCGACGAGGCGCCCGAGCAGCGGGCCGGCGACGATGAGCGTCGGGATGGCGGCGATGATGCCGAACAGCAGGGTGCGGCCGGTGTCGGCGTGGACGGCCTCGATCGCGGCGACGGGGCCTGGGTGCGGCGGCACGAAACCGTGGAGCACCGACAGGCCGGCGAGGGCCGGGATGCCGATGAGCAGCACTGGCTGCTTCGTGCGGCGCGCGACCGACAGGACGATCGGGATGAGCAGGACGACGCCGATCTCGAAGAACATCGGCAGGCCGATGATCGCGGCGACGAGCGCCATCATCCACGGCAGTGCGGCGGCCTTGACGCCGCCGACGAGCTTGTCGACGATCGCGTTGCCGCCGCCGGAGTCCGCGAGCAGCTGACCGATCATCGCACCGAGGGCGACGAGCAGACCGACGGAGCCGGCGGTCTTGCCGAAACCGGTCGTGAAGCTGTCGACGGCGGCCTTGCCTGGCACCTGGGCGACGGCGGCGAGCGCCGCGCTGCCGAGGATGAGGCCGAGGAACGGGTGGAGCTTGAACGCGCTGATCGCGAGGACGACGACGGCGATGCCGGCGAGTGCCGCAAGGGTGAGTTGCCCGGACGACGCGTGGGAGATCGGCCCGGTCGCGTCCGCTGCAAGAAGGTGAACCATGTGCGATGGCCCTTCCCTGGTGGGTGGTCAACGAGGCGCGGCCACTCGTCCAAGAACGGCCAACCGGCTCACAGTAGTCGTCGAGCCCATGCATGCACCTCTGCATCGGCTAACGAATGGACAACAAACGTTTTGATCAACCGCGCTCTTCCGAGCGTCAGAGCGTCAGCAGCATGCGCGTGTTGCCGAGGGTGTTGGGCTTGACGCGGTCGAGGTCGAGGAATTCGGCGACACCTTCGTCGTACGACTGCAGCAGTTCGTCGTAGACGGTTCGCTCGATCGGGATGCCTTCGATCTCGACGAACCCGTGGCGCGCGAAGAAGGCGGTCTCGAACGTCAGGCAGAAGACGCGGTCGACGCCGATGATGCGCGCCTGGTGGATGAGGGCGTCGAGCAGGCGCCCTCCGACGCCGTGGCCGCGGACGTCGCCGGACACGGCGAGCGTTCGCACCTCCGCGACGTCCTCCCACATGACGTGCAGCGCACCGCATCCGACGATGTCGTCGTCGAGCTCGGCGACGATGAACTCGCTCAGGTTCTCGTAGTAGCTGACGGCCGGTTTGTCGACGATCGCCTTCGACTCCACGTACGGCGTCACGAGCCGTCGGATGCCTCGCACATCGGCGGCGCGGGCACGGCGAAGCACGACGGAACTCATGCACTCCACCCTAGGCACTCGCTTCGGAGCCGCAGCCGCGCGTCCCAGCTGACGAACCCCGTCAAGCCCACCCGACGAGAACACGACGGTGCCACCGAAGTCGATCGGACCCGACAGGTCGTCACTGCTCGGCGTCGCGCCCTTCATGTCGGTGTCGACCTTGTCGGACGCCCGCGTGTGCTTCGACAGCGAGATCGGCGTGCCGGAGAACGTGAACGTCGCCTCCTTGCCTTCGCCCTCGACGTCGACGAGCACGAGGTCGCCCTTCGAGATCTCGCCGAAGAGGATCTTCTCGGACAGCTGGTCCTCGATCTCGCGCTGGATCGTGCGACGCAGCGGACGCGCACCGAGAGCCGGGTCGTACCCGCGCTTTGCGAGCAGATCCTTCGCGCCCTGCGTGAGCTCGATCGCCATGTCCTGATCCTTGAGGCGCTCGTCGAGCTTCGCGACCATGAGGTCGACGATCTCGACGATCTCGGCCTGCGACAGCTGCGGGAACACGATCGTGTCGTCGACACGGTTGAGGAACTCGGGACGGAAGTGCTGCTTGAGCTCCTCGCCGACCTTCGCCTTCATCCGGTCATAGTTGCTGCGCTGGTCGTTGCCCGCGGCGAAGCCGAGGGAGACGCCCTTCGCGATGTCGCGCGTACCGAGGTTCGTCGTCATGATGATGACGGTGTTCTTGAAGTCGACGACGCGGCCCTGGCTGTCGGTCAGGCGACCGTCCTCCAGGATCTGCAGCAGCGAGTTGAAGATGTCGGCGTGAGCCTTCTCCACCTCGTCGAACAGCACCACCGAGAACGGCTTGCGACGCACCTTCTCCGTCAGCTGACCACCCTCTTCGTAGCCGACGTAGCCGGGGGGCGAACCGAACAGACGCGAGACGGTGTGCTTCTCCGCGTACTCGGACATGTCGAGCGTGATGAGCGCGTCCTCGTCGCCGAAGAGGAACTCGGCGAGCGACTTGGCGAGCTCCGTCTTGCCGACACCCGTCGGGCCGGCGAAGATGAACGAACCACCGGGACGGCGCGGGTCCTTGAGGCCCGCACGCGTGCGTCGGATGGCCTGCGACAGCGCCTTGATGGCGTCGTCGTTGCCGATGACGCGCTTGTGCAGCTCGTCCTCCATGCGCAGCAGACGCGAGGACTCCTCCTCCGTCAGCTTGAACACGGGGATACCGGTCGACGCGGCGAGAACCTCTGCGACGAGCTCCTCGTCGAGGACGGCGGCGAGATCGACGTCGCCGGCCTTCCACTCCTTCTCCTTGGCCTCCTTCTCCTCGACGAGCTTGCGCTCGTCGTCACGCAGGGCAGCGGCCTTCTCGAAGTCCTGGCTGTCGATGGCCGATTCCTTCTCACGACGCACGTGAGCGATCTTCTCGTCGAACTCGCGCAGCTCCGGCGGAGCCGTCATGCGACGGATGCGCAGACGCGCGCCCGCCTCGTCGATGAGGTCGATCGCCTTGTCCGGCAGGAAGCGGTCGGTGATGTACCGGTCGGCCATGTTGACGGCCCCGACGAGCGCGGCGTCCGTGATCGTGACGCGGTGGTGCGCCTCGTAGCGGTCGCGCAGACCCTTGAGGATCTCGATGGCCTGCGGGATCGTCGGCTCGTTGACCTGGATCGGCTGGAACCGACGCTCGAGCGCCGCGTCCTTCTCGATGTGCTTGCGGTACTCATCGAGCGTCGTCGCACCGATCGTCTGCAGCTCGCCACGAGCCAGCATCGGCTTCAGGATCGACGCAGCGTCGATGGCCCCCTCGGCCGCACCGGCACCGACGAGGCTGTGGATCTCGTCGATGAACAGGATGATGTCGCCGCGCGTACGGATCTCCTTGAGCACCTTCTTGAGGCGCTCCTCGAAGTCACCGCGGTAGCGCGAACCGGCGACGAGCGAACCGAGGTCGAGGGTGTAGAGGTGCTTGTCCTTGAGCGTCTCGGGCACCTCACCCGCGACGATGTCAGCGGCAAGACCCTCGACGACGGCGGTCTTGCCGACGCCGGGCTCACCGATGAGCACCGGGTTGTTCTTGGTACGGCGCGACAGCACCTGCATGACACGCTCGATCTCCTTCTCACGCCCGATGACCGGGTCGAGCTTGCCCTCACGGGCAGCTTGCGTGAGGTTGCGACCGAACTGGTCGAGCACCGTCGAACCGGCCGGGGTGCCCTCGGCGGGGCCACCCGACGACGACGCGCCGACGCCCGCGGCCTGCGGCTCGCCCTTGCCCTGGTAGCCGGACAAGAGCTGGATGACGGTGGTGCGCACCGTCGACAGGTCAGCGCCGAGCTTGACGAGCACCTGCGCGGCGACGCCCTCACCCTCGCGGATCAGGCCGAGCAGGATGTGCTCGGTGCCGATGTAGCTGTGACCGAGCTGCAGCCCCTCGCGCAGGGACAGCTCGAGAACCTTCTTCGCGCGCGGCGTGAAGGGAATGTGGCCGGACTGCGTCTGCTGCCCCTGGCCGATGATCTCCTGAACCTGCTCGCGGACGGCGTCCAGCGAGATACCCAGGGATTCGAGCGCCTTCGCGGCGACGCCCTCCCCTTCGTGGATGAGGCCCAGGAGGATGTGCTCCGTGCCGATGTAGTTGTGGTTGAGCATGCGCGCTTCTTCTTGCGCGAGCACCACGACCCGACGGGCGCGGTCGGTGAACCGTTCGAACATGTCATCTCCTCGATGCCGAGATCTCACACGATGCTAGCCGGGGCGGGTGACGACGTCAGCGTGACTCCGGATCCACCACCGGTCTTCGAAGGTGCCAACGCCGCGTGTGCCCGCCGTGTTCCGCTCCGGGCGCGTTTGGCTGCTGCGTTCGCCCAGGGCGGAACCTCGCGCCCCGATCCCGGTCGGCCGGGGCGCATGCCCTCGTGCGTCTGCCTCACCCATGACGGTCGTCACGGATAAGCTGGACACGTGACTGACGGCCCCCTCGAGCTTCGCGTCTTCGGCCTCGACTTCGCGGTGAACGTGCAGCCCGAGCGTCGTGTCGCCGTCGCACGTCAGTGGCGCTGGTGCCGCCCGGACGCGCCGTCACAGCGCACGATCGCGCCGTTGCCGGGTACGCCACATCGGGTGGGTCGGGGTGGCAGTTCGGTCGGTAGCGAGACCGCCGCAGGCTTGCGAGCAGCCGGGACGGCTGAGGTCGAGCCGGCCGACATCGCAAAGACGATCACCGTCGATCGAATCGATGACGCCCCCGGCAGCGGCTCCGACACCGGCGACTACACGCTGACGACGACGCTCACCGGCCGCGCCATCTCTGCGCGTGCGGGCGAGTTTGTCATGCTCCACGCCGGTGGAGTCTGCGACCCTGACACGGGCGTCGTCGCCGGTCTGTTCGCAGCGTCGGGCACCGGCAAGACGACGGCGACGCAGCACTACTGCACGCACGGCTACGGCTACGTCACCGACGAGACGCTCATCTTCAACGACCGCCGCGACGTCATGCCCTACCCCAAGCCGCTGTCGGTGCTCGTCAACCCGGGTGTCTCCGGCGTCAAGACGCAGCACTGCCCCGACGACCTCGACATGGCGCCGCCTCGTGACGGCGCGTTGCGGCTCGGGCCGCTCGTCCTGCTCGACCGCATTCGTGACGACGCGCGCCCTGACGAGAGCGTCAACGGCGGCGATGCGGAAGCTGACGCCACGCGCGCCGCGCCCGACCGTATCGATGCCGAGGACGACAACAGCGCCGGCACTCACGAGCCCGGCGAGGCCGAGCTGAGCGAGATGCCGCTGTTCGAGGCGTTGACGCTCATCCTGCCGCAGTCGTCGGCAATGCCGCAGATCGACGGTTGCCTCGACCTGCTCGCCCGGATAGCCCTCGCCGGCGGCGGCGTCCAACGTCTGCGTTACCGCGAGATCGCCGACACGCTCCCCCTCTTGCGCGAGGTGTTCACGCTGGCGCCGCAGGAGCCGTTCTGGCGTCACGTGCCCGGCACGTGGTGGACCCAGCAGCCCGACGTCGACCCATACCTGCCGCTCGCGTCGGCGACGCTGGATGCCGACGTCACGGCCGGCGATGGCGGCGATGATCGCGCCTTCGCCACGCGCGAGGATCCCGCCGCGAGCCCTGCGGACAGCGCCGAGGCCCTCGCCAACGACACCGTTCTGACGCTCGCACCCTTCGTCGACGCCCTCGTCGACGAGGACGCGCTCGAGGTGCTGACGCTCATCGGCTCGACGCCCGCGCACCTGCACGGTCTCGGCGCCGTCATCCACCTGACGCTGCTCGACGGCCCCCGCTCGCTGGCCGACCTCGTCGACGTCTGCACCGCCACCCTCGGCGAGCACCCGGATGCCAACGCGCTCGTCAGACGTGCGGCCCACGACCTGCTGACGAACCGCGTCGTCCGCGTCATCCGCTGACACCTGCCCCACTGGGGCGTTCCGCGCCGATTGACATGGCCGGCGCGCCGCCAACGGCCGGGGCGCCGAGCGATCACCTCGAGCGGCTACGTTCCATGAGGACCTGTTCGCGCAGGATGTCGGCGTGCCCGCAGTGATGGGCATGCTCGCGAAGCACGTGGAGCAGGATCCAGCGAACGCTCAATGGGCCGCGCCGGTTTCCTGACCAGACGGTGTCGCCGCCCACCCCGTCCACGGCGCGTCGCGATCGTTCGCAGGCGCGAGCGAAAAAGTGGAGCACAGACGCCGACGTGTCGGCGTCCGTCAGGTCGAACGACTCGTCGGGCCCGGGCTGCAGGCCGAGTTCTGCACGGCTGCGCCCTGTACGGGCCTCCTCGAACCAGACCCGTTCGACGAACGTCGCGTGCTTCACCAGGCCGAGCAGCGTCGTCTTCGACGGGACGAGCCGACGTCGGGCCTCGGCCTCGCTCAACCCGTCGAGGGACGCAGCGATCATGGCCCGGTGCTGGTCGATGAACACCCCGATCTGCTGCTCGAACGAAGCGTCGTAGACGTCGGGCGCGTCGGGGTTCGCCATCATCGTCCGAGTATCACACGGCGCCAAGCGCGTCAGCTCGCTGCTTCGCCGCGTGCTTTCTTGGCCCGGTCGACGCTGGCCTGCAGGGCGGCGAGCAGGTCGACGACCTCGGCGCTCTCCTCCGGCTTGTCTTCGGGTTCCTTGACCTCGCCGCCCGCGAGCTTGGCCTCGACGACCTCGCGCACGGCCTGCTCGTAGGTATCCTCATACGCCTCGGGGTCGAAGTCACCCGACAACGACTCGACGAGCATCGCCGCCATCGCCTGCTCCGAATCCGTCACCTCCGCCTTCGCCTCGAGGACGGCGAAGTCGGGCTCGCGCACCTCGTCGGGCCACAGCAACGTCTGCAGGACGATGGCCTTGCCCTCGACGCGCAGGACGGCCACCGTCACGCGCGTGCGCAACGACACCGTGACGACGGCGACGCGCCCGCTCTCCTCGAGCGCGCTACGCAGCAGGGCGTACGGCTTGAGTGCCGCCTTGTCGGGCTCGAGGTAGTAGACCTTGTCGAGCACGAGCGGGCTGATCTGCTCGGCCGGCACGAACCGGTCGACGGCGATCTCCTTGCTCGTGACGAGCGGCAGGTCGGCGAGGTCGGCGTCCGTCAGCACGACCATCTGCCCCTCGGGCGTCTCGTACCCCTTCGCGATGTCGCTGTAGGCGACCTGCTCGCCGTCGATCGAGCAGACACGCTGGTACTTGATGCGTCCGCCGTCCTTCTCGTGCACCTGACGGAACTGCACGTCGTGGTTCTCCGTCGCCGAGTACAGGCGTACCGGCACGTTGACGAGGCCGAAACTGACGGCACCCTTCCAGATCGCTCGCATGCCCTTCGCGCCCTTCTCGCTCGTGCGGTGTCACATCTAGGGTGAGCCTATGCGCCCGATGCTCGCGACACCGACACCTCACGTGCCGAGCGGGCCCGCGTGGCGCCACGAGGTGAAGTGGGACGGCATCCGCGCCATCGTCACCGTCCGCGGCGGTGAGGTGACGATCGCGACGCGCTCCGGCGCCGACTGCTCCGCGCGCTTCCCCGAGATCACCGGTTCACACCTGCGCGACTTCGACGACCTCGTCCTCGACGGCGAGATCGTCGCCCTGACGAACGGGCGGCCCGACTTCCGCGCCGTCATGCACCGACTCGCCCCCGGCGGCGGACGCTCACGCATGCGCGCCGCCAGCCCCGACGAAGCCGCGGCCCTCGCACGAACTCCTGTGCAGCTCATGACGTTCGACGTGCTGCGCGCCGCCGGGCACGACGTCATCACCCTGCCGTGGAGCGCGCGTCGTGAACTGCTCGACGGCGCGGGGATCGACGGCTCGGCCGATCACGGATCGAGCGCCACGGCCTCCGCGATCCAGGTGCCGCCCGCGCATGACGACGGCGACGCGCTGCTCGCCGCGACCCGTGACGCCGGCCTCGAGGGCGTCGTCAGCAAGCGCGTCGATTCACCGTATCGCCCGGGCGTGCGCAGCGAGGACTGGCTCAAGAGCGTCCACCGCACCCGCGAGACGTTCGTCGTCCTCGGTTGGCGACCGGTCGACGGCACCGTCGGCGCGCTGGGCGCGATCCTCGTCGGCGAATGGGCCGACGGCGAGCTCGTCTATCGCGGACGCGTCGGCACCGGATTCTCGGCCGCGGCCGGGCGCGCGCTGCTCGAGTGGCTGACGCCGGCGCCCGAGCCGGCCGTGCCGCGCGATGCTCTCGCCGCGGAGGACGCCGTCGGCACCCACTGGGTGCGCCCCGAGATCCTCGTCGACGTCACCCACCTGGGGCGCAGCTCCGGCGGGCGGCTGCGTCAGCCCGCATACACCGGGCTGCGCCTCGACATCGCCGCACGTGAGGACGACGCATGAGCCCCGAGGTGAGCCCCACCGTCGTCGAGGTCGACGGGCGGACGCTGCGCCTGACGAATCTCGACAAGATCCTGTACCCCGCGACGGAGACGACGAAGGGTGAGGTACTGCACTATTACGCGAGCGTGGCACCGCGAATTCTCGCGCAGACGAAAGACCGGCCAGTCACCCGGCTGCGTTTTCCGCATGGTGTCGGAAAACTCGAGTTCTTCGAGAAGAACACCCCATCGGGCGCACCGCACTGGATCGAACGCGAAGAGATCGACAAGGTCACCTACCCGTTCGTCGATTCCGTCGCCGCTCTCAGCTATTTCGCGAACCTCGCCTCCCTCGAATTCCACACTCCCCAGTGGCGCTGGCGGGATGGCGAACGCGAAAATCCTGACCGCATCGTTCTCGACCTCGACCCGGGCGCTCCCGCGGGGCTCGACGAATGCGCCGCGGTCGCCGTCATGCTGCGCGAACTGCTCGGTTCTCTGGGCTGGCCCAGCGTTCCTGTCACCTCGGGCAGCAAAGGAATGCAGATCTACGCACGCCTCGACGGCACCCATTCGAGTGACGACATTCGCGAGTTCGCCCGCACCCTCGCGGAGAAGCTCACCGAGATGCGCCCCGAACTCATCACCGCGAAGATGACGAAATCACTACGCCCCGGCAAGGTGTTCATCGACTGGTCGCAGAACCTCGCGGCCAAGACGACCATCACCCCATGGTCGCTGCGTGGCCGCAACCGGCCGTTCGTCGCCACGCCGCGAACGTGGGACGAGATCGAGACGGCCCGCACCAAGCCCGGCTCCCTGCGGCAGCTCGACCTCCACGACGTGCTCGACGAACGACTCGACCGGCCCGACCCGATGGACGCCCTGCTCCGCTGAACGAATCAAACAACGAGACAAGAGCACGCAAGCGCGTCGAGCCGACACGACAGAAGGACCCTGCACTTTCCACACGGAAAGCACAGGGCCTCTCTGGAAGTTCTTCGCGCCGTGGCGAACGTCAGTTCTTCGTGGCGGCGTCGTAGGCCTTCATGAGGTCGGCCGAGACGCGGCCTCGGTCACTGACCGTCCAGCCGTTCGCGCGGCCCCAGTCACGAATGGCATTGAGGTCGGAACGACCACCGCCGCGCGTGGAGGACGCCTTCGACTGCTGCTTACGACCGCCGACCCGACGAGCGTGACCGACCCAGGTGGCGAGAGAATCACGCAGCTTGGCGGCGTTCTCGTCGGACAGGTCGATCTCGTAGTTCACACCGTCGAGGGCGAACTGGATGGTCTCGCTCGCGTCCGAGCCGTCGATGTCGTCTTCCAGCGTGACATGGATGCGCTGAGCCATGATCGGCTCCTTTCGAAGTGCGAATGATTCTGCCTCGCAGGGGCGAGGCGACGAACCCGACATTACCGTCCGATAAGCGAAAGAGCGAAACCCGGCAACCGATTTCGCTCTTTCCCCGAGTATTTTTTCAGACGCAATTCACGCGACTGGAATGGGGGCGATCATTCCGGGGGCGTCGTCGCGCGAGAACTCATCGTTCCGGGTGCAGCCTTCGGCAGGTGCGCATTCTGCAGACGCGCCTCCTCCTCGCCGGGCGCGACGGCACCCTTCGTCAGGTCGTGTTCGCGCTCCCATTGCGCCTGCGCGACGCGTTCACGCCGGTCGCCCTCCATGATGTGACGCAGGATGAGGTAGAACAGGCCGAGAATTCCGATCGACGGAATGAGCGTCTCGATGGCCGGCCACAGGCTGTCCACGGGCTCCACTTCCTTTCACGTGCAGCCGCGTCGCCGGGCCGCTCCAGGTGTTCAGTCTACGAGGCCGCGGTTCAGGCCTCGCGACCGCCGACGACGAGGGGGACGTTGTCGATCAACCGGGTCGTGCCGACCTTGGCCGCGACGGCGAGCAGCGCCTCCCCGCGGAAGTACTCGGGCACCTGCTCCAACGTGACCGGGTCGACGAGCACGAGGTAGTCGACGAGGGCCAGCGGTTCGCGCACGAGGACGTCCCGCGCAGCGCGCCGTACAGCGGCAGGGCCGGAGTTACGAGCGGCCTCACCGGCCTGGAGGGCCTTCGACAGGCACAGCGCGACCTCACGGTCGGCGTCGCTCAGATAGGCGTTGCGGCTGCTGAGGGCGAGCCCGTCGGACTCGCGGACGGTCGGTACGCCGACGATCTCGACGGACATGTCGAGGTCACGCACCATGCGCTTGATGAGCAGCAACTGCTGCGCGTCCTTCTGGCCGTAGTAGGCGCGCGTCGGGTGCACGATGTTGAGCAGCTTGTTGACGACCGTCAGCATCCCGTCGAAGTGGCCGGGGCGCGACGCACCTTCGAGGACGCCGCCCAGCGGGCCCGCCGAGACGCGCACGCCCGGCTCACCGTCGGGGTAGACGACGTCAGGGCTCGGAGCAAACACGAGGTTGGCGCCCTCGCGCTCGCAGATCTCCAGGTCGCGCTGCAGCGTGCGGGGGTAGCGCGACAGGTCCTCCCCCGCCGCGAACTGCAGCGGGTTGAGGAAGATCGTGACGACGACGGCGTCGTTCTCCTCGCGCGCGCGACGGATCAGCGTCGCATGCCCCTCGTGCAGGGCCCCCATCGTCATGACGACGCCGACGCTGCCGCCGAGGCGGCCGCGGGCGTCGGCGAACTCGGTGCGGGCGTGGGTGACGACAGGTGCGGTCATGCGTGGCTCCCGGTGGCGTGGTCAGGGACGGGGCTCGAACCTGACGGGGTGGGTGTCGGAGATTGTGGAGGAACGATCGGAGCGGACGGATCAGGGCGTCGGGGGCTCGGGGCCCACCCCGCCCTGGTCTGGTGGCCCGCCGCGCCCCTCGAGCGCGGTGAGGACGGCGTCGATCTGCATCGGGGTGAGAGCGCCGCGCGCCGAGCTGCGTTGCGCGGTCGCGAGCGCGAGCGCGCGGTAGGTCGGGGGAATGTCGAGTGCCACACCAGTGTGGGCGAGCGCCTCGAGCATGTCGAGGTGACGCGTCAACGTGCCCGCGTCGCCGCGCGCGACGGGGCCCGTCAGCGCCTTGTCGCCGCGTTCGAGGGCGTTGTCGAGCGCGGCCTCGAGCAGCGGACGCAGCAGGCGGCCCGGGTCGTCGACGTCGATGCGGCGCAGCAGCTCGCCGGCCTGCGCGACGAGGGTGACGAGGTGGTTCGAGCCGTGCGCGAGCGCCGCGTGGTACTGCGTGCGATCGGCCTCGTCGACGGTGAACGGCTCGCCGCCCATGTCGAGCACGAGCGCGTCGGCGACCATGCGGTGGTCGGGCATCGCCGTGACGGCGAACGGGCAGCCGGCGAGGCGCGTCAGGTCGACCGCGGTGCCGCTGAACGTCATCGCCGGGTGGATCGCGAGCGGCACCCCGCCGGCCTCGACGACGGGCGCGAGCACGCCGATGCCCTGCGCGCCGCTCGTGTGGACGACGATGCGTGGGCCGAGTGTGCCGGGGAAGTCGAGGCCGTGGACCAGAGCGGCGAGTTCGTCGTCGGGCACGGTGAGCAGGACGAGATCGGCGGCCGCTGCGACGCCGGCCGGCTGCTGGACGGGGACTCCGGGCAGCAGCGCCTCAGCCCTCTCGCGGCTCGCCTCGGACACACCGCTGACGGCGACGACGTCATGCCCCGCCTTGCGCAACGCCGCCCCCAGCACCGCACCGACTCGCCCCGCACCGATGACGCCGACGCGCAGGCTCGGCGCACCCGGGAGCGGGGTCGGCTGCTCGAAAGTCACCCGCCCAACGCTACTCCCGTCCGCGAGGTCCTCGAATCACTGCGGGGCCGTGTGCTCGGTGAGGGATGCGCGTTGGTCACTCGACGGGGGCGCCCGGCGCTCGATGCGTGCGTTTCGGGCCGCTCGACGGGACGCGGCGTCGCACGTCGGGCCGTCAGTGCGGGCGACTCGTTTCGATGCGCTGCCGGCGCTCAGGCGCGGGGCAGTCGCTCGATCAGATGCGTCAGCTCACGTCGCGAACAAACGCGGACGATCGGCAGCTGAGGTCGTCGAGCTGCGACGTCGCCGATGAGCCCCCGGTAGCGCGCGTGGCCCTGCCACGACCAGCGCACGATGTGCTCGGGGTCGGTGAAGAAGGTGCGCAGAGGGCCTTCGGTGTTCCCGTTCCACAGTTCTTGGCGAAACAGACGTCGCCGCAGCGTCCGGCTGACGACCTGCCGCGTCACGGTGCCGCGCGGCAGATCGAGCCAGATGAGCAGTTCGGCGCGCTCGGCGAGCAGGCCACGCACCTCGCTGTATTGCCACTCGGTGACCCACGCCTCGGTCGCGACGAACCGCGCGACGTCGTCATGAAACTGCGGGCGCGGTTGCCACCCGGGGCCGTGGAACAGCGCGTCTATCTCATGATGCGGCACCCCGATCCGATCGCTGACGAGCGCACACGCCGTCGTCTTGCCGCTGCCCGACGGCCCCGCGATGATGACGCGTCGCGCCGGCGGCAGGTCGGCGTCGAGCGAGAGGAAGGGCATGGCCCCATTCTGCCGCTGTCATGGTCGGCACATGGGCGGTCGACGCGTGGGCGCGACGTAGAGTCGCGACGTGACGCAGCAGTTCGAGAACTCCGACATGCCGGTGAGCCACGCGGTGCCGTGGCGCGACGCCTGGCAGGCCGCGCTCTACGGCCGTGACGGTTTCTATCGACGTGACGAGGGCCCCGGGGGCCATTTTGCGACGAGCGCGCAGGGCATTCCCGGCGTCGATGAGGTGCTCGCGCAGGCGATCGTCGCCATGGCCGAACGCATCGACGCGGACGTTGTCGTCGACTTCGCCTGCGGCCGTGGCGAACTGCTGGCCACCATCAGCCGGTTCGTCGATGACGTCGACCTCGTGGGCGTTGACGTCGTCGAGCGTCCGCCCGAACTCAGCAGCCGCATCGCCTGGGTGCGTTCTGCGGGAGGGGCGTCGATTCCGTCGCTCGACGTCATCGCAGGTCGTCGGGCGTTCGTCGTCGCGCACGAGTGGCTCGACGTCGTGCCGTGCGACATCGCGGAGGCTGACGACGACGGTGTCCTGCGCGAGGTACTCGTCACGCTCGACGGGGACGAGACGCTAGGTGCCCCACTCCCTCCCGACGCCGCCCGGTGGGCCGCCCGTCATGCCCCAACGGCGATGCCTGTCCACGTCGGCGATCTTCGTCCACATTCGTCGGCGGCCCAGCCCACGATCGATGCCCCCGACGATCCACCGCCCCACCCCGTGCCTGACGACGCCCTACCTCCGGCCGATGGCCGCGATAACGCCACCCGTCGCGAACCCGGCGAGCGCGTCGAGATCGGCATGACGCGTGATGCGGCCTGGGCGGCGCTCGTCGCGGAGGTGACGCGTCATGCCGCGGCTGGCAGCGTCGTGGTCGGAATCGACTACGCGTCCACGAGCGGTACGCGGCCGCCGTTCGGCACCCTCACCGGCTTCCGTGACGGCAGCGAGTGCGCGCCCGTTCCCGACGGTTCGTGCGACGTGACGGCGCACGTCGCGCTCGATTCCCTCGATGCCGACGACGTGCGCACCCAGCGCGACGTACTGCTCGAACTGTTCGGCGAGCTGGCCCTGGAACCCGTTCCGCTCGCCCTCGCCTCGAGCGACCCACCCGTCTACCTCGCTCGCCTCGCGGCCCGCTCGGCGCTCGCGACGGCCACGCATCCGGGTGGCCTCGGAGCCTTCGCGTGGTTCACGCGCACGATCGGCTGACGCGGCCGCCGCCACCCTCGACCACCCGCAAACGCCCGTCGTGCCGGGTTGTCGCCCCCGCCTGGCACGATCAGCCTCGAGACGCGCCACCTGGCCGCGTCCGGCGAGGGGGAGTCGAACGGAGCCGAGCGTCAGGACACCGATTCGGCCGCCTTGCGCGCGCGATAGGCGGCGACGTTGGCGCGGTTTCCGCACCCGCGATCGCAGTAGCGGCGGGAGCGGTTCTTCGACAGGTCGACGAGCACTCCCCCGCAGTCACCGGCGCACATCTTGAGGCGGTCGAGTTCGTCGGCGCGGATGACGTCGACGAACGCCATGACGGCGTCGACCGCCATGCGGCTCGCCAGTGGCGCGTCGGACGGCGTCGCGTGCAGGTGGTAATCCCACTCGTCGTGACGCACGAGTTGCGGCAGCGCACGGTACTGCAGCATCACCTCGTTGACGAACGCGACGAGTTCGTCGCGCGACAGTGACCACGCCTCGAGGAATCGGGGGCGCAGGGCGCGCACCTCGTCGAGTTCGGCGTGCGTGCGCTCGTGCGTGCCGGTGTACCCCCAGGACTCGACGAAGGCGTCGAGGTCGGCGATCTCGGTGAGGGTGTCGTCGGGCGTGGCGGTGTTGACGAGCGCGGCGACGGACAGCAGACCGTCCTCCGTGTCATGACCAAAGGGCATTTTGACTCCTGACCTCTTCCAGGTCTAACGTAACCGGTGTTCCTGGTTTTGACCACTTACACGAGAGTTGGAGGTGTTCCCCCATGGCTCCCAGCCAGATCGCACACGACATCGAGCCCATCCCCGTCGCCACCCGCAGGCGCGCGGGCCGATCCGGCGCGATGTCCCACACGAGCATGGGCCTCATCATCGCCATTGTCTCGTGTGCGGCGTTCGGCACGTCCGGTTCGTTCGCGAAGGCACTGCTCGGCTCCGGGTGGACGCCCGTCACGGCCGTCGCGGCCCGCATCAGCATCGCAGCGCTCGCGCTCGCCATCCCGACGGCGATGGCGCTGAGTGGGCGCTGGCACGTGCTGCGCGACAACATCAAGCCGATCGTGCTCTACGGCATCTTCGGCGTCGCCGGCTGCCAGCTGTTCTACTTCAACGCCGTCACGCACGTCAGCGTCGGTGTCGCACTGCTCATCGAGTACCTCGCGCCGATGCTGCTCGTCGGCTGGGCGTGGGCGCGCTACGGCCGCACGCCGCGGCGCTTGACGATCGCCGGGACGGCTGCGGCCATCGTCGGGCTGCTGTTCGTGCTCGACGTGTTCAACGGTTTCAGCGTCGACCCCATCGGCATCGCGTGGGCGCTGGGCGCCGCGCTGTGCCTGACGGTGTACTTCGTCATCGCGGGCGACGAGGAGTCGGAGCTGCCCCCGATCGCACTCGCCGGTGGCGGCATGAGCGTCGGCGCCGTCATCCTGCTCGCGATGTGCGCACTCGGCGTGCAGCCGGTCTCGGTGAGCACCGCCGACGTCACGTTCGCCGGTTCGCAGATGCCGTTCTGGGTGCCGGTGCTCGGCCTCGCGCTCATCGCTGCGGCCCTCGCCTACGCGACGGGCATCTACGCCGCCCGCGCACTCGGCACGACGGTCGCGTCGTTCATCTCGCTGCTCGAGGTGCTGTTCGCCGTCGCCTTCGCGTGGATGTTCGTCGGCGAGGCCCCGACGCTCGTCCAGGTCGTCGGCGGCGCGTTCATCGTCGGCGGTGTCGTGCTCGTGCGTCTCGACGAGTCGCGTCACGCGGAGAGCTTCGGCCCCGTCGTCGCGGCCGAGCACGACGCCGAGATCGAACGCTGGCTCGACGACGTCCGCCCCACGCGCGACGAAGAGTGCGTCACGCGCTGAGCCGCTGAGGGCCTATGGCCGCACGACGCTGTCGCCTCGGCCCCTCGGCCCGGAATCGACACGAGGTGCGCAACCCACCGGGGTTGCGCACCTCGGAGCCGAAACGCCGCCATGCGCGATTACAGCCCTGAAGGACCGCGCTGAGAGCCGAAAGCCCGCATGGTGGAGTTTCAGCCCCCACCCGACGTTCGCGCACCGCACTGGGCGCACGCGCCCGAGGCTCCCCACCACGCCGATATACCGACGCGCCGCGCACGGCCCCGCCATGATGGCCCCGGCGCTACTCGCGACGTCAGTCCTCAGCCGCAACTCGGCCACCACGGCCACCACGGCCCCCAGGTCACCTCGCCACGTCGTCGTCTGCCACGTCGTCACGCCTCGCCGCCCACGTGCCCCACTCCATCAGGGCGCGGCGCCGCGGCGGGCGTCGTCGCGTTTGGCAAACTGGGGGCATGTCGTCTCCTGCGTCGTCCCCGCGTGAACTCACCGTCGGCATGGGCGCGGGTGGGCTCGCGACGTCGGACATGGTGCTCAACATCGGCCCGCAGCATCCGGCGACACATGGCGTGCTGCGCCTACGCATCACGCTCGACGGTGAGCGCATCACGAAGTGCGAGCCGATCGTCGGGTACATGCACCGCGGCGCGGAGAAGTTGTTCGAGGTGCGCGACTACCGTCAGATCCTCGTGCTCGCGAACCGTCACGACTGGCTATCGGCGTTCAGCAGTGAGATCGGCGTGGCCCTCGCCGTCGAGAAGATGCTGGGCATGGAGGTGCCTGAGCGCGCGACGTGGACGCGGACGCTGCTCTCCGAATTGAATCGCGTGCTCAATCACCTCATGTTCCTCGGTTCGTATCCACTCGAATTGGGCGCCATCACGCCGATGTTCTACGTGTTCCGTGAGCGCGAAGAGCTGCAGGGCGTCATGGAGGAAATCGCGGGCGGCCGCCTGCATTACATGTTCAACCGCGTCGGCGGCCTGCGCGACGACATTCCGGCCGGGTGGCTCGATCGCGCCGCGGCGGCCGTTTCTCTCGTGCGTTCACGCATGCCGGAGATCGAGAGCTTCATCGTCGGTAATCCGATCTTGAATGCGCGGACGAAGGGCGTTGGCGTCGTTTCTCGCGAGATGGTCGAGCAGTACGGCATCACCGGGCCGATCGCGCGCGCGTCGGGCGTCGACGTCGACCTGCGCCGCGACGACCCATATCTCGCCTACGGAGAGCTGTTCGCTCCGGGCGGGCCGGGGCGCGTCATCACGCGCTCCGAGGGTGATTCGCTGGCTCGTCTCGAGGTGTTGCTCGATCAGACGCATGTGTCGCTCGATCTCGCGGACGCCTGCATCGAGGTGTTGCAGAGCTTGCCGCCGGGGCCGGTGAACGTGAAGTTGCCGAAGGTGCTGAAGGTGCCTGAGGGCGATGGGTATGTGGCGACGGAGAACCCGCTCGGTTTCAACGGGTATTACATCGTGTCGCGGGGTGAGAAGACGCCGTGGCGGTTGAAGTTGCGTTCGGCGTCGTTCAACAACATGGCGTGCCTCGGCGAGGTGATGAGGGGGCAACTCTTGGCCGACATGGTGGCGATCCTGGGGTCGATGTTCTTTGTGGTCGGGGACATAGACAAATGAGTCCCGCCGAGCGGAGCTGAGGCCGACGTCGGAGCTTGCGGAGCATGCCGGCCTTGGCGCAGCGAGGTGGGTCTCATTTATCAATCAGATATCGACAAGTAGATGCAGCCCTTGCGCACGGTACGGGCCCGGCCTTAGCGCCAGGCAGCGACACCGCCCCATCGTTCGTCCGAGCCACGCCGGATCGCGCGGCCCTCGTCTCGCGCACCGAGAAAACCTACGCTTCCGTAGGTGGGCTGCTGCAAAAGCGATGTGTGTCACGTCACATGGGGTTACGCTCAGGTAGGGCCTGCGCCCGTCGACCCCCTGTTTCGACCCTCAGGAGTTGTTTTCCATGAGCAAGCACTCAGTTCGCCCCGCCTCTCGCACCCGCCGCGGTCTTGCATCGGTTGGCGCCCTCAGCCTCGTCGGCGGAGCTGCCCTCATCGGCATGGCCACCACGGCGAGCACTGCGTCCGCTGCGACCTCGTCCATCAACTACAAGTGCCAATTGACGAACCAGGGCCTCGAGCGAACCTTCACGGACCCGTGGACCGTGACGATGACCGCAGCTGTGCCCACCAATGTGGCACCGGGCGCGGCGATCCCCGCCCCGAAGATCACGGCGAAGGTGACGACGGGCAAGGACGCCGCAGACCAACTGCGTGGCCTCGGCGTGAAGACCATCAGGGGTACGGCGGCAGCGGCGTACACGTTCGGCGGCACCGCCCGCTCTGTCGACCTGACGATCCCCCAGGTCTCGGTGCCCGCGAGCGGCGGCGTCGTGACGAACGCGGAGGGCACCGGCCAGGCAGAGACGGCCCCGGCTGCGGCGGGCACGGTCGATGTCAAGGCCGGCAGCTTCACCTCGAACCAGACGACGGATTCGGGCTTCATCCTCAACATCAGCTGCGCACCGGCAGCGGGCGCCAACACGACGATCGCGACGATCAAGGTCGGTAATGCTGCCCCGTCGACGAGCACGTCGACGTCGACGTCCACCTCGACCAGCCCGACGTCGTCGAGCTCGACCACCACGTCGACGAGCCCCACGACGAGCACCAGCCCGACGGCGCCGTCCACGAGCACGGCCAGCTCCACGGCGATGCCGTCGCCGTCGCACACGACGGGCGGCGGTCAGGGCCCGAAGGTCGAGACCGACTACGTCGGTCACGACTCGATGAACCTCGCCGGCATCGGCCTCGCTGCGGCGGGTGTCGTCGCCATCGGTGGCGCGGCGTTCGCCGGACGTCGAGAGAACTGACGCCAGCCGGCGGGCCTCAGCACCCGCGCCCCGCATGACGATGGGGCCCGTTCACCACGAACGGGCCCCATCGTCATGCGCCCGGCTGTGAAGCGGCCGCGAACTCTTGACCACCTGCGCGGTTCACGGTCGACGCGTGCAGCCGTCCACCGATCCAGCCTGCAAGGAAGCGGGCTTGCGCGTCAGCGTTCGTCGTCGGGAATCGTGCACCAACGCTGCACGACGAACCCCAGCACGCTGAGCACGACGGAGCTGACGACAAGCACCCCGAGCAGCAGCACGGCCGAACGGACGGACGGCACGCTGAGGCGCGCGAGCTGGGTGACGGCCTGCCCCGCATACCATCCGGCGAGGATGCCGCCACCGATGGCGGCCGTCTGCGAGAGCACGACGATACGTCGGGCCGTGTCGGGCGCCACCGTCTCGCGCCCCTGGACGATGGCTGCGGCGGCCGCGCGGATCTCGCTCTCGTCGGACCCGGCGCGGCGCGCGGCGTCCGCTTCCTTCTTCGCCTTCGTGCGGGCGCGCACCTCGTCGCGGATGCGCCATCCGCCTGCGACGAGCAGCCCACACGCCGCGAGGACGACGAGCACCTCCCACCACGAGTGCTGCGGCACGGCGCGCCCACTGTTGCGCATCAGCTGCAGGAGGCCGCCGCTGATGAGCGCGACGAGCAGCCCCGCGACGACGGCGGTGACCGGTCGGACGGGCTTCATGTCAGGCCTTCCTCGAGGTCGATGTGGTCGTCGTCGTCCCACGACGGGCCGCGGCGCACCCCGGACGCATCGACGCGCTGCACGGCGTCGAGCAGCGGCAGGACGCCGTCAGGGGTGCGCACCGCCATCCACGGCGCCGCCTGGGCCCACGGGACGAGCACGAACGCGCGCTCATGAGCCCGCGGGTGCGGCAGGGCGAGGGGCGACCATGACGCGTCCGCCGCGCCGGCCTGCACCCCGTCGCGCTCGTCGGCGAGCACGATCTCGTCCTCGCGACCGGCCTCGCCGAGCGTCACGACGTCGAGGTCGAGGGTGCGCGCGCCCCAGCGCTCACCGCGGACGCGGCCGTGATCGGCTTCGATGCGATGCAGCTCGCGGATGAGATGCCCCGGCGCGAGGCGGGTGACGCCGACCACGACGGCGTTGAGGTAGTCGGGCTGCGCGACGCCCCCGACGGGGTCGGTCTCGACGAGGGGCGACACCTGGGTCACCTCGAACCCCTCGAGCGCCCGCAGCGAGTCGAGCGCCGCGCGCAACGTCGCGACCCGCCGTCCGAGGTTCGTGCCCATCGCGATGACGACGCGGCGGCGCTGCTCGCGGCGAACGCTCACCGACGGGCCTGCCAACACCCCGGTCGACGGGGTGAACGCGACACCTGCGGGAGCGTGCGGCTTGTGGACGGTGACGTCGACCGCCTCGACGATCTCCCACGCGAGGCAGGCGTCGGCGACGCGCTCGGCGAGCGTCTCGATGAGATCGACCGGCTCGCCGGAGCACACCTCGACGGCGCGCGCGGCGACGTCGGCGTACGACAGCGACGCCTCGAGATCGTCGCTGCGGCCCGCGGGGCCCAGGTCGGCGTCGAGGCTGATGTCGAGCACGAACGGCTGGGGGATGCGCTTCTCGAAGTCGAGCACGCCATGGCACGCCGTCACGGCGAGGCCGGTGAGGGTGATTCGGTCACTCATCGGGGCATACCTCCGCTCACTCGCTCCCCGGACGACCGAGGCGCCACGGCCCTGCGCGCCGTGGCGACGACGTCGAGCGCTGCGAGCGTCGACGGGACGTCATGCACGCGCACCCCCCATGCGTCGTGCTGCGCGGCGAGGACGCTGGTCGCCGCCGTCGCGGCGTCGCGCGCGGCGGGCGGGACGGACGCGCCGTCCGCGATGAGCTGCGGCGTCCGCCCTGCGACGCCGAGAAAACTCTTGCGCGACGTGCCCCACAGCACCGGCAGCCCGTCGACGTCGAACTCGCCCATGCGCGCGAGCAGTTCCCAGTTCTGCTCGGCCGTCTTCGCGAACCCGAAGCCGGGGTCGACGACGAGCCTGCCGTCGCGGACGCCGGCCTCCCGC
Source organism: Dermacoccus sp. MPR-E5 (assembly GCF_058809565.1). Taxonomy (NCBI): domain Bacteria; kingdom Bacillati; phylum Actinomycetota; class Actinomycetes; order Micrococcales; family Dermacoccaceae; genus Dermacoccus; species Dermacoccus sp. MPR-E5. The sequence continues at coordinate 56,153 of NZ_JBXASS010000006.1, read as the reverse complement.
AGCGCGGCCACGGACTCGGCCAGCTCGCGACACACATCCGTGACGATGTCGTCGTACGCGGTGTGCTGCTGCATGTCGACGGAGTGCCCGCGCCAGTGCATCGCGACGAACGTCGCGTCACTCGCGGAGGCGACGTCGCGCATCGCTGGGTCGGCGAGCGCGCCGCTGACGTCGTTGATGATGTCCGCTCCGGCAGCGACGGCGGCCTCGGCGACACTCGCGCGCATCGTGTCGACACTCACGCGCGCACCCGCGGCGGCCAGTTCACGCACGACGGGGATGACGCGTCGGGCCTCCTCGTCAGCGCTGGGACGCTGGGCTCCCGGACGGGTCGACTCGCCGCCGACGTCGAGGATGTCGGCGCCCTGCGCCACCAGCTGCAGGCCGTGCTCGACCGCGGCGGCCGCGTCGAACCAGCGTCCGCCGTCGCTGAACGAGTCGGGCGTGACGTTGACGACTGCCATGACGAGCGGACGCCGCACCGGTCCATCCGCACGCGGCGACGAACCGTCGAGCGCATTGCCGTTCGAATCACCTGGAGACGAACGATCCGTGCGCATCTCACTCATGCGTTCCTCCGACGAGTGCGTCACTTGCCCATGACGAGGCTCATCGCCTCGGCGCGGGTCGCGGGGTTGCGCAGTTGGCCGCGGACGGCCGAGGTGATCGTGCGCGCGCCCGGCTTGCGGATGCCACGCATCGACATGCACAGGTGCTCGGCTTCGATGACGACGATGACGCCCTGCGCGTCGAGGTGTTCGACGAGCGCGTCGGCGATCTGTGTCGTCAGCCGCTCCTGAACCTGCGGGCGCTTCGCGAACACGTCGACGAGCCGCGCGAGCTTGCTCAGCCCCGTCACCCGGCCGGACGTGGACGGGATGTACCCGACGTGCGCGACGCCGTGGAACGGCACCAGGTGATGCTCACACGTCGAGTAGACCTCGATGTCGCGCACGAGGATGAGCTCTTCGTGGTCGACGTCGAACGTCTTGACGAGCACGTCCTCGGGGTTCTGTCGCAGGCCCGCGAAGATCTCCGCGTAGGCGCGTGCCACGCGGGCGGGCGTCTCGACGAGCCCCTCGCGGTCGGGGTTCTCCCCGACCGCGAGCAGGATCTCGCGGACGGCCGCTTCGAGGCGCGCAAGGTCGACCTCGGCGCCGACCACGTCGTGCGTCTCAGCCACGGCGCTCAGTCACCCAGGCCAGGCCCGACGTCGCTGGGGCCCTGCAGGCCAGGGCCGGCCGGCGGCTGCGGCGGGTAGAGGCTGATCTCGCCGTCGGGACGCTCATCGGCGTGCGGGTTCTTGCCGAGGTCGATAGCGCGCTGTTCGGCGGGCGTCATGACCGGGCCGCGCGTGCTGACGTGGCGCTGTTCGCTCGAGAGCCACACCTCACGCACCGGCTCCTTGCGCACGGCGGAGAAGATCTCAGCCAGGCGCGGCGCGTCGAGGGTCTCCTTCTCGAGCAGTTCGAGCACGAGGGCGTCGAGGATGTCGCGGTTGTTGTTGAGCGCGCGCCAGGCCTCGTCGTGTGCGCCCTCGATGAGCTTGCGGACCTCGACGTCGACCATCGCGGCGACCTGCTCGGAGTACTCGCGGTTGTTGCCGCCCATGTCGCGGCCGAGGAAGACCTCGCCGCCGGAGTTGCCGAGGTGCACGGCGCCGACGTTCTCGCTCATGCCGAACTGCGTCACCATCTTGCGGGCGATGTCGGTGGCCTTCTCGATGTCGTTGCTCGCACCGGTGCTCGGGTCGTGGAACACCATCTCTTCGGCGACACGGCCGCCGAGGGCGTACGCGAGCTGGTCGAGCAGTTCGTTGCGCGTCGTCGAGTACTTGTCGTCGGTCGGCAGCACCATCGTGTAGCCCAGCGCGCGCCCGCGCGGCAGGATCGTGATCTTGCTGACCGGGTCGGTGTTGTTCATCGCCGCGGCGACGAGGGCGTGGCCACCCTCGTGGTACGCGGTGACCTTGCGCTCCTTCGCGCTCATCGGGCGCGACTTCTTCTGCGGGCCGGCCATGACGCGGTCGATCGCCTCGTCGAGGGCCTCGTTCGTGATGATCGTGCCGTTGGTGCGCGCGGTGAGCAGCGCAGCCTCGTTGAGCACGTTCTCGAGCTCGGCGCCGGAGAAGCCCGGTGTGCGGCGCGCGACCGACATGAGGTCGACGTCCTTCGCCATCGGCTTGCCCTGGGCGTGCACCTGCAGGATGTGGTGGCGGCCGCCCATGTCGGGCGCCTCCACCGCGATCTGACGGTCGAAACGGCCGGGACGCAGCAGTGCCGGATCGAGGATGTCGGGGCGGTTGGTCGCCGCGATCAGGATGACGCGCGTGCGGTCGTCGAAGCCGTCCATCTCGACGAGGAGCTGGTTGAGCGTCTGCTCACGCTCGTCGTGGCCTCCGCCCAGGCCGGCGCCGCGGTGGCGGCCGACGGCGTCGATCTCGTCGACGAAGATGATGGCGGGGCTGTTCTCCTTGGCCTGCGCGAACAGGTCACGCACACGGCTCGCACCAACACCGACGAACATCTCGACGAAGTCAGAACCTGAGATCGTGTAGAACGGCACGTTCGCCTCGCCGGCGACGGCGCGTGCGAGCAGCGTCTTGCCCGTGCCGGGCGGGCCGTACAGCAGCACGCCCTTGGGGATCTTGGCGCCGATCTTCTCGTACTTCTCGGGGTCGGCGAGGAAGTCCTTGATCTCCTTGAGTTCCTCGACTGCCTCGTCGGCGCCCGCGACGTCGCTGAACTTCGTCGTCGGCATGTCCTTGCTGTGCAGCTTCGCCTTCGACTTGCCGAACTGCATGACCTTCGAACCGCCGCCCTGGGCCTGGCTCATGAGGAACCAGAACAGACCGACGAGCAGCAGGATCGGCAGGATGTTCATCAGTAGGGTGACGAAGATGCCCTGACGCTGCGGGTCGTCCGTGTATCCCTTCGGGGGCGTGTGCGCGCTCAGGGAGTCGACGACCTGCTTGCCGCGCGCGTCGACGTAGTCGGCCTCGACGCGCTTGACGTCCTTGAGCTTGCCGATGTCCTGCTTGTCCTTCAGCGTCAGACTGACGCTGTCGGGCGTGACCTTCGCACTCTCGACCTTTTCGGCGTTGATGAGGGAAATGGCCTGCGAGGTGTCGATGCGCGAATACCCGCCGATGTTGCTGAACATGTAGAACAGCAGCGCCACGGCGAGCGCGAGGACCACGTACAGGCCCGGCGTGCGCATGATTTTCTTAGCGTTCATCTGTTTGCGGGGCGAGCCCCGACCCTCTCATCGAAGAAGTGCCAGTCAACAAACCGCCAACGCGCGGCGCGGCGGCGATGTTCCCGCTCCCTGCGCGCGACGACAGCAGATGCGTCTCGATAGGACAGTGTGACCCACTGAACGCGCCGCTGCGCCGCGGGTTCGCGCACAGCGCAACCGTGCGTCGTCCGGCGCGGCCGGTGGCGACGCCGGCGTCAGCGCCGCGAGGACGCTCGATCAGGAGTACACGTGCGGCGCGAGCGTGCCGATGTCGCGCAGGTTGCGGAACTTCTCGTCGAAGTCGAGCCCGTAGCCGACGACGAAGGAGTTGGGGATGTCGAATCCGACGTACTTGCAGTCGATCTCGACCTTCGCAGCCTCCGGCTTGCGCAGCAGCGTGCAGATCTCGACCGACGCGGGGTTGCGCGACTCGAGGTTGCTGCGGATCCAGCTCAGCGTCAGGCCGGAGTCGATGATGTCCTCGACGATGAGGACGTGGCGGCCGGAGATGTCGGCGTCGAGATCCTTGAGGATGCGCACGACGCCGGAGCTCTTCGTCCCCGAGCCGTAGGAACTGACGGCCATCCAGTCCATCGGCACCGAGCCCGGCAGCGCTCGCATGAGGTCGGCCATGACGAGGATCGCGCCCTTGAGCACGCCGACGAGCAGCACGTCCTTGCCCTCGTAGTCATGCCAGATCTGCGCAGCGAGCTCTTCGAGCTTCGCGTGAATCTGTGCCTCGGTGAACAACACGTTCTCGAGGTCGTTTCCCATCTGGGAAGAGTCCATCACCGGCTCCTCGTCGTCTCTGCCGGTCTTGCCGGCGCTCGCCACCACGCGTGCTCGCGGGCGGCCGTCCACGTCATTCTCCCTTGCGGCGTGGGCTGATGATCATCTCGCCCCCGACGCGTCGAACCTCAACGCTACCCGGGACATCGATCGGCCCCTGCCCCGACCAGGCGACGAGCAGCCGTTCGACGTCGAACAGGTGCCCGCTCGACAGTTCGGCGTCGCGGGCGCCGTGCAGGACCAGGAGCCGGCGCAGCGCACGGATGCGCAGCGCAGGGTCGAGCCCGACCAGCGCTACGACGCTCCACGTCGCTGGCCAGGCGCGCGAGTCATCGGTGCCCGCGGAGCGCGCGAGCGCCTCGTCGGTGAGGCGGTCGAGCAGGTCGGCGTCGCGGCCGGCGGCCGCTGCCGTGCGGAACAGGCTGCGGCGCAGTGTCGGTGCCGCGAGTTCACGTTCGAGTGCCGCGAGGGTGTGGCGCGCGCGCACCCGGCTGAAGGCCGGGTCGTCGTTGTGCGGGTCGTGCCATGGTTCGAGGCCGAGCGCTTCGCAGGCGAGCTCGGTGTCGACGCGCCGCACCGGCCCACCTGGCACGATCTCGGGGCCGAGCAGGAACGGTCGCAGCAGGCGCGCACGGTCGGCGCGCATGCCGGCGAGCGCTCGGGTGCCGCTGCCGCGCATGAGGCCGAGCAGCACCTGTTCGGCCTGGTCGTCGGCCGTGTGCGCGAGTACGGCGCGCGCCGCGCCCACTGCGTCCGCGACGTCGAACAGCGCTCGACGACGGGCCGCGCGGGCCGCCGCTTCGAGCCCTTCCGGCGCGTCCGCGTCGACGATGACGGCGACGGTGCGCACGTCGTCGTCCGCGAAGCCGAGCTGGTCGACGCAGGCGCGGCGCGCGCGTTCGGCGACGTCCGCCGAGCCCGCCTGCAGCCCGTGGTCGACGATGACGACGTCGACCGCGACGCCCTGCTTCGGCGCCTCGAACGCGAGGGCCGCGGCGAGCGCCATGGAGTCGGCTCCCCCGCTGACGCCGGCGACGACGCGCCGCTCACCCGCGGCATCACTCGAGAACGTGCGCTGCAGCGCGGTGCGGACGGCGAGGCGCGTCAGAGCGACGCTGGGGTGCGGGCCACTCATCGGAACAGCGACCCGTGGATGCGTTCGACCCACAGCTGAGGGCGCTGGATCTCGGCGGGCGTCGGCAGGTTCTCGGGGGCGGCCCAGACGGCGTTGAAACCGTCGATTCCCACCTTTTCCTGCACGCCGCGCACGAACGCTGCGCCGTCACGGTACTGGCGCATCTTGGCCTCGAGGCCCATGAGGCGTCGCAGCAGCTTGTCGATGTTGCCGAGACCGGCGCGGCGGTCGCCGAAGCGGGCGCGGATCGTCTCGACGCTCGGCACGATCTGCGGGCCTACGTCGTCCATGACGACGTCGGCGTGGCCTTCGAGCAGGGACATGACGGCGGCGAGGTCGGCCATGCGCGTGCGTTGTTCGGGGGTGGCGAAGATGTCGCTCAGCCCCATCGAGCCCTCCTTGAACGCCTCGGGCACACGTTTGGCGATCTCGCCGACGCGCGTCGCCATCTCCTCGGGCGTCGGCGCCATGTCGACGAGCAGGTCTCGGGCGGCGCTGACGACGTGCTCGCGTAGCCAGGGCACGGCGGTGAACTGCACGCGGTGCGCCTCTTCGTGCAGGCACACCCAGAGGCGGAAGTCGTGCGGGTCGACGTCGAGTTCGCGTTCGACCTGGACGATGTTGGGCGCCACGAGCAGCAGCGACGGCGTGCCGCCGGGTGCGATGTCGTACTGACCGAGCACCTTGCTCGACATGAACGCCATGAGCCCGCCGATCTCTCCCCCGCTCACCTTGGCGGTGATGGCGCGCGCGACCGGCCCGGCGGCGCGTTTGGCGGTGATCTTGTCGACGACGGGCGCGATCATGCCGTCGAGGGAGGCGATGTTGACGTCGACCCACGCGCTGCGGTCGACGACGCGCACCGCGCCGATGTCGTCGGGCGTGACGAGCTGCGCCGTCTGCGCGACTGGATCGTGGGCGCGGCAGGCGGCGTCACGCAGTTCGGCGACGGCGTCGCTCGCTTCGGCGGCACTGAGGCGCGGGCCGCCGCGATGCAGTTTCTTGCCCGTCGTCGCGGCGAAACGCCAGTCGATGTAGCTCGGTTCACCCATGCTGCTCACGCTACCGCGCGGCGCTGACAGCCCCTTGACGGTCGCGAATCGCCCGGCGTCGAGTCCGAGAGCCCACGACGGGGCGGCACGCTCAGACCTCCGTCGTCTTGACGGGGCGGGCGCCGAGTTCGGCTTCGAGACGGAGCAGGCCGGGACCGTCGCCGTCGATGAACTTCAGACGCCCGACGATCTGCGAGACGGTGGCTTCTTCCTCGATCTGCTCGAACGGGAACCAGCTGAGCAGCGGACGGGAGTCGAGGTCGCCGATGTGAGCCCGCCACCTCGACGGACTCCATCGCGTGACGCCCAAAACGGTTCGCGCACCGAGGTCAGTCGACGGGCCAGCGGTAGGGCGTGAGATCCCGTAGAGAGGCGACGTCCGTCGCCGTCACGAGCACCTCTACGTCGAGGTTGTTCGGTGAGAGCTGTTGCACCGTGGCAGCAAGAACAGCGGCCAACGGCGAGCACGATCCCCGCCGAAGTCACTGTGAGCGTCAGGGTCGTCGCCTATGAGGCGAAGCACTGCTGCGCGGCTTGGCGACCGATGCCGAGGGCGGCGCCGATGATGGCCGAGGTGACCGGAGAGGCGCCCATGGTGGCGCTGGCGCCATCTCGTTCGGGCGACCCGTCGAGGTGCCGCCCCATCGGGTGCTACGTCGCCTCGTCAGCGTTGGCCGCGACCTACCGGAAGGACCGTCATGACGTCTGAACCCATGAGCGCGCAGCAGGAATACGACTTCTATGCCGACGCAGCCAACCAGCAGCCCCAAGGCGCGCCTCGTCGGCGGAAGGGAACGGCTGAGCACACCCGTTCCGGTCCGCTTCCCACCCGAGCTGCTCGAAGAGGTCAGGAGCGCCGCTCGAGCTGACGATCGGTCGGTCTCGGCTTGAATCCGCCGAGCCGCCGAGCCGTCGAGCACGAACTGCGCCGAAGCGCCTGAGCGGTGCGTCCGTTCTGGCAGCCTGAATCCACGGTCAACATGAGCGGCGACGCGACAGCCGGCGATTCGACAACGCATGCTGCCGAGCGTCAACACGTGCTGAGTTCAGGGCAGCTTCGTCAACTCGGTGACGAGGTGATCAACGGCCGTCTTGGCGCCGATGGCGCCGTCGGAGAACGTGCCGTTCGTCGTCACCGCGAACACAAGGGGGTGGCCGCTCTTCGTCGTCGCCAGGCCCGCCAGCGATGACGCGTCAGGCAACGACCCGGTCTTCGCCCGCACGAGACCGGCGCCGTCCTGCGACTCGGCGCGCATGTATCGATCGTGCAGGGTGCCGTTCCACGCCGAGACCGGCAACCGCTCGATGACGCGCGCATACGTCGCATCCTTGCCCGTCGATGCGCGCGTCAGCACGTCGCCGAGCACCCGCACCGGCAGCGTCGTGCCCGACGACAAACCGCTCGTGTCGACGAGCTTGACGCCGCTGACGTCGACGCCCTCACGCTTGAGCACCGACGTCACCCACGTGCCCCCCGCGGCCGAATCGCCGTGCACGCCGTCGAGCGCCGCAGCCTGACGGGCGAGGGACTCAACCATCGAGTTGTCCGAATCCTGCAAGGCGAGCCCGAGCAGGTCGAGCACCGGCGCCGACGTCACCGACCCGAGCTGCTGCCCCGCCGCCGGCTTCGTCACGTTCTTGCCGTACGTCGCCGTGATACCGCGCTTGCCGAGCTCCTTGACGAATGCCTGCGCGGCGTCCTTCGTCGGGTCGGCGACGGCCGGGGTGCGGTTGTCGGCGCGCTCGGAGGCGAGCGCCAAGGTCGTGATGCGCGCCGTGAAACCGTAGCCGAACAGCGCGTCCTCCCACCCCTTCGCCTTGTTCGGCCCGGGCGCGTAGGAGGTGTTCGTGTCGACGGTGACCTTCGTGACGCCCTGCTTCTTCAGCGCCGCCGCGCTCTGCGCCGCGAGGTCGCCGAGGCCTGCGCGGCCGGCGACCTTCGTCGCATCGCCCACCCCCTCGGCGAGGGTCATGTCACCGCCGGCGACGAGCTCGAGGGTGCTGCCCTCGAGCGTCGCCCGCGTCGTCAGCCCCTTGTCGAGGTCGAGTTCGCTATGGGCGATCGCGAAGGCACTCGCGAGCTTCGTCACCGACGCCGGCGTCGTCGCCTTGCTCGAATCGTGTTCGTAGAGAACAGTTCCCGTCGACGCATCGCGTACCGTCACCGCCGTCGGCGAACCGAACCACGGGTTCTTCAGCGACGCCTCGACCGACTTCTTCACCTCGTTCGCGCTCGGCGCGGCCCCGACGCTCGCCGACGGCAACGACGCCGACGCGGCCTTCTGCAACGGCTCATACGTCTTGCCCTCGACCGTCACGGCCTTGGGGGTGTTCGTCGGCGCGAGCGTCAGGACGCCGGGCACCACGTCGTACGCATCGAGCGCGCCGTACCCCGCGAGCGCCGCCACGAGCGCACCGCTGACGGCCCACGTCCGCTTCTTCATCGGGGCACCACCTTAATCGCGTCCTGCTGCCGCGCCATCGCACGTCGATGACGAGTTTTTCATCCGCGCCCCGGTACGGAACACTAAGGAACGACCATTACACCAGCTATCCGGAGGGCACGAACCATGGAGTTCGACGTCACCATCGAGATCCCGCGCGGCACACGCAACAAGTACGAGGTCGACCACGAGACGGGCCGCATCCGCCTCGACCGCATCCTGTTCACCGCGATGCACTACCCGGCCGACTACGGCTACATCGAGGACACCCTCGGTGAGGACGGCGACCCGCTGGACGCGCTGCTGCTCATCGACGAGCCGACGTTCCCCGGCTGCGTCGTGCGCGCCCGCGCCATCGGTGTCTTCCGCATGGTCGACGAGGCCGGCGGCGACGACAAGATCCTGTGCATCCCCGCGGGCGACCCGCGTCAGGACCACGTGACGGACATCAAGGACGTCTCCGACTTCACGCTCAAGGAGATGTCGCACTTCTTCGAGACGTACAAGGCGCTCGAGCCGGGCAAGTCCGTCGAAGAGGGTTCGCACTGGGTCGACGCCGCGGCCGCGCAGAAGACCGTCGAGGAAGCGCTCGAGCGCGCCAAGGCCGAGGGCATGACGACGGCGCGCTGGGCGATGCCGGGCCACGACGCCCACGAGACCGAGCGCTCCATCGACAAGGCACCCGGCGACTCCCAGGCCGAGAAGCCGACGAAGTGACCCACCCCTGAGCGTCACGCTCAGCGACGCCGCAGCCCCCGTCCGAGTTCGGACGGGGGCTGCGGCGTGTTCTGGCTCTTGGGCAGGGTTGACGATGCGAGATGAGATCCGACGTGGTTTCGGCAGCGTCAACCAACCTGCGCGAATGTGGACGTAGATCGCCGATGTGGACATGAATCGCAGGGGCGCAGGCGGGTCTGCGCGACCTGCGGGGGCACGAGAGTGCTGCGTCACCGGAACGCCTTCAATTGCTGCTGCGGCGGTCAATACCCCGTCTATCGTTGGCACATGAACCAGGGGGCGAGGAACCACGGCATGCGGAAGGCCGCGACAATGCTCGCGGTGGCCATGACGTTGAGCGCGGCGGCATGCTCATCGAACGACGACGGATCGAAGAGCAGCGGGTCGTCAGGCGCCGGGTCGTCCAAGGCGTCAGGGGCCAGCGGTTCTCAGGGCGCCTCGGGCGCGTCGTCGGCGCAACCCGGCTCGTCGAACGCGCCGGGCCTCGCGGCCGGCAAGAGCATCGACATCGGTGGTTCGGGCGACATCCTCGTCCACGTGCCCGTGCGCGACGACGCCGCGCACAATGCGGCGGCGAAGGGCGCGAAGGGCTACGACTTCGACCCGATGTTCGCCAACGTCACCAAGCCGATCAGTGCGCTCGATCTCGCGATCTGCCACATGGAGACGCCGCTGTCGACGACGAACACGAACCTTTCCATCCCCGCGACGCTCAGCTTCAATGTCCCGCACGAGGTCGCCGGATCGTTGAAGCGTGCCGGGTTCGACGGCTGTGACCGCGTCGGCAACCACGTCATCGACCGCGGCATCCAGGGCGTCGGCGAGACGAAGAAATCGCTCGACGACGCGGGTCTGAAGAACCAGGGCCCGACGCCGACGCCGAGCACCGGCCAGAGCGCCGTGATGTACGACGTCAAGGGCGTCAAGGTCGCGCAGCTCGCGTACTCGTACACGACCGGAAACGCGGACGCCTCGAACACCGTCGTGCCGCCCGAATGGCCCTGGCTCAAGTATTGGCAGTTCCCCGTCGTCAAGGCCGAGGGCATCCTGGCCGACGCGAAGAAGGCGAAGGCTGCGGGCGCGGACGTCGTCGTCCTCAGCATGCACTGGGGCAAGGAGTACAGCATCCCGGCCTCCACCGAGCAACGCGAACTCGCAGCGAAACTGCTCGCGAGCGACGACGTCGACACGATCCTCGGCACGCATGTCCACGTGCCGCAGTCGTGCGAGAAGATCAACGGCAAGTACGTCGTCTACGGCATGGGCAACTTCCTGAGCAACCAGGGTCCGAGCGTCAATTCGAGCCTCAAACCGTCGACGCAGGACGGCATGATCGTCGACGTGAAGCTGACGAAGGGTGACGACGGCAAGGTGACGCAGCAGCTCACCTACCAGCCGACGCACGTCAACCTCGCCGGGCACGTCATCGAACTCGCGACGCCGACGAAGAACGCCGACGCCTACGGCCGTGTCAAGGCTGCGATGACGCAGCTTGGCAGCAAGTGCGACGCCACCCCCGCGAGCTGACTCGACGTGTCGCCCAGCTGAGCGAGCGCTCCACTCTCACTTGTAGAGGTTGAGCCCCCCGGCGTCCATGTGCACGGTGAGGTGGTCGTCGAGGACGGGGCGCAGTTCCGAGGTCGGCGCGGAGTACAACTCGAGCGAGTCGACGATCACCCCGTCGGGGCTGTTGACGACGATCCCCGGAACGCAGGTGTAGATGTTGTCGTGATCGCTCGCGTTGCTCGCGTCGATGCGGACACTCGTGCCGGCGCCGTTGTCGATCGACATGGACACCTGGTAGCGGCGAAACGACCCCGTGCCGTTCGATTGCGCCGAGTACACGACGGGCAGCACCGCCACGACCTTCGGGTTGAGACGGATCTCGATCGTCTCACTCGTCATCGGCGCAGGCGGGCTCTGCTTCTTGCGGCCGAACAGTCCCCCACCGGTGCGTGCCGTCCGTGCTCGTCCGACGTCGCCGAGATGCGTGACGGCGCCGTCCGAGGAGCGCTGCGTGGCATGGGGCTGCTCCTTGGTCCCGAACGTCGCGACCGTCTCGTCGTGGCCGTCGGCGTAGCGCACGAGAGCGAAGACGTCGTAGTCGGTGGCGGCCGGCCACTCGATGCGAGCCGTGATGACGGGCGACTTCTCGATCGAGACACGCTGCCCCTTCGTCAGGCTGATCGCCCCCGTGCGTTTGCCGAGATCGACCGGGCCGCTCGACGACGGCATCGGCGCAGCGGCAGGCGGCGCAGCAACAGGAGGCGCAGCCACAGGAGGCGTGGCGGGGAGCGGTCCAGCTGTCGAGGCGGCCGCGAGGGGCGTCTGAGGCGTGTCGTTCTCGACGCTCACGCCGTGCTCGCGCAGGAGCGCGGGCAGCCCGCCGTCCCATCCTGCGGAGACGTTGCGCACCTTCCAGGCGCCGCCTCGCAGGTAGATCTCGACGAGCACCGCCGCGCGCTCGCTCGTGAATCCGGTTGCGGTGACGGCGTACTGCTCACCGTGCGCGTCGATCGTGACGGCGAGCTGCGGGGACGAGGCGAGCGAGCCCGGCGCCGCGTCATCCATCGCGACGGCGACGGCGAGACGTTCGATCTGCGGCGGGAGCGCGGACAGGTCGACGGTGATGTCACCACCATCGAGACGCACCGCGCCCTCGGGTGAGCGGGGCTGGTTGTAGAAGACGAAGTCGTCGTCGGTGCGCACGACCCCGTCTGCGGTCAGTTGCAGCACCATGAGGTCGACCGTGCCCGGCTGGGTGCCGACGACCGTGATGGCGAGGCGGGTGCCGCCGAGGGGCGCGTTGGCTCCCTTGCTCAACTCGTTCATTCCGCCACCCTGGCACAGGCTCGCGACGGCGGAGGGGCTTACGCGCGGGTAGCACCTCGGTGTTCGGCCGCCCCGGCGCGCTCGGTGCGGCGGCGGGAGACGCCCGCTCGCAGGTGCGCGTAGTCGTCGTCGGCGAGGACGACGTCGTGGGTGCGGCGGCGGTAGTGCCACATCATCGCCAGGCCCAGTGCCCACACGAGGTACTGCACACTCATCGCCTTGCGGAACGCCTCGACGTCGTACGTCGCCGGGCCGCCGGGGGCGACGTGGTCGAGCACGAGGCCGATGAGGACGATGCACGTCACGGACGCGACGTAGCCGCCGACGTTGACGATGCCGTTGGCGCTGCCGATGCGTGCGGCGGGGTTGAACGAGCGGGCGACGTCGAAGCCGACCATCGAGCCTGGTCCGCCGAACGCCATTGCGATGCACAGGAGCACGAGCAACCACAACGGTGCACGGCCGGGCCACAGCAGCACGATCGTCCACAGCGTGATGACGGTGAGAACGACGGCGAACACGGCGACGGAGCGTCGGTGCGGGAAGCGGGCGGTGAACGTGCCCATGAGTGGGCTCGTGACGATGATCGTCACGACCATGATGCTGAGCAGCGTGCTGGCGGCACCCTCGGACAGGCCCTGCCCCTTCGTCAGGAACGGGAAACCCCACAGCAGCATGAACACATTCATCGAGAACTGCGCGGTGAAGTGCGCCCACAGGCCGAGCTTCGTGCCGGGCTCGCGCCACACCTGCGCGAGTGTCTGCCCGACGGCGCGCAGGCGGATCGAGTCGCGGCGCTCGTCGTGCGTCGGCGAGTCGATGACGACGAACCACATGACGACGCCGAGGACGACGCCGAACGCCGCCGCGCCGAGGTACGTCGTGCGCCACCCCAGGCTGTGCAGGCTGACGGCGAGTGGGCCTGCCGCGAGGAGTGAGCCGAGCTGGCCGGCGAACCCGGTGATCTGCGTGACCATCGGCGCGCGTCGCACCGGAAACCACAACGCCGCGATGCGCAGGACGCACACGAAGATCATCGCGTCGCCCATGCCGACGAGGACGCGCGCGCAGATGCCCTGCGCGAACGTCGACGCGAACGCGAACCACGCCTGCCCGAGCGTCATCGTCAGCGTTCCGGCGGCCAGCAGCTTCTTCGAACCGAACTGGTCGAGCATCGCGCCGACGGGCACCTGCATGACGGCGTAGACGAGCAACTGCACCATCGCGAACGTCGCGAGTTGTCCGCTCGAGATCCCGAAGCGCTGCGCCGCGAGGATGCCCGCGACGCCGAGCGACGTGCGGTGGAACACGGCGAGGACGTAGACGCTCACCGCCGCGGTCCAGATCGCCCAGGCGCGTCGCCCACCGAGCGGGGCGACAAGTTTCGAGGTGGGCGTGTCAACGGGCGCGGCGGTGTGGGACGTCATGGTGACGCCAGTTTAGTTCGGTTCTCGATGTTGCCCGGCGTCGCTTCTACGCATGCGAGCGACCCCGCCGCAGCCACGATGCTCTGAGCGGGCCCCGGCGGCAACGCTTTTCGCGCACCTCCCACCTCGCACCGTCGGCACGGCTGGACCCGCTGCGTGAACATCGCCAACTGCTGTCGGCGCCCGCCTCTACTCTGACGAATGTGACGAACGAGCAGCACCCCACTCCCGCGACCACCGACTCGGTGACCACCGACTCAGCGACCACCCACTCGACGAGCGGCGCCGACGCCGTCGAGACGCCCGCGCAGCGTCGCGCCGCCATGATCGCGGTGACGGTGCTGCCGATCGTCGTCGTCATCGCCGGGTTGTGGGGGTACAACAGCCCGTCGACGTTCACGTCACACGCGTCGTGGGTGCCGTACCTGCTCGGCGTCGTCATGTTCACGATGGGGCTGACGCTGACGCCGCGCGATTTCGCCGCCGTCCTGCGCCGCCCGTGGGCCGTGCTCATCGGGCTGGCCGCGCACTACGTCATCATGCCGGGAGCGGGCTGGATCATCGCGCACGCACTCAACCTCTCCCCCGAGCTCGCCGTCGGGCTCATTCTCGTCGGCTGCGCGCCGAGCGGGACGGCGTCGAACGTCATGACGTTCCTGTCGAAGGGAGACGTCGCCCTCGGCGTCTCCGTCGCGACGGTCTCGACGCTCGTCGCACCCATCGTCACACCCCTGCTGACGGCGTTCCTCGCCGGGTCGTACCTGCACGTCGATGCGGGGTCGATGATGGTCGACATCGTCAAGACGGTGCTCGTGCCGATCGTGCTCGGCGTCGTCGTCAGGCTCATCATCCGTGACAAGGGCATACGCGCCATCGCGCCCGCGCTGCCGTGGATCAGCGCGTTCGTCATCGCGTGGATCGTCGCGATCGTCGTGGCGGGCAGCGCCGGAAAGCTCGCGAAGGTTGGCGGCATCGTCTTCCTCGCCGTCGTGCTGCACAACGGTTTCGGGCTGCTGCTCGGCTACATCGCGGCCCGGTTCGCCGGGCTCGACGTGAAGGCGCGCCGCGCGCTCGCGTTCGAGGTCGGCATGCAGAACTCCGGCCTCGCCGCGACGCTGGCCAAGGTGCACTTCTCGCCGCTGGCCGCGCTGCCGTCGGCGGTGTTCTCGGTGTGGCACAACGTCTCGGGCGCCATCCTCGCGGCGTGGTTCGCGCGCCAGCCGGTCGGCGAACGCGAGCCGTCCCAGGGCTGACACCGTCGGCCCGCGGGCGCGCCGGGCAAGTGCGCCCGGCCGTCTCCGTTCGTGCGTGCAAGCGCGCGACCACGGAGTTCGGCCGCCGTCAGGAGTGGTCGTGCCCCAACGTCTTCGCGGCTTTGTCGGCGCGGCTCTTCACGCGGGCGAGCAGCCCGACGACACCCGCCTCGAGGCAGGCATTGATGAAGACGAGGAACTGGTTGAAGTAGGCGTTGAGCAGATTGACGCCGCCGAGCATGAGCTACAGCGCCGCGATGCCCCAGCGGGCGCCGTCGGCGAGGCTGCTGCTGTCGTCACCGAGTCGTTTCACCGCTCGCCAGGCGAAGAACGCGGCGACGGTGCCGATGAGCGCGGCGACGCTCGCGGCCGTCCACGCGACCTTGCCCGGGTGGTCGCCGAGGAGACTGTTGTGGCCGCTGACGGCGTCCGGGCCGTAGGCCTGCCACAGCGAGTAGACGAACACGCCCGGACCGGCGAAGACACCGACGACAGCGAGCACGCCCAGCGCGAGACGGCTCAGCTTGCGCTGACGGCTCGGCGGCAGCAGCCGCTCCTCGACCGCGTCGAGACGCTCCATCATCCGCCCGACGCGACGCTCGTCATCGGGGACGGCCTGGCTTCGCGCCACGTCGAGAGCCTGCGCCAGCCCCTCGGCGATGGCGCGCTCCTGCCCCGTCGGCTCGTCGCGCCTGACGGCGTCGAGGTGACCCTCGATCGTCTCGACCTGGCTGCGCGTGAGCGGCCCGTCAGCCGCCGGTTTCATGAGTTCGAGCGCGGCGTAGAGGTGATTGCGAGCGTGGGGCGGCCGTTGCGAGCCCACCCGCATCGCGGCCACCCCGAGCGCCGCGAGAATCGCGTAGCACAGGGGCGCGGCGAGAGGGAAGAAGTAGTCGTTGTCCTTCGTGATGAACTTGCCGATCTCGTCGACGAACAACCCGATGCCGATGCCACCCGCGATCGAGGCGAACGCCGTCGCCCACCGATTGGCCAGGGACAGCACGACCGTCAACGCGATCATGAGCAGCAACCCACCCCACACGGCGTGTGCGATGTGGAAGATCTCGCCGCCAACCTGCGGGTAACCCGTCGCGAGCAGGTAGCCGCGCGTCACGAGGATCGTGATGACGGCGGCAACACTCATCCAGCCGACAGCGGTGCCCGCGCCCGCCTTCGTCACAGGGCTACGCGTCGGTTTCGTCGGCGGACTGGGCATGCCTTCACTCTGTCACGCGCGATCTCGCGGTGAAGCGTGACCCCTGAACCGCCGATACTGACGGCCGGCCGCCGCCGCAGCGTCGACTCGTGACACTTGTCATGGCGCGGTCGTGACGTCCGCCCGAGGCCCGCTCCGCCCACCGCGACGAGGCTGGAGGCATGAACAACGCAGCCATCACCCTCACCGGCGTGACGAAGACCTTCCCCGGCAAGCACGGGCGCGTCGAGGCCGTCCGTGGGGTCGACCTCGAGATCGCGCCCGGCGAGGTCGTCGCGTTCCTCGGCCCCAACGGCGCGGGCAAGACGACGACGATCGACATGATCCTCGGCCTGAGCGAACCGACGACGGGCAACGTCACCGTCTTCGGCATGACGCCGCACGCGGCCGTCGCGCGTGGCCTCGTCGCCGCCGTCATGCAGACCGGCGGACTGCTCAAGGATCTGACGGTGCGCGAGAGCGTCGAGTACGTCGCCGCCTTGTTCCCCGACGCCCGGCCCGTCGACGACGTCCTCGCCACCGCCGGCATCACCGACCTCGCCGACCGGCGCCTCGGCAAGTGCTCCGGGGGCGAACAGCAGCGCGTGCGGTTCGCGATGGCGCTCGTGCCCGACCCCGCGCTCATCGTGCTCGACGAACCGACGACAGGCATGGACGTCAACGCCCGCCGGGCCTTCTGGGAGGCCATCCATGCCGACGCCGCGCGCGGCCGAACGATCCTGTTCGCCACCCACTACCTCGAGGAGGCCGACGCGTGGGCCGACCGCGTCGTCGTCATGCGGGACGGCGAGATCGTCGCCGACGGCTCGAGCAGCGACATCCGCGCAGCGGGCGGTGGCCGACGCGTGAGCGCGACCTGGCCCGACGCGGACATCGCCCTCGTCGAGGCGATCGAGGGCGTCTCGGGCGTCGACGTCCACGGCGACCAGATCGTCGTCCACACGAGTGACAGCGACGCCGTCGCACGCGAACTCCTCACGCGCACAACGGCGCACAGCCTCGACATCACCTCGCGCGGCATCGAGGACGCCTTCGTCGAGCTGACCTCGCCGTCCGAAGCGCGCGCCACCGTGTCCCGCTGACGGCCTTTCCCCCTCACCCCTTCGGGTTCTCACCCTCTCTCGCGCTTCCTCACTTCACCTCTCGCTCCCCATCCCGACCACGTCGGCACCCTGTTCTCTGCGTGCAGATGCACCCGGGTGCATTTGCACGCAGAGGACGAGCGCCCCTCTCGAAAGCAGGTCTGCCATGTCCACCACGACGAGCACCTTCACCCCGCGTCTCGACGGCGCGCCCCTCGACCCGTCGGAGCGTCGAGCGCCGCGAGGCAGCGGCCTCAACGCCCGCGTCATGGGCCTGGAGCTGAGGCGGGTGCTGCGCAACAGGCGCAGCTTGATCTTCACGCTCATCTTCCCCATCGCGATGTTCTTCTTCGTCGCGAGTTCGATCTCCGAGGGCGATCAGGTGATCGGCAACGGTGTGGTCGCGAACGTCAACGCTTATCTCATGGTGAACATGGCGCTGTACGGCGCGATCATGGCGGCCACCAGCGCCGGCGCGAGCGTCTCGATCGAGCGCGCGGCGGGGTGGTCCCGGCAGTTGCGCCTGACGCCTCTGCAACCGGTCGCGTACATCGTCATAAAGATGATCGCCGCGATCGTCATGGCGCTCATCGCCGTCAGCGTGACGTTCGCGGCCGGTCTCGGTTCGGGCAAGGCGCACGCCGACGTGCTGTCGTGGCTCGAGGCGGGCGCCGTCATCGTCGCGGGTTCGCTCGTGTTCGCGGCGCTCGGGTTGCTGCTCGGATACCTGCTGCCGAGTGATTCCGTCATGCAGATGCTCGGTGGGCTCATGGCCATCATGTCGATGCTCGGCGGCATCTTCTTCCCGATCAAGGACGGCTCGACGTTCGATCACTTCGCCCAGTTCACGCCGATGTACGGCATCGGCAAGCTCGCCCAGTGGCCGCTGTCGCTCACGACGTCGGGCGGTCACGGCAGCTTCCACCTCGTGTGGGCGCTCAACCTCGTCGCGTGGGGCCTGCTGTTCATCGGTGGCGCCGCCTGGAGCTTCCGTCGCGACACGGCGCGCGTGTGAGCAACGCGTACCCCGACGCCCGGTGCCGGATCGAGACTCTGCCGGCCAGCACGGCGGCGTGCACGATCCGCCACCAGGCCCGTGCGACCCGGATAGGTTGGGCCACGTGAGCCCGCGACGACCCGCCCTGGCCTGGCCTCGAGAGCAGGCCCGCACCCGCAACGTCGGCGCCCGGCGCGCGCGCACCCGCGGCATGCTCGCCTGGTTCTGGGTCGTGTTCTGGCTGATCTTCCTCGTGCAACCCGTCACGGAGAACATCGCCGACGGCGGCCGCCGCACCGCCGGCGCCCTGCTGCTGCTTGCGGGCGCGGCCGTCTATGTCCCCGTCATCGCGGCGACGATGCGTCGGCTCTGGAGCGGCACCCCGCGCACCCGCTCGACGCAGGCCGTCGTCGCGACGTCGGCGCTCGTCGTCGCCGCCTGCATGCTGAGCGCAGCGCCCCTCATCGGCCAGGACGCCTTCGCACTGTTGCCGTATTCGCTCGTCATCTTCATGCTCGGGATGACGCCGCTGCTCGGCGCGGCGCTCGCGCTCAGCGTCGTCACGGCGACGGCGTCGCTCAGCCACGCGCTCACCGGTTCGTCGCTGCAGCCGGGCCTGCTGTTCGCGGCCGTGGCGTCGGGGCTGGCCTCCGGGCTCGGCGCGTTCTCGGCCGAACGCACACGCGACGCGGAAGCGGCCCGCGAGGATGCAGCGCTGCTGCGCGTGCAGGACGAGCGCAACCGGATGGCGCGCGATCTGCACGACATCCTCGGTCATTCGCTCACCGTCATCACGATGAAGGCGGAGCTCGCGGGCAAGCTCGTCGACGTCGATCCCGAGAAGGCGAAGACGCAGATCGCGGAGCTCGAGCAGCTGGCGCGCGGGGCATTGGCCGACGTGCGCACGACCGTCTCGGGGTATCGCGAGATGTCGCTGTCGGGCGAACTCGCCCGGGCGAGAAGGGCATTCGCCGACGCCAGTATCGCCGTCGACCTGCCCCGCCACGTCGACGACGTCTCCCCCGACCTGCGTGAACTGTTCGCCTGGGCCGTGCGCGAGGCGACGACGAACGTCATCCGCCACGCGGGCGCCTCGCACGTGACGATCGCTCTCTCCCCGACGCGTCTGAGTGTGCGCGACGACGGTCGTGGCGCTGCTGCGAACGCCGGCGACGGTAACGGGCTCACGGGTCTGCGCGAACGCGCCGCGGCCGTCGGTGCCGTCGTCGAGACGCGCAGCGACGACGGGTTCACGCTGGACGTGTTGACGCGTGATGCGCCGGCCTCGGGCACCGACGACGGCGCAGCTGCCGGGCGACGGGGCGTCGAGTGAGGCGCGCCTACGCAGGTGGATTCGCCCTGCGGGGAACGACGACGAAAGGCCGACCATGACGATCCGACTTCTCATCGCTGACGATCAGGCGATGGTGCGTGGCGCGCTCGCGGCACTGCTCGATCTGGAGAGCGACCTCGAGGTCGTCGCCGAGGTCGGGCGGGGTGACGAGGTGCTCGACGCGTGCCGCGAGCACGCGCCGGACGTCGTCCTCATGGACGTCGAGATGCCCGGCATGGACGGCCTCGAGGCGAGCGCCGCGCTGCGTCAGGCGCTGCCCGCGGTGAAGATCCTCATCGTCACGACGTTCGGTCGGCCCGGCTTCCTGCGGCGCGCGATGCAGGCGGGGGTGCAGGGGTTCGTCGTCAAGGACACCCCGGCGACGCAACTCGCCGACGCCGTGCGCCGCGTCCACGCGGGCCTGCGTGTCGTCGACCCGCAGCTCGCCGCCGACAGTCTCGTGTTCGGCGAATCACCGCTGACGGCACGCGAACTCGACGTCCTGCGCGCCGCCGCAGCCGGCGGCACCGTGGCCGATATCGCCCGCGCCGTGTTCCTGTCGGAGGGCACGGTGCGCAACCACCTGTCGTCAGCCATCGGCAAGACGAGCGGACGCACTCGCGCCGATGCCGTGCGCATCGCGCAGGAGAACGGGTGGCTGTGAACGTGACCCACTTCACACGTACCACGCAGTAACCGGGCTCGCATTCGGCAATGTCGTCCCATGACGACCAGCGCCTCCAACCTCTCCCCCACCGAGGCCTACCGCGCCGCGCGCGACTCACTCCTCGAGCTGCTTGGACGCCATGACGACGCTGTGGCGACGTTCACGTGGCCCGATGTCGGCGACCGCTTCAACTGGGCGATCGACTGGTTCGACGCCGTCGCGCGCGGCAACCACCGCACAGCCATCGTCATCGTCGAGGAGGACGGCTCGTCGCTCGAGGTGACGTACGACGAGATGGCGCGCCGCTCCGACGCCGTCGCCACGTGGCTCGCAGAGCAGGGCGTGAGGCGCGGTGACCCTGTCGTCCTCATGCTCGGCAACCAGATCGAACTGTGGGATCTCCTGCTCGCCGTCATGAAGCTCGGCGCGATCATCATGCCGACGACGACGGCCGTCGGGCCCGCCGATCTGCGCGACCGCATCGCGCGCGGCGGGGTGCGGCACGTCGTCGCCAACGCGGGCGACGTCGACAAGTTCTCGGGCGTGCCGGGGGAGTACACGCGGCTCAGCGTCGGCGCGGCGGACGGGTGGTCCGACCTGCACGGGGCGTATCGCCGCGTCGGCGACGTCCCGCCCACCGAGCACCCGGGCACCGCGCCGGGCGATCCGCTGCTGTACTACTTCACCTCGGGCACGACGAGTCGCCCCAAGCTCGTCGAGCACACGCAGGCATCCTACCCGATCGGTCACCTGTCGACGATGTACTGGCTCGGTCTGCGCCCCGGTGACGTCCACCTCAACATCTCGAGCCCGGGATGGGCGAAGCACGCATGGTCGTGCTTCTTCGCGCCGTGGATCGCCGAGGCGACGATCTTCGTCTACAACTACACGCGCTTCTCCCCCGCCGCCCTGCTGCAGCAACTGCGCGCCCGCGAGGTGACCACGTTCTGTGCGCCGCCGATGGTGTGGCGCATGCTCATCAACGCCGACCTGACCGGTGGGCGCGGCGCGCTGCGCGAACTGATCGGCGCGGGTGAACCGCTCAATCCGGAGGTCATCACGCAGATCGAACGGGCGTGGGGCCTGACGATCCGCGACGGCTACGGCCAGACGGAGATGACGGCCGCCGTCGGCAACACGCCCGGCTCGGCGGTGAAGCCCGGGTCGATGGGACGCCCGCTGCCGGGCGTGCCCGTCGTCATCGTCGACCCGCTGAGCGGCGAACGGCTCGACGGCGCCGGTGAGGGCGAGATCTGCCTCGACCTCGCCGCCCACCCCCTGCCACTCATGACGGGTTACCTCGGCGACGAAGCCCGTAACACCGACGCGATGGCGGGTGGTTTCTACCACACGGGCGACGTCGCCGCGATCGACGACGAGGGGTACATCAGCTACATCGGGCGCACCGACGACGTGTTCAAGGCGAGCGACTACAAGATCAGCCCCTTCGAGCTGGAGTCGGTGCTCATCGAGCACCCTGCCGTCGCCGAAGCGGCGATCGTGCCCGCCCCCGACGCCGTGCGACTCGCCGTCCCGAAGGCGTATCTCGTTCTCGTCGAAGGCGGTTCGCCGGACGCGGTGACCGCCGAGAGCATCTTCGCCTTCGCCCGCGAGCGCCTCGCGCCGTGGCAGCGCGTGCGCCGACTCGAGTTCGCCGAACTGCCCAAGACGATCTCGGGCAAGATTCGCCGCGTCGAACTCCGCGGTCGTGAGAACGACCTCGCCCGCGACGAGGTGCGCCCCGACGGCGAGTTCCGCGACGACGACTTCGAGCACTGACCTGCGACGGACGGCACGGCGCTCGCCGCGGTGCCGGTGCTTGTCGTGGGCGGGCCGTATCGTCGGCCGGGCCCGGGCACGCGAAAGGCCCCCGAATCTTCGGGGGCCTTTCTTCGGAGCCGCTTGTCGGAATCGAACCGACGACCTTCTCATTACGAGTGAGACGCTCTGGCCGACTGAGCTAAAGCGGCAACCGCTGATCGGATATCTCCGGCAGCGAGGCAAAACTTTACACGAGCGGCGCGGGGGGCGCCAATCCCGCCCGCTCGCTGGCCCCAGGGGGCACCAACCCCAGCAGCCGCGGCGCCTCCCCATGGTTGGGCGCCTACGGCGGCTCGGTGCGCCCGGCGTAGGACGCGCCGTCAGCCCGATTCAGCAGGTGGTCTTCTTCGCAGGATCGGAGCCGTCGACGAGGTAGTGGTCGACGGCATCGTCGACGCACTGGGAACCGCGCCCGTAGGCGGTGTGGCCGTCACCGTCGTAGCTGATGAAACGGCTGTTCTGCAGTTCACCGGCGAGGCGTTCGCTCCACTCGTACGGCGTCGCGGGGTCACGGGTCGTGCCGAGGACGACGATCGGCGCCGACCCGGCAGCCTTCACCTCGTGCGGTCTGCCCGTGGTCTTGACCGGCCAGTCGGAACACACCGCGCCGGCCCACGCCATCTGCCGGCCCCACGTCGGCGCCTTCTTCGAGAACGCCTCCGCGTCCTTCTCGTACTCGGCCACGCCGCCGGTCGGCGCCGGGCGATCGAGGCACGTCACGGCGTTGAGCACCTGCATCATGTTGCTCTGGTACGTGCCGTCGTCGTTGCGCTCGGCGTAGCTCTTGCCCGCGCTGAGCAGCTGCGTGCCGTCACCACCGAGTGCGCTGCGCACCGCCTGCGTCAGCTCACCCCACTTCGCCTGGTCGTAGAGCGACGCGGCGATTCCGTTGATCGCCCAGCCCTCCGTCAGGGTGCTGAGGCGCTTGTCGCCGCTCGCCTTGATGGGTTTGGCGTCGAGGCCGGCGAGCCAGGTCTGCAGCTTCTTCTTCGCGGACGCGGCATCGGACCCGAGCGGGCACTTGCCGCCCGAGACGCAATCGGCGAGGTAGGCGTCGAGCGCCTTCTCGAAGCCGGTCGCCTGCCCCTCGTTGATCTGCTGCATCGTCAGATCGGGCGGCAGGACGCCGTCGAGCACCATGCGCCCGACGTTCTTGGCGAACAGGTCGGCGTACGTCGCGCCGAGCATCGTGCCGTACGACTTGCCGAGGAAGTTCAACTTCTGCTCGCCGAGAGCCGCACGCAGGACGTCCATGTCCTTCGCGACCTCCTCGGTGCTGACGTGGCCGAGCAGCGGGCCGGCGTTCTTCTTGCACGCGTCGGCGAGCTTCTTGTCGCCGGCCAGCAGCGCGTTCTGCTCGCTCTTGTCGTCGGGTGAGGGGTCGGAACCCATGAACTGATCGAGCGTCGCGTCGTCGACGCACGTGATCGCGGCCGAACGCTGCACACCGCGCGGGTCGAACCCGACAATGTCGTAGCTGTCGCGCACCGACTTGCTGACGATCTGGTCGGCCGCCGCGGCATAGTCGACGCCCGAGCCACCGGGGCCGCCGGGGTTGACGACGAGTGAGCCTTTCTTCGTCCCCGTCGCCTTCAGGCGGTTGACGGCGACCTCGATGCTCGGGCCGCTCGGCTTCGCGTAGTCGATGGGCACGCGCAGCTTCGCGCACTCGCCATCGTCGCAGCTCTTCCAGTCGAGCTGCTGCGTGTAGAACGCACTGAGCGGACCGGTCGCGGCCGTTCCTGCGGCCGACGAGGCGGACGCAGCGCCGCCGCCCGATGAGTCCGACGACGCCGACGAGGTGGGAGACGACGTGCTGCACCCACCGACGGCGAGCATCGACGCAGCCGCGAGCGCGGCCACCTGCGTCAGGCGCGAGCGCGCGATGTTCTTCACGGGGCGACTCCTATCCGGCTGCCTCATGAGGGCAGTTCGAGCGAGATGCACATGGCTTCGAGGGCCAGCAGCGGGGGGACGTTGGCGGCGATGCGCTCACGCGCGGTGCTGATGGCGTCGAGCGCGAGCAGCAGCCCTTCGGGGGTGAACGCGCGCGCGAGCCGGCCGACGTCGTCGACGATGTCGGCGTTCACGAGCGGCACCGGATCGCCCCAGCGCACCACGAGCGCGTCGCGATACATCGAGGCGAGATCGACGAGGGCGCGGTCGATGACGTCACGACCGAAACGCGTCGCCCGCGTCTTCTGCTCCTTCTCGAGCTGGTTGATCGCCGAGCGCACGTGGGGCGGCTGCGTGCGCGCGCTCGGGTCGGCGCCGAGCTGCTCCATCAGCTTGGCCTTCTCGGCGGCGTTGCGCTCCCCCGACGATGCACCCGACTCGTCCTCGGCGATCGAGGCGAGATCAGCTGCCGCCTTCATGGCGTCGCCGAGCCCGCGGATACGCAGCGCGAGCAGGATCGTCTCGCGCCGCCGGATGCGCGCCCCCTCGTCACGCGCCAGGCGCCGCGCGATGCCGATGTGCGACTGCGCCGCGCGTGCCGCGTACGCCGCCATGGCGGGGTCGACGCCGTCGCGGCGCACGAGCAGTTCGGCGACGTCGTCGGGCGGCGGGATGCGCAGGCGGACGTGGCGTGAACGGCTGCGGATCGTCACGATGACGTCCTCGACGCTCGGCGCGCACAGCAGCCACACGGTGCGCGGGACGGGTTCTTCGAGCGCCTTGAGCAGCGCGTCGGCGGCGCGTTCGGTGAGACGGTCGGCGTCCTCGATGACGATGACGCGCCAGCGCCCGACCGTCGGCGACGACTGCGCCTGCAACGCCAGATCGCGCGCTTCGCGCACCTGGATCGTGAGGCCGCTCGTCGAGACGATCTGCACGTCGGCGTGGGAGCCGTCGATCGTCGTCCGGCACTCGCGACACTCCCCGCACCCGCCCTGCGGGCACTCGAGCGCGGCAGCGAACGAGCGAGCCGCGTTGGAACGGCCCGAGCCGGGCGGGCCGGTGATGAGCCACGCATGCGTCATGCGACGGGCGTCGCCGACGGCCTCGCTCAACGTGCGCACCGCCTCCTGTTGACCGACGAGATCACGCCATACGCCCTCGCCGACGCCCGGCACCCGGCGGGTCGTCGCGACGTCACTCATGAGGGGCCGCCTGATGCGCGCGTCGTGCCGCTCTTGAGGAGCTGTTCGAGTCGTGTGCGGACGGCGGCGGTGAGGTCGTCGCGCGAGCGACCCGCGTCGAGGACGAGGTAGCGCGCCTCGTCGCGCGCGGCGAGGCAGAGGAAGTGCTCGCGCACGCGGGTGTGGAAGTCGTCGGCCTCACGTTCGAGCCTGTCTTCGGCACCGCGCGCGCCGCGACGTTCGCGCGCGACCTCGGGCGAGACGTCGATGAGCACCGTGACGTCCGGCGTCAGCCCGCGCGTCGCCCAGCGTGAGATGGACTCGACGTCGTCGGCGGCCAGCGCACGACCGGCGCCCTGGTAGGCGATCGAGGAGTCGATGTAGCGATCCTGCAGCACTACCGCACCGCGCGCGAGGGCCGGTCGCACGAGCGTCTCGACGTGATGCGCCCGATCGGCGGCGTAGAGCAGGGCCTCGGCGCGCGACGCGACGTCGTCGCCATGGAGCAGGAGCCGCCTGATCTCCACGCCCAGCGGGGTACCGCCCGGTTCACGCGTGATGACGACCTCACGGCCCAGTTCACGCAGCCACGCAGCGGCACGCTCGATCTGCGTCGTCTTGCCCGCGCCGTCACCACCTTCGAACGTGACGAACAGCCCGTGCGCGGCCACGTCGGCCGCGACCTCGTCGCCGGCTGCGGTGCTGACACTTGGTGCGCCCTTGGTGTTGGCGTCGACATCTGCGACGGCGTCGGTCGTGGCGTCGCTGATGACGTCACTCGAGGCGCGCAGCGTTTCGACGTCGAGGCGCAGGTCGTCGGGCATGGCGCTCACCCTACCCAGTGCGTCCGACAACCCCGGAAACTCGCAGAAATCGCCTGCTGGGGAGCGTCGCTGGGCCACCGTACGGGGTCGCGACAAGCGCCGCCTGCCAGCTGCGCGACTTTTGCGCATCTGCACGAGGAATATGCGGCACATTCCTCGTGCAGATGCACAAAAGTCGGGCAGCGGTCCACGCCCGCCGGCAGCACGGCCCCGGCGAGAGGGACGCGTGTCGACCGTCAGCCCCGGCTGTCACAGTAGGCGGCGATCACCTCCGTGACGTACGCGGCAAGGCCGGGCTCGACGTCGTCGTAGGTCTGCGCGAAGCGTGGGTCGGTGCTGTACATGGCGCCCATCCCCCGGAGCATCGGCAGAGGCACCGGATTGAACCAGCGTTCGATCTGGTCGCGGTGCGCCTGAACTGCGGCGTCGGCCTGCGCGCTGCCGGGTGCCGCGCCGTCACGCATCGCCGTGGCGAATGCCGCCAACACCTCGTCCGACTCGGCCTTGATGCGATGCCAGGTCGCCTTGTCGTAGCTCTTGGCGCGGCGCCGGGATTCTGCGAATTCCTCCGTCCCACCCCAACGCTGTTGCGCCTCGACGTCGTACGCCTCGTCGTAACCGGTGCCGAAGATCTCCTTCATCTCGGCGCTGCTGATCTGATATTTGCTCATGGTTGCCTCCGATGTGAGTGCGGTGTCGATCGCGTCGACCAGCGCATCGAGCTCGTCGCGCCTGGCCATGACCGCTTCCCTGTGCTCGACGAGGAGTGCCGCCAGCACGGCCGGTTCGTCGAGCGCCTCGGCGATGTCCGCGAGCGGCATCTCGAGGCGCCGTAGCAGCACGACCCGAGCGAGGCGTTGCACGTCCGCCGGCGTGTACAGCCGGTATCCGTTCCAGCCACGTTCGCTCGGACGCACGAGCCCGATCGCGTCGTAGTGATGCAGCGTGCGGACGGTGACGCCGAAACGTGCCGCCACCTGCCCCACCGTCAGTTCGTCGGTCATGACCTCACTCCATCGCCTCACGTCACGTCAGGGTCAAGGTTCGCGCCGAAAGACCTCTCGCAGGCAGGCGCGCGCGCCAATCATCCCGGTTTCGATGTCCTCGTCGCGCTCGTCGCGACCGTTCACCGCAGCGGCCCCGGGCAAGTCTGGCACCGTCGCCGGGTCGCGCGAGAGCAGAGGCCGTGCGATGAGCATGATGAACATCGGCGTCAACGTGACGAACCAGATGCAGAAGCCGATCAGGGTCGTCGCCGACCAGAAGAGCCCGCCACCGGCCCAGTCGCCACCGAACACACCGAACGAGAGCATCGCGAGAAAGCCGTAGACGCACGGCGTCGCCGCGCCCCACAGCACGAGCGAGAACTGCCGCGCCCCCATGTTGAGCCCCCGTGTCAGGTGCAACGACCACGCCGCGAGGCCCCACGCAATGACGGCGCACGGCAGCGCCAGCGCCAGCCCGGCGTCACTCAGCCAGTTCGCGGGCGAGTAGGCATCGGCAGGGCCGCGGACCCAGGCGACGGCGACAGCGACCGACGAGACGACGAAACCCGCCGCCACAGACCCCACACCGATGAC
This sequence comes from Dermacoccus sp. MPR-E5, assembly GCF_058809565.1. Classification (NCBI taxonomy): domain Bacteria; kingdom Bacillati; phylum Actinomycetota; class Actinomycetes; order Micrococcales; family Dermacoccaceae; genus Dermacoccus; species Dermacoccus sp. MPR-E5. Next base: position 28,646 of record NZ_JBXASS010000006.1, on the reverse strand, counting down.
GGCGGCCCGCCCGCCCGTGTGCCACACGGACGTTCGCGACCCCGAAAGCGAGCCGGCGCTCGACGCGCCCGCCCCCGTCATTCCTGCGCCGAGCATCTTCGCCATGATGTCTCTCCCGGTCGTCCTGCCGCGCCCATCGGCGCCGCATCTCTCACCCATCCTCGCATGTTTTGAACACGTTCAAGAACGACACTGGGACCATGGCTCACATCGTCCTGTTCCACTCAGCGCTCGGCCTGCGCACGGCCGTCCTCGACTTCGCTGACGCCCTGCGCGGGCTCGGCCACGTCGTCGTCACCCCCGACTACTACGACGGGCACGTGTTCGTCTCGACCGACGACGGGCTCGCCCACCGCGACGCCGTGGGCGTTCGCGCCCTCATGGATCGTGCGCGCACGGCACTCGACGACGCGCCCGCCGACGCCGTCCTCGCCGGTTTCTCGCTCGGCGCGTTCTTCGCTCAGGCGTTCGCGGCGAAGCGGCCCGACGCGCGTGCCGCTGTGCTCCTGCACAACGTCGAGGCGCCGCGCGACGGAACATGGAACGGCGTCCCCGTCCAGGTGCATCGCCATGCTGTCGACCCGTTCATCAGCGAACCCGACGTCACCGCGCTGCGCGACGCCGTCACCGCCTCGGGCGCGCCGTTCGACGACGTCGTCGTCGTGCCCGGCGAAGGCCACCTCTTCACCGACCTCGCCACCCCTGACGGGGACGCCGCCGCATGCGACGCGAGCATCGCCGCGTTCGACGCGTTCATCCGCTGACAGACGATGCCCCAGCTCGAGCAACGCTCGAACCGGGGCGTCATGACGCTGCTGCGAGTCGTCAGGCCTTCTTGGCCGTCGTCTTTTTCGCAGCGGTCTTCTTCGTCGTCGTCTTCTTGGCGGCGGTCTTCTTCGTCGCAGCCTTCTTCGTCGACTTCTTGGCGGCCTTCTTGCGCGTCGAGGGGCCCTTGGCGCGCTTCTCGGCGAGCAGCTCGTAGGCCCGCTCGGCCGTCAGTGTCTCGACGTCGTCGTCCTTGCGCAGCGTCGCGTTGGTCTCGCCGTCGGTGACGTACTCGCCGAAGCGGCCGTCCTTGACGACGACGGGCTTGCCGGACGTCGGGTCGGCGCCGAACTCCTTGAGCGGCGGCTTCGCGGCGGCGCGGCCACGTTGCTTCGGCTGGGCGTAGATCGCCTCGGCCTCCTCGAGCGTGATCGTGAACAGCTGCGCCTCGTTCTCGAGCGAGCGCGAGTCGGTGCCCTTCTTGAGGTACGGCCCGTAGCGCCCGTTCTGCGCGGTGATCTCGATCTGCTTCGTCGTCTCCGTGCCGTCTTCGGCCGTCGCCTTCTCTTCGACGACGCCGACGACGCGCGGCAGCGATAGCAGCTTGAGGGCGGTGTCGAGCTCGATCGTCGCGAGATCCATGTCCTTGAACAGCGACGCCGTGCGCGGCTTCGGCTTCGCCGCCTTCTTCTTCGGCTTCTCACCGTCGGCAGGCGTCACCTCCGGCAGCACCTCGGTGACGTACGGGCCGTAGCGTCCCGACTTGGCGACGATCTCGTGGCCCGACTCGGGGTCGGTGCCGAGGACGCGGCCGTCGTCGTCGGAGGCGTCGAGCAGCTCGCGGATCTTCGCAGGCGTCATCTCGTCGGGCGCGATGTCGTCCGTGATCGACGCGCGCCGCGGCTTCTCGCCGACCTTCTCGGGGTCGAAGCCCTCCTTGACCTCACCCGTCGCCGGATCGATGCCGTTCGGCACCTCCTCCTCGACGTACGGCCCGTACCGCCCGACGCGCACGACGAGACCCTCGCCGATCGGAATGGTGGAGATTCCGCGTGCGTCGATCTCGCCGAGGTCGTCGACGAGTTGCTTGAGGCCCTCGGCCGACTCACCCTCGTCGCCGAAGTAGAAGCGCGTGAGCCAGGCCGCGCGCTCCTCGTCACCGGCGGCGATGCGGTCGAGCCCCTCCTCCATCGAGGCGGTGAAGTCGTAGTCGACGAGGCTGGGGAAGTGCGTCTCGAGCAGGTTCGTCACCGCGAACGCGAGCCATGTCGGGATGAGCGCGCTGCCGCGCGTTCGCACGTACCCGCGATCCTGGATCGTGCCGACCGTCGCGGCGTACGTCGACGGGCGGCCGATGCCGCGCTCCTCGAGTGCCTTCGTCAGCGTCGCCTCGGTGTAACGCGCGGGCGGCGACGTCTCGTGCCCCAACGCCTCGGCGCGCAGCACGTCGAGGCCGACACCCTCGGACAGCTTGGGCAGGCGACGCTCGCCGTCATCGTTCGAGTAACGATCGGCGTCGCGGCCCTCCTCGTAGGCGGCGAGAAAGCCCCGGAACGTGATGACGGTGCCGCTCGCCGAGTACTCGGCGCGCTTGGCGATACCCGAACTCTCGACCCCGACGGCGACCTTCACCGACGCCGTCGAACCTTTCGCGTCCGCCATCTGCGAGGCGACGGTGCGCTTCCAGATCAGCTCGTACAGCGCGAACTCGGTGCCGCGCAGCTCACCGGCGACCTGGGCGGGCGTGCGGAAGCGATCACCGGCCGGGCGGATCGCCTCGTGCGCCTCCTGCGCGTTCTTCGACTTGCCCGCGTAACGGCGGGGAGCGTCCGGCACGTATTCGGCGCCGTACAGGTCGCGCGCCTGCTGACGCGCGGCGCTGATGGCCTGCTCGGACAGCGCGACCGAGTCGGTACGCATGTACGTGATGTAGCCGTTCTCGTACAGGCGCTGCGCGACGCGCATCGTGTCCTTCGAGCCCAGACGCAGCTTGCGGCTGGCCTCCTGCTGCAGCGTCGAGGTGATGAACGGCGCGCTCGGCTTGCGCGAGTACGGCTTCTCGCTGACGGCACTGACCTCGGCGTGGCCGGCTCGCGTCGCCTCAGCGATCTTCTCGGCCGCCGCACCGTCGAGGTGGCGCACGCCCGAGCTCTTGAGGCGCCCGTCGTCGCCGAAGTCGCGGCCGGAGGCGACCCGCTCGCCGTCGACGCCCGTCAGCTTGGCGGTGAACGCCTGGCTCGACTTCGCCTCGAACTCGCCCTCGACGTCCCAGTACGACGCGGCGCGGAACGCCATGCGCTCCCGCTCACGCTCTACGACCATGCGCGTCGCGACCGACTGCACGCGCCCTGCCGACAGGCCCGCACGCACCTTGCGCCACAGCACCGGCGACACCTCGTAGCCGTAGAGACGGTCGAGGATGCGGCGCGTCTCCTGCGCGTTGACCATCTGCATGTCGAGCTCGCGCGTGTCGTTGACGGCGCGCTGGATGGCTTCCTTCGTCACCTCGTGGAAGACCATGCGCTTGACCGGCACCTTCGGCTTCAGCGTCTCGAGCAGGTGCCACGCGATGGCCTCGCCCTCGCGGTCCTCATCGGTGGCGAGGTAGAGCTCGTCGGCGTCCTTCAGAGCGCGCTTGAGCTCGGCGACCTTCTTCTTCTTGTTCGCGTCGACGACGTAGTACGGCGCGAAACCGTTGTCGACGTCGACGGCGAACTTGCCGTACGGGCCCTTCTTCATGTCGGCCGGCATCTCGCTCGGCGTCGGCAGGTCACGGATGTGCCCGACGCTGGCATCGACGACGTAGTCGCTGCCCAGATAAGACGCGATCTTGTTGCCCTTCGAGGGCGATTCGACGATGACGAGTTTCTTGCCTGACGCCACTGGGGTGCTCCTTCGGTTCGCGCACGGGCCACGGATTCGTCGTCGCCTTCGCGTGCGGTCGTCTAGACCGTACCCGACGGGACCGACAGCCGGTCGTGGGGCAGCGGGAGCACCTCCGTCGCGACGCGGGAGGGGCACCGCGACCCAGACGTGACGGGTCCGGCCGCGTGACGCCGCCCCGGCCCCGCACCCACAGCGCTGCCCTGCACCGACGCCCGAGGGCGGAGCGGAATGTCGAGGACGGCCGAGAGCGGTGTTTCGGCTACTCGAGGACCCACTGGAATAAAGTTGATACGTCAACTAGTTTCGTCAGTATGAGCACCTCGACACAGGCCACCGACGACCGACTCCCCGTCGCCTATCTCAGCCACGGCGCGCCGCCCCTCGCGGACGATGCGACCTGGACCGCCGAACTCGCCGCCTGGGGCAAGGAACTGCCCAAGCCGAAGCAGATCCTCATGGTCTCGGCGCACTGGGAGAATGCGCCCGTCACTGTGTCGTCGACGAGCGGCGCCGGGCTCACCTACGACTTCTGGGGATTCCCGCAGAAGTACTACGAGGTGACGTACGATGCGCCCGCCGCGCCCGAACTCGCCGAATCGGTGGCCCGCCTCGTCGGCACACCCGAGCGGCCCGTGCACCAGGACCCATCACGCGGTCTCGACCACGGCGCGTACGTCCCCCTCGTCGAGATGTTCCCCGACGCCGACGTGCCCGTCCTGCAGATGTCGATGCCGACGCTCGACCCCGTCGAGCTGTTCGAGCTGGGCCGCAAGCTCGCGCCGCTGCGCGACGAGGGGACGCTCATCATCGGTTCCGGGTTCACGACCCACAACCTGCGGTGGTTCCGTCCGAGTGGTGACGCTGACGGCGCCCCGCCAGCGCCGTCGTCGGAGTTCGACCACTGGGCCGCCGAGACGATGGCGAGCGGCGACCTCGACGCGCTGTTCGACTTCATGACGAAGGCCCCCGCCGCCCATGAGGCGCACCCGCGCACCGAGCACTGGGCACCGCTCTACGTCGCGCTCGGCGCCGCCAACCCGGACGGAGCGGCGTCGGCGTCAGCGCAGACCACCGTCGACGGCTTCTGGTACGGCCTGAGCAAGCGCAGCTGGCAGCTGGCCTGACGCCCCGGCCGTACCCAACTGCGATCTACCTCCCCTTCTGCGCTTTTCGTCTACATTCGAATGTGGACGAAAAGCGCAGAAGGGGACAGGGATCACAGAAGTGCTCAGCGCTCGACGCGGGTGAGGAAACCGTTGGCGACGAGGCGCTTCAGCAGCGGCAGCGTGCCGCGGACGGCGTCGTCAGCGGGCACGTCGACGAGCGTTGCGATGGCCTCCAGCGCCGTGCGCGCCGTCATCGATCCGTCGCAGACCGACAGGAACGCGGCGAGCACGGTGTCGGCCTGGATCGACATGCCGAACCCGCCGCCCTGACGGATCATGATGACGCTCGGGTCGCTCGCTCCGGGCTTCGTGTGACGCTCCTCCGTGACGTCCGGCGCGGCCTGCCAGAACGAGTCGAGCACCGCGTCGTCTCCGACACGCGCCATCCACGCCCGCGCGGCGAGACCTGCGTCGATCGTCGGGCCCATGGCGGCGGCGACAGAGCCGCGCTCGTCGAGCAGATCGGTGAACCGGGGACGGGGTTCGGCCGGCCTCTGGAGCGTGATGATGCCGAAGCCGATGCGCTCGACGCCGCGCGCCGCGAAGTCGTCGAGCCAGGCCGAGTACATGGCGTCGTACTCGGGCGACCCGACGGGCGCGCCACCGTCACGCGCCCACAGTTCGGCGTATTCACACGGATCCTGCACCTCGCGCTGCACCACGAGCGCATCGAGGTCGACGCCGTCGAGCCATCGCTCCCAGACGTCTTCGAACGTCTCGCCGTCGCGCATCTCCCAGTTGCCGAGGAACTGTGCGACACCACCGGGTTCGAGGTGGGCGCCGACGTCGCGAACCAGGTTGCGCACGACGGCGTCACCCACCGCACCGCCGTCGCGGTACTCGTACTCGGGCATGCCGGGGCGACGCGGCGTGATGACGAACGGCGGGTTGCTCACGATGAGGTCGAATCGGCGGCCGGCGACCGGTTCGAGCATCGAACCGGCGAGCACCTCGACGTCGAGATCGTTGAGAGCGGCGTTGAAGCAGACGAAGGCGAGCGCGCGTGTCGCGAGGTCCGAGGCGACGATGTGCTCGACGTGGCCCGCGAGGTGCGCGGCCTGAACACCGCAGCCGGTGCCGAGGTCGAGGGCGGTGCGGACGGTGCGTCGCGGGGTCCATCTTGCGAGGGTCGTCGACGCGCCACCGATGCCGAGCACATGATCGGGTTCGAGCACCTGGCCCGTCGCGATCTCCGAGAGATCCGATGCCAGCCACCATGACGACGTCTCGTCGCCGTACGGGCGCAGGTCGCATGTAGCGACGAGAATGCGGTCGTCCCCGTCTCCGCGCATCTGCTCGAGGGTGTCGTCGTCGGCGAGCAGCCCGAGCGCCGTGAGACCGTCGACCCCCGCGGCGGGGAAGGCCGCCTCGATCCGCGCCGGACTCATACGCCCACCGAGCGTGAACAGTGCCACCATCGTCGCGACAGGACTGTCGTCGTCGGCCAGGATGCGGCGAGCAGCCGTCGGCTGTTCGCGGTGCAGCGCGGCCGACGCACTCGGGCCGAGGACGTCGGCGACCGCCTCGACGGTGTAGGGCGCCGCAGCGAGGTCAGCGCGCAGAGCGACGAGCTGATCGCGCGTGGAATCGTCGACGTGAGGGGCCGGGGAAGACATGACCCCAGTATGACGTTGACCTGGTGCACGCCGCCGACCCCATGAGGACCGGCGCGCGCCGGCGGAGCGTCAGGCGCCCGCCTTGACCGCCGCGACGGCGTCAGCGGCGGTGGAATCGATGGTGAAGATCTTCTCGAGGCCGGTGATCTGGAAGTTGCGGAGCAGCCGGGGATTGGTGATGACGACCCGCATGACCCCCTCGAGCATCCGCACGGCCTTGAGGCGGCCCACGAGCACACCGAGGCCGGTCGAATCGAGGAAGCTGACCTCGCTCATGTCGACGACCATCGCCTTGTCACCGGCGGCGAGCACCTTCGAAATGGCGTCCCGCAGAACGGGGGCGGTGTACACGTCGACCTCCCCGGCGAAGGCGATGACGGCGATGCCGTCGTCCCGGCGAAGGTTCACTCTGAGTTCCACGCGGCCCGGGCTCCTGCTGCTCGACGGTTCATCCTGGCGCAGGCGAGGCCTGCTCTCTGGGAATTCAGTTTTGTCACAGGAAGCCGAAAAGTCAATGCAAGTTGATTTCACATTCATCTCCTTCGAGGTGAGATCCAGGGTGGAGGGTGCGCATGAGTTCTGCGGTCACGCGCACTGACGGTGCGGGCCCCGAGCAATGGCTCGACGCGCTGCGTGACGCCGGCACCGGTGGTGTCACCCACGTGCGCACGCGCCCCGCCCGTGAGGCCTCGCTCGCCGAGTGGCCCGACGCGGTGGCGCCTGCGGTTCGAGCTGCGTTCGAGGGCAAGGGAATCCACCATCTGTGGTCGCATCAACGAACCGCACTCGACGCTGTGTTCGAGCGCCGCCACGTCGTCGTCGCGACCGGAACCGCCTCGGGCAAGTCGCTCGCCTACCAGGTGCCGATGCTGACGGCTGCCGTCGACGGCGCCGACTTCGCGCGCCGCCCCGGCGACCCGCCCGTCAGCGCGCTCGCGGCGATCCGCGGAGCCACGACGCTCTACCTCTCGCCCACGAAGGCGCTCGCCGCCGACCAACGCGCGCGCCTCGACGCCCTCGCCATCCCGGGCGCACGCATCGCGACGCTCGACGGTGACACTCCCCCGGACGAGCGACGCTGGATCCGCGACCACGCCGGCATCATCCTGACCAACCCGGATCTGCTCCACCACTCGATGCTGCCCGCTCACGAACGCTGGTCGATCTTCTGGCGCTCGCTGCGCCTCGTCGTCATCGACGAGTGCCATGTCTATCGCGGCGTGTTCGGCGCCCACACGGCCGGCGTCATCCGACGTCTGCGCCGTGTCGCCGCGCGCTACGGCAGTCACCCGACGTTCGTGCTCGCCTCCGCGACCTCCGGTGAACCCGCCGCACACGCCCGCGCTCTGACAGGCCTCGACGTCGACGCCGTCACCGACGACGGCTCGCCGAGCCCAGCCCTGACGTTCGCGCTGTGGGAGCCCGGCCCGCCCCCGGGCGCGGCAGAGGCCATGGGTGAGGCCGTGGCGGCAGCCACAGATGCGATGAGCGACGAGGATGGCGACGCCGCGCGGGATGGCGACGCGGCCCAGGCTGCTCCTGGCTCTGCCCAGGATCGTGGCGCCGCCCAGGAAGGCGGCGCGGACGATGGCCTCACAGTCGAAGACCTCGGGCGTCGTAGTGCCGTCGCCGAAACGGCCGACTTGTTCGGCGAACTGGTCGGGCGCGGCGTGCAGACGCTCGCGTTCGCGCGCTCGCGTGTGGGTGTCGAGGTGATGGCCGACATGGCGCGAAACCGCCTGTGGAACCACGGGTTCGACCCCGACCTCGTCGCTGCCTATCGCGGGGGTTACCTGCCCGAGGAACGCCGCACCGTCGAATGCGGGCTGCGCGACGGCACCCTCGCCGGGGTGGCCGCCACGAGCGCGCTCGAGCTCGGCATCGACGTCAGCGGCCTCGACGCCGTCCTGCTCGCCGGGTGGCCGGGGACGGTCGCGTCGCTGCATCAGCAGAGCGGGCGGGCGGGGCGCTCGGGGCGTGACGCGCTCGCCGTCTTCGTCGCCGCCGACGATCCGCTCGACACCTATCTCGTCCATCATCCCGATGTGTTCTTCGACCGCCCGGTCGAGGCGACCGTCGTCGATCCGAGCAACCCGTACGTGCTCGGGCCGCAGCTCGCGAGCGCCGCTGCCGAACTGCCCCTGACGGCCGCCGACGAGGCTCTCTTCGGCGCGGACATGTGGCCGCTCGTCGAGGCGCTCGTCGCCCAGCGCGTCCTGCGTCGGCGTCCGAGCGGCTGGTACTGGGCGCGCGACGACCGGCCCGGCGACCACGTCTCGTTGCGGGGCGACGGCGGCAGTGACGTGCGCATCGTCGAGTCGCGCACCGGGGCCGTGCTCGGCACGGTCGACGGGGAGCGCGCCCACTCGAGCGTCTTCCCGGGCGCGGTGTACGTCCATCAAGGGCGCACGTTCGTCGTGACGTCCCTCGACCTCGACGACGGCAGTGCGCACGTCGTGCGCGGCAACCCGGGGTGGTCGACGGCGGCTCGCTCCGTCAGCTCGTTCGACATCCTCGAGGAGGATCGGTCGCAGACATGGGGTGCCGTCGGCGTCCACTACGGCACCATTCGGGTGCGCACGCAGGTGACGAGCTTTCTGCGACGGCTGCCCTCGGGCGAGGTCATCGGTGAGCACCCGCTCGATCTGCCCGAGCGCACTCTCATGACGAAGGGTGTGTGGTGGACGGTTCCCGAGGAGCACCTGCTCGACGCCGGCGTGACACCAGAGAGCGCGCCCGGGGCTCTGCACGCGGCCGAGCACTGCTCGATCGGGCTGATCTCGCTCGTCGCGCAGGGTGACCGGTGGGACGTCGGTGGCGTCTCGACCGCGCTGCACCCCGACACGGACATGCCCACCGTCGTCGTCTACGACGCCCTGCCCGGCGGCTCGGGTTTTGCCGAGCGCGCCTACGAACGGGCGGCGACGTGGCTGCGCGCCACGCAGGACGCCATCGCCTCCTGTGGCTGCGAACACGGCTGTCCGGCCTGCATCCAGTCGCCCAAGTGCGGCAACGGCAACTCCCCGCTCGACAAGGCCGGCGCCCTCACACTGCTCGAGTGCGTCCTCGCCGACGCGCCTGACGACGACTCGCGTCGCCTCGAGGGCGGCTGAGGCCGGTTGTCGACCCGTCGAGTGCGGCCCTGACACCGGCGACGGGGGTGCTGACGTCTGTCTGGCCGAGTGGTCTTCGGGCGCGCCGGCGCGGGCGGTCGCTGTCACCTCGTGCCCGAGGGCCGAGGCCCGACGTGCCGTCACCTGCACCCCCGTCGACAGCTCGGTGCAGCTCGCGAGCGTCGCGTCGTTGAGGCGAGCACTGTGCCCGGCGGCCGCGCAGGCGTCCCCTGCCGGCAGGCGCGCTGCGCCGAGCACGACGGACGCACCCGCCAGCGCCGCGTGATCCGCCGCGAGCCTCACGCGCTCGGCGTCGACGGCGATGCGCGCATACGTCGCGACACCCGCGAACAGCGCGACGAGCATCCCGACGACGCCCACCATGACGACGCTCGCACCACCACGCTCGCTCGGAGTCCGAGGTGCGCGCGGATCAGGTGTCCGTGACCTTGCCGGTGTCGGTGTTTGTGTTTGCGCGGACGACCGCGACCACGTCCGTCGACACGCGCGCGGCAGCTGGCGCCACAGATGGGACGGCTGCGACGAACGCGTCGACCCGTGCTGGGGTAGACGCGGCTGTCGGGATCGCCAGATCATGGGCCCTCTTCCTGAGCGGCCACCGCACGGGCCGTGACATCGGGCAGCACCCAGCCGAGGGGCGACGGCGGGCGGGCGACGAGCGAGACCGTCACCCACCCGCCGTCGCGAGCGACGCTCAACGTCGCCGGCACGCCCGTCGCGGCGACGGCGCGACGTACGGCGTCGTCGCCGTCACCCCTGGCGGCCGAACGGGCGGCGACGGAGGCGGCGTTCCACGTCCGATGATGGGTCAACAACAACTGCGTGAGGGCGACGACGAGCGAGACGACGACAACAACGGCGGGCAGCGCAACGGCGAATTCCGCTGTAGCCATGCCTGATTCGTCGACCAACCAACGACGGCGCAACCATGTGGGCAGATTGCATCCCATGGTCGCGGACGCAGGCTTCGTCGACGCCCGACCGGCCGCAGGCCGAGCCGTTCGAGTCGATGGAGCACTCGTCGCCGTGAGCGTCGCCCGCGACGAGGTCGCCCTCGCCACCCCCAGCGCCGTCGCCCGCGTGGTCATCGTCGCCCTCGCCGTCAGCGCGTCGACAGTGCCGAGGAGAAGATGCCCTCGAGCGCGGATCGGACGGTGTCGGACTTGACGATGGCGATGAGCACAGCGGCGAACGCGACGGCGGCGATGGTGCCGACGGCGTACTCCGCGGTCGACATGCCGTGCTCGGCGGCTTCGCTCGCGGCGCGCCAGCGGCGCAGCAGCTCGTCACGGGTACGGCGGGTGGTGGCGATCATGGTTGTCTCCTTGAAGGTGGTGCGGTTGTCGTCCGGAGTGGACGTCCCGGCGCCGGCGGCGACGGAGTGTGTGGGCACTCAGGCGGGCAGTTTCACGAGCCCGAGCACGAGCGGAACGATGGCGATGAGGATGAAGGCGGGCAGAAAGCACAAGCCGAGCGGCAGGACGATGCGCACGCCGGCCTTCGCGCCCGCTTGCGTGACACGTTCGGCCTCGGAGCGACGCAGGTCGTCGGCCGCCTGCCGCAGCAGCGAGCTCGGCGCCGCGCCGCAACGTCCGGCCAGTTCGAAGGCTGTCGCGACGGGACGCCAGACGGGCGGCGCGAGCGCCCAAGCGCTACGTTCGTCCACGCCCCAGCGCAGCGCCGCCGCGACGCGGCTGACCGTACTGACGCCACCGGCCGCGTTCCCCGGCGAGCCTGCGCTGTTCGGCAGCTCGAGCCCGCCGGCATCCCGAAACGCCGTCTCCGTCGACGGCCCTCCCCGCTGCGCCGCTCCCACGGCCTCGAGCGCGACGACGGCGGGCGCCCCGCCTTCCAGTGCGAGGGCGAGCAGATCGATGGAGGAGGCGACCGCCAACGGATGATCCGCCGTGTCGCTCTCGTCGCTCGTGACGAGGACGGGCCGCTCGGCCCGCGTCGAACTCGGCCACAACGCCATCGCAGCGGCGCTCGCCGCCACCAGCACCCACACCGTCATGACGTCGCCGCCTCGGTCGGTGCCTTGAGCGCGGACGCCGTCATGCGACGCGACCACCGCGCCCCGACGAACATGAGCGCAATCCCGGGCCACAGCGTCACCAGCCCGGAGAAGCCGCTGTAGCAACCGAGCATGTCGACGCCCAGCAGCATCCCGAGGCCCACCCCGAGCACCGGCAGGCCCAGCAGCACCGACGTGCTCGCCTTCGCACCCGCCGTCGCACCGTCCACGCACGCACGATGCGAGCGCCGTGCTCGCACACTGCGGGCGGCACCCTCCATCGCGTCGGCGAGTGGGCATCCGTGCCGCGCCGACAGCTGCCAGGCCGCGGCGACCTCCTCGAACGCGGCGCTGCGCCACAAGCGTCCGAGGTCGCGCCAGACCTGCACGACATCACCGTCGCGCACCGCTTCGAGGCGCAGCCGCTGCCACCCGGCACTCGTCGCGCTCCCACCCGCCGAGGTGGCCCCCACACCATCGAGCGCCATGATGAGGGCCGGCGTGACGGCCGACCCGGCGCGCAGCACCGTGACGAGAGCGTCCACGAGCTGCAGGCATTCGGCCTCGGGATCGCTGCTGCTCAGGCGCCGCACCCCTCGCACCGGCCGCCGATCCTCCCGCGGAAGAGCCTGCACCCGAGCCGGCCAAGCGATGACGGCGACGGCGGCCGCGAGCGCCAAGGTCATGACGTTCATCGCACACCTGCCAGGTCGCACAGAGCGGGCCAGGCACCCGCGCGCACACCGCGCTGCCAGGCTGCCTCGACCCGCAAGCCGTGATGGTCGCCCCCCATCACCCCGACGCTCGCGACGCGGCGCATCCCGTCGACGCGTTCGACGTGGATGACGACGCTGATCGCCGGCCGCAGCTGTGTGCGCACTGCTTCGGGGCTCATGCCGGCCAGCGCGCCGAGCGCTTCGAAACGCGCGGGCACGTCGGCCGCCGCGTTGGCATGAACGGTGCCGCACCCACCCTCGTGGCCCGTGTTGAGCGCCGTCATGAGCTCACGCACCTCGGCGCCACGCACCTCACCGACGACGATCCGATCGGGCCGCATGCGCAGGGATTGCCGCACGAGCGCGGCCAGCGGCACTTCGCCGACCCCCTCGACGTTCGGGGAGCGCGCCTCGAGTCGCACCACGTGCGGGTGTTCGACGGCGAGCTCCCGTACGTCCTCGACGACGAGAAGGCGTTCGTCGTGGGGCACGTGACGCAGCAGCGCCGCGAGCAGCGTGGTCTTGCCCGTTCCGGTGCCACCGCTGATGACGAAGGACACCTTGGCCCGCACGAGGGCGAGCAGCAGCGCGGCCACCTCGTCGTCCATCGCGCCGCGGGCGACGAGGTCGCCGAGACCGATTCGCAAGCCGCCCGGCACACGCAGGCTCAGGTGTGCGCCGTGGTCGACGAGCGGCGGCAGCACCGCATGCAGTCGCACCCCGCCGGGCAGGACGGCGTCGACGTAGGGGCTCGCGTCGTCGAGGCGCCGGCCCGCTGCGGCAGCGAGGCGCACGGCGAGTCGCCGCACGTCTTCCTCGCCGCCCAGGTCGAGCGCGATCCGTTCGACGCCGCATCCGCGATCGACCCAGACACCCCGGGTGCCGTTGACGAGCACGTCGCTCACCCCGGGGAGTTCGAGCGCTTCACGCAGCGGCCCGGCGCCGAGGACATCGGCGTCGAGGCGCGCCTCGAGTGCGACGCGCTGCTCCTGCCCGAACACCGGCGCGTCGAGCTTCACGAGCGATTCGAGCGAGCGCGCGCTCGGTGCACGCCCGGCGTGGATCTCCTTCCACATGCCTTCGGCTACGCCCATGACGGCTCCCGTTCGAGGCGCGCGACGAACATCGACACGTCGCGCACGAGGCGGGTCATCGTCGTCTCACGCTGCCCCGGCCATCGGCCCGCGAGCAGGTCGGCCGGGCAGTGGGCGCTCATGCGCCACCGCGTCGGGCCGGCCGCGACAAGCGGGGCACCGAGCGATTCGGCGAGCACGGAGCGCGTACGCACCGGCGTCTCGAGCGCGACGAGCGCGACCGGCGCGATGCTCGAGCCGCCCGGCTCGTCCAGCGCGAGCTCCGTGAGCGCTCGCACCGTGTGCTGCGCTGCAGCCGTCGACGCGAGCGTGCCGCGCACGAGCAGCACGATGACGTCGAACTCCCCCGGGCGTGGCAGCGGATGCGCGGCCAGGCAGTGCACGACGTCCCCCGCGACGTGGGCGAGCGCCTCGTGCGTCGCGCGCCTCGACTCCTCGTCGACGACGGCGGGAGAGGCGGTGTGGCTGAGCACCGCCACCCCGTCGCGCTGCGGCAGGGCGGCGAGCAGCCGCTCACCGTCGATGTGGGATCCCGCGCCACGCAGGGCCGGCCAGCGCGCACCGGGCGTCGTCTCGAGGTCGAGCAGCACGTCGAGCCCACCCGTTCCGGGTTGACCGTCGACGAGGGCCACCGGCGGTCTCGACGAGCCGCTGGCCGCCGCGACCTTCGCCAGATACCCCGCGAGCGCAGCCCCGAAGCACGCACCGTCGATGCTCGAATCGGGGCACATCACCGCGATGCGACGTCCACGCACGAGCGGGGCCTCGAGGGCCCCATCCCCGACGCCGACGATGCCACCGCCCGAACCGGCCAGATCATCGACGTCGTCGGCGAACACCTCGCCATCCGGCCAGGCATCACGCGCTCCGTCGCCTCGCGCCGACTCGGCGGACTGCTCTTCACTGCGGCTTCGATGCCGCCCGGGGAGTTCGAATCTCGCCCCCGCGTCGTCCCATGCGTTCATGGCTCCACCGTCACGGCCGGCACCAGCCCGGGCCAAGGTCGCGAGAGCCGAACCTGTGGATCAGCCTGCAGGCGAGGGCAAAAACCGGCCGTAGCCGTCACACCCTGTGGATGACGCACCCGCCCGTCGCGGCCTCAGCGCCTCCGTCGGGGCCCGCCGAATTCCAGCCCCCGCCGCACCCACCGGCCAGGAACAGCGACAGCCCCCGTCGGGGGGACGACGGGGGCTGTCTATGCGTGCATACCCTTGGGGGTGCGGCATGCACGCCAGCGCTCGACCCGAGGGGAGCGCACTGCTTCAATATGTCACGGTGGGCACGCTAATCCAAGCCGGAACCTGTTGATTTACTGAGACTTCACCCACATTACGCCAAGACTCCACCCTGAAGTGGGTGGCAATTGCTTACAATCCGCCGAGCCGCCCGGCGAGGACCGCGTCCGCGATGCGCATGCCTTCACGCGCGCCCCGCTCGTACGAGCCGACGCAGAACGTCAGCCACAGGCGAACCCCGTCCGCGGAGCCGGTCGCATACGCCGCGAGCGCCCCGACGTATCCCGCGCTCGCCTCGCGCAGGTGGCCGACCTCGGGCACGCAGACTCCCGTCGGGTCGAGCCCGGCGGCCTGCACGAGGGCCCGCTCGAAACCTCGCGCCACGATCGCGTTCCCGCGCACGAAGGGGCGCATCGTCGCGATCTCGGCATGAGCGAGGGCGGCGACCACCGCCACCGGTGCCTTGTCATGGCACGCGACGAGTTCGTAGAGCCCTCCGAGCCGCGCGGGAAGTTCCAGTGCCGGCACGGGCGCTCCGACCTCGACGAGTTCGGCGCACACCTCGTCATCGCGACGGGGGCGTCCTACGGCGTCGGGCGGCAGATCGACACCCGCCGAAGACCCCGCTACGGCGACGTGGAGGCGTGCGAGGGCCTGAGCGGGGGACGTCAGCACGAGGTCTCGGGCATGCTCCGTCTCGGCGGTGGCTTGCACCGCGCCGCGCAGCGCCCGCTCGAGCGGGTCGGGCTCCTCGGGCCACGACGTCAGCCCGACGACCAACTCACGCACGACGTCGACGGAGACCTCGGCGCCGTCCAGCGCGGCGCTGGCCCGCGCCCCGCGCACACGCGACTCGGCGGCGGCCTGCGGGATGCGCCGTCGCAACGCGTTGTGCCAGCGCAGTTCGGTGCAGGCTTCACGGGCACGATCGACACTCTCGCCCACCTCGGGCAGGTCGGCAAGGGCACGCACGGCGTCGACGGTCGCAGTCATGGCGCAAGCGTACTCAGCGCCCCACGTTTGCTACCCGTCAGTATGCGAACCGCCCTCGACGCGCCACCCGGGCGATGCGATAGAAAAGGGTTGACGCCTGTGATCCACACCTCATCGCGCCGACGATCCGGGGCCTCCCCCGATCCGAGCGCGAGCAGGCCCGGCGCCCGCCCGCTCGGCGGCCGACGCCGGAGTGTCCGAGACGAAGCAAGGAGCGCCCGCCATGAGCGAAACCCCCGACCCCACGCCCGGCCCCTTCCACCCGAGCGAGGCCTTCACGGCCCAGGCCGTGGGCCAGGCGTCGCTGTACGAAGAGGCCGGCGCCGACCGCCTCGCGTTCTGGGCGAAGCAGGCCCGCGAGCGCCTCACCTGGAGCAAGGACTTCGACGAGGTCCTCGACTGGTCCGACGCGCCCGTCGCGAAATGGTTCGTCGGAGGTGAGCTCAACGTCGCCTACAACTGCGCCGACCGCCATGTCGAGGCGGGCAACGGCGAGCGCGTTGCCATCCACTTCGTCGGCGAGCCGGGCGACGAGCAGGCCATCACGTACGCCGACCTCACCGAGCGCGTGCAGCGCGCCGCCGGAGCTCTGCGCGCCGCCGGCGTCGAAGCGGGTGACCGCGTCGCGATCTACCTGCCGATGATCCCCGAGGCCGTCATCTCGATGCTCGCGTGCGCGCGCATCGGCGCCGTCCACTCCGTCGTCTTCGGCGGCTTCTCGGCGGACGCGCTGCGCACCCGCATCGCCGACGGTGAGGCGAAGGTCGTCATCACCGCTGACGGCGGCTATCGCCGCGGCAAGCCGAGCGCGCTCAAGCCGGCCGTCGACGAGGCCGTCAGCGGCGAGACGAGCGTGCAGCGCGTACTCGTCGTCAAGCGCACCGGCGAGGACGTCACGATGGGTGACAAGGACATGTGGTGGGACGAGGCGCTCGAGGCCGCCGAACCCGTCGTCGAGGTCGAGAACTTCGATGCGGAGCACCCGCTGTTCATCCTCTACACCTCGGGCACGACGGGGAAGCCGAAGGGCATCTTCCACACCTCGGGCGGCTACCTGACGCAGGCGGCGTACACGAACGCCGTCGTCCACGACGTCCACCCCGACACGGACGTCTACTGGTGCACCGCCGACGTCGGCTGGATCACCGGCCACAGCTACATCACATACGGCCCGCTCGCGAACGGCGCGACGCAGGTCATGTACGAGGGCACGCCCGACACCCCGCATCAGGGTCGCTGGTGGGAGATCATCGCCGACAAGAAGGTGTCGATCTTCTACACGGCGCCGACGGCGATCCGCACCTGCATGAAGTGGGGCGAGGAGATCCCGCAGGAGTACGACCTGTCGAGCATCCGGGTGCTCGGCTCGGTCGGCGAGCCGATCAACCCTGAGGCGTGGATGTGGTTCCGTGACGTCATCGGCGCGGGTGAGGCCCCGATCGTCGACACGTGGTGGCAGACGGAGACTGGCGCGATCATGATGTCGCCGCTGCCCGGCGTCACGGCGCTCGTGCCCGGTTCGGCGCAGGCACCCGTGCCCGGCATCACCGCCGACGTCGTCGACGAAGAGGGCAAGAGCGTGCCGAACGGCGAGAGCGGCTACCTCGTCATCCGCGACCCGTGGCCGTCGATGCTGCGCGGCATCTGGGGCGACCGTCAGCGCTACGAGGACACGTACTGGTCGCGCTTCCCCGACATGTACTTCGCCGGTGACGGCGCGAAGCGCGACGAGGACGGCAACATCTGGGTGCTCGGCCGCGTCGACGACGTCATGAACGTATCCGGTCACCGCCTGTCGACCTCCGAGATCGAGTCGGCGCTCGTCAGCCACGACACGGTCGCGGAGGCCGCCGTCGTCGGCGCCGCGGACGAGACGACCGGCCAGGCCGTCTGCGCGTTCGTCATCCTGCGCGAAGAATCGCGGGAGAACTACGCCGAAGACGCAGCCCGCGAAGAGCTCGTCCAGGAGCTGCGCACGCACGTCGGTCGTCAGATCGGGCCGATCGCGAAGCCGCGACAGGTGCTCGTCGTCGACGAATTGCCGAAGACGCGTTCGGGCAAGATCATGCGACGCCTGCTCAAGGATGTCGCCGAGGGCCGTGAAGCCGGTGACGCCACGACGTTGGCCGACCCGAGCGTCATGGCTCAGATCCAGGCGGGGTTGAAGAAGTAGCTCTTCGCCTCCGGCACCCCGGCTCACCGGCTCACCGGCTCACCGGCTCACCGGCTCACCGGCTCACCGGCTCACGATGACGGGTAACTCACAGGTAGGCGGGCACTTGCCTGCCGGCGTTGAGTTACCCGCCATCGCGTGGTGGGGCCAGTTGGACGGGGGCAGGGGCGTCCCGCGCACCGGACGTCGGATCGGACGTGGGGCGAACTCCCCTAGAATTCTCAGCAATTGGTGTGCCGGGAAGTCTGGTCGGCCGCCCGAGGAGTGCTCACGAGCCACCGGGTGCCCCTGCTCAGCGCTACCCCTGAGGAGCCGCCCATGCCCGGCAACAAGAACCCCCTCCCTCCGATGAGTGACGAGCCACCGGAGTTCGAGGACTTCAAGACCTACGCGCACCAAGCCCCCGTCGCGACGGCAGGTCGCATGGCCAAGCGAATGTTCACCCGCGGCACGTGGCCCGAGGCGAGGCGCGTCAAGGAACTGCTCCAGACGGAGACCATCGGTGGCGTCCTGCTGCTCATGGCTGCCGTGGCTGCGCTGACGTGGGCGAACTCGCCGTGGAGCCACAGCTATGAGGTGCTGCGCGACGCGCACATCGGCCCGCACTTCCTCGGGCTCAACATGTCCGTCGCGCACTGGGCGGCCGACGGTCTGCTCGCACTGTTCTTCTTCGTCGTCGGCCTCGAGCTCAAGCACGAGTTCGTCGTCGGCGATCTCAAGAACCCCTCGGCTGCGGCGGTTCCCGTGATCGCGGCCGTGTGCGGCGTCGCCGTCCCCGCTCTCATCTACGCCGCCATCAATGCCGGTGGCGACGGCGCGCAGGGGTGGGCGATCCCGACGGCCACCGACATCGCGTTCGCGCTGGCGGTGCTCGCCGTCATCGGCTCGCACCTGCCGACGGCGTTGCGTTCGTTCCTGCTCACCCTCGCGGTCGTCGACGACCTCATCGCCATCACGATCATCGCGATCTTCTACAGCCACGGCTTCTCGCTGACGTGGCTCGTCGCGGCCATCGTGCCGATCGCGCTCTTCAGCGTCGCCGTTCAGCGGGGCCTCAAGAACCCCGTCGTCCTCGGAGTGCTGGCCATCGCCGCGTGGGTGTGCGTGCTCAACTCGGGCATCCACGCGACGATCGCCGGTGTCGTCCTCGGCCTGCTCGTGCCGGTCAAGGGCAAGCACGCGATCGCCGACCGCATGGAGCAGCGCCTGCACCCCTACTCCGCCGGTTTCGCGGTGCCCGTCTTCGCGTTCTTCTCGACGGGCGTCACCGTCGTCGGCACGAGCATCACCGACACGCTGACGGACGCCGTGACGATCGGCGTCATCGCCGGGCTCGTGCTCGGCAAGGCGGTCGGCATCTTCGGCAGCACGTTCCTCGTCAGCAAGTTCACACGCGCCGAACTCGACGACAACCTCACGTGGAGCGACGTCTTCGGCCTCAGCCTGCTCGGCGGCATCGGCTTCACCGTCAGCCTGCTCATCGGTGAACTCGCGTTCGGATCAGGCAGTTCCGCCGACGACCACGTCAAGATCGGCGTCCTGCTCGGCAGCCTGCTGTCGGCTGCGCTCGCCAGCATCGTGCTGGCACGACGCAACCGCGTCTACGCCCAGCTCGCCGAGGAGGAAGAGCGGGACGACAACCACGACGGCATCCCCGACGTCTACCAGCGCCCCAGCACGGCCTGACCCGCCCGCAGCCCACCGACACGCCTCATCCTGTGGCCCGGTGGGCGCGAAACCCCACGAATCGGTAGTCTGTGGGGCAAGTACGAATTGTCTGACGCGCCAGGCCACCTCACTCGAGCTCGAGCGAGTGCCTGCTGACAGGAGAAAACCCCATGGCTCTCAACACCACGCGAGGCACCGAGCGCACGCTGGGTCAGCTCGTCTCGGACGCCACCACCGACCTGCAGAACATCGTCAAGGGTGAGATCGACCTCGCGAAGGTCGAGATCAAGGCGGATGCGCAGAAGGCCGGCAAGGGCGGCGGGATGCTCGCTGCGGCGGGCGTCCTTGCACTCTTCATGCTCGGCTTCCTGCTGACGTCCCTCGCCTACGGCCTGTCGAACATCTTCGGCTGGAACCCGTGGGCCGGATTCCTCATCGTCGCCGGCATCCTCGCCGTCGTCGCCGCGGTGCTCGCGCTCATCGGCATCAAGGCCCTCAAGAAGATCAAGGGCAAGCCCGAGAAGACGATCGAGAACGCGCAGGCGACGGTCGCGGCCATCAAGCCCGCCAAGTGATCCACCACGTCTGACGCTCGCGTCGGACGCTCGACGAAGGCGGCTCCCCATGCGGGGGGCCGCCTTCGTCATACCCGCACGATCTGGACGCCCCCAGGAACGCCACCGCTCCAGGCGACAGCCGACGTCAGCGCAGGAACCGCTGCGGCACCTGACGGCGGTCGCCGGTGTTCCAGGCGCGGGTGAGCCCCGCAGCGGTGAGCACGGCGTCGAGCAGGAACGCTGTGAAACCCCACACGTACAGCCCGTCGACGGTGAACGCCGGCCCGGCGAAACCGCGCGGATGCGTCGCGGTGTGGCGATTGGCCGGATCGACGAGGTCGCTGACGCGCACCCGCGCGACGTGTGCCACCTCGATCGGGTCGAGCGCGGCGACCGGCGACGGCTGCTGCCACCACGCCAGCACCGGCGTGACGGCGAAGTTCGTCACCGTCAGCGCGACGGGTGCCAGCGCTCCGAGCACCTCGACGCCCGCCGGCGACAGACCGATCTCCTCGTGCGCCTCACGCAGCGCCGTGGCGACGGCGTCCGCGTCGTCGTGCTCGACTCCCCCGCCGGGAAACGAGACCTGCCCCGCATGCGTGCGCATCGCATCCGCGCGCTGGGTGAGGACGACATCGACGCCCCCGCCCTGCTCGTCGAGCGACTCGAGCCCCGCCATCGCGCCGTCCGTCGGCCCGAAGAGGATGAGGACGGCCGACTCACGGGCCCCGGGCCCCGGCGACGGCCAGGCACCGCGCAGCCGGTCCGACGAGCCGAGCTCGTGGACGCGATGCAACCAAGCCGGCGCCTCGGGCGCGTCCGTCATCACGCGAGCCCCGAGTGCCGCGGGACGGTCGGAGTGCCCCGATGCCCGGTCGAGAACGAGGCGTCGGGTTCGGCGCCGTCGACGAGGAGGCCGACGAGGGCCTCACCGCCCTTCGGCACGGCCAGTTCGTACTTGAGCAGCTTGCGGGCTGCATCGGCGTCGATCTCCCCCTCGCCGAACGACGGGCACCACTGCGCCACCGGGCAGACCCCACAAGCCGGGCGGCGGGCGTGGCAGATGCGCCGGCCGTGGAAGATGACGACGTGGCTGAGCATCGTCCAGTCCTTCTTCGGGAACAGCGCACCTACCTCGGCCTCGACCTTGACGGGGTCTTCGGACGTCGTCCACCCGAACCGGCGCGCGAGCCGCCCGAAGTGCGTGTCGACGGTGATGCCGGGCACGCCGAACGCGTTGCCGAGCACGACGTTCGCCGTCTTGCGGCCGACGCCGGGCAGGGTCACGAGGTCGTCGAGCCGGCCGGGCACCTCACCGTCGAAGCGCTCGACGATGTCCTGGCTCAGCTTGATGACGGCGCGCGTCTTGGCCCGGTAGAACCCCGTCGGACGCAGGATCTCCTCCATCTCGGCCGGATCGGCGCCCGCGAGCGCCGCGGCGTCGGGGTAGCGCGCGAACAGCACCGGCGTCACCTTGTTGACGCCGACGTCGGTGGTCTGCGCCGAGATGACGGTGGCGACGAGCAGTTCGAGCGGCGACTCGAAGTCGAGTTCGGCTCGCGCGTACGGGTACTGGGCGATGAGCGTGCGGTAGATGCGACGCGCCTGTCGCACGAGCGCCGTGTGCGTCTCGGGGCGCGCGGCAGCACGACGCGGCATCCTGCGCGCGGGCGACGTCGAGGGCCCTGACGAGGAGGCAGCCGGGTCGGCGTCGCCGGCCGGAACGGACGGGGAAGAACTCATGCTCACACCCTAGAACGCAGCGCTGACAACCCCCTCCGACGGCCCGTGGGTGGGGGCCGTCACATCACGTCGCCCAGTAGTAAACAGCTGTGCTGTGCGGCCCGTCACGCGAAACGTGGCAGGATGGAGAGGTGGACATCGATGTTGTGCGTCAGGCCCCCCTCTTCGCTGCGCTGAGCGACGAGGATGCGCAGGCTCTTCTTCAGCGCATGTCGCGTGCGCGCATCGAACGTGGTGACGTGCTGTTCGAGGAGGGCGAGCCCGGCGATCGGCTCTACGTCATCACCTCCGGCAAGGTGAAGCTCGGCCGCCGCTCCCCCGACGGCCGCGAGAACCTGCTCGCCGTACTCGGCCCCGGCGAGATGTTCGGTGAGCTCAGCCTCTTCGACCCGGGCGCCCGCACCACGACGGCGACCGCCGTCGCCGGCACCGACCTCGTCGGGCTCGGGCACGCCGAGCTCACCGAGTTCGTCTCGAAGCGCCCCGAGGTCGCCGTCAAGCTGCTCGGTTCGATCGCGCGCCGCCTGCGCCGCACCAACGAGGCGCTCGGCGACCTCGTCTTCACCGACGTTCCCGGCCGCGTCGCCAAGGCGCTGCTCGACCTGGCGAGCCGCTTCGGCCGTCAGGTCGACGGTGGCGTCCTCGTCGCACACGACCTGACGCAGGAGGAGCTGGCGCAGCTCGTCGGTGCCTCGCGCGAGACGGTCAACAAGGCCCTCGCCGACTTCGCCGGACGCGGCTGGCTCAAGCTCGAGGCACGCGCCGTCACGCTGCTCGACGTCGAGCGTCTGCAGCGTCGCGCTCGCTGAGGCTTCCCCCACGCGGCGAAGGCCGCCCCACCGAATCGGTGGGGCGGCCTTCGACGTCCGTCAGCGCTTGATTCAGACTTCGCCAATACGCGTCAGATGCGCCAACTGCGCCGCGACGACGGCTTCGACGGCGGGGCGCAGGGCCGCGTCGACGCCGCCGTACACACCGTCGATGACGGCGTCGACGCGCGCGGCGTCATCAGCGTCGGACGGTGCCTGGGCGAGCGCGGCCAGCACCTCGTCGAGCCGCTCGTCGCGGTGATGCCGGTATGCGTCGATGACGGCGAGGGCGTCGCCGCCGACGTCGCCGTGCCCGGGTGCCAGCACGGCGCCGGGGGTTGCCTCGAGGGCCGCTTCGAGCACGTCGAGCGTCACGAGGTAGTCGGTGAGGTCGCCGTCGGGGTAGGCGATGAATGAACTGCTGCCGCCGAGCAGCGTGTCGCCGCTGAACAGCACGACATCGCCGTCGCGTTCGAGCACATACCCGACCGAATCCGCAGTATGACCGGGCGCGAAGACGACCTGGACGTCGTCGAAGATCCGCCCGTCGACGAGCGTAATACCCTGTGCGCCGCCCCAGACGCGCGCGCGGACGCCTGCCTCGGACAGCAGCTCGGCGAGCCTCGCGGCGCCGCCTTCGTGATCGTCGTGATGATGCGTGAGCAGGACGTCGACGTTACTCACGCCGCGCACCGCGTCGACGAGTGCACCGACGTGCCCGTGCTCGTCCGGCCCCGGGTCGATGATGAGCGCGCGCTCGCCGCCGTCGGCAACGCCGTCAGCTCGCGTGATGACGTAGCTGTTCGTGCCACTCAGCGTCATGGCGCTCGGGTTGTCGCAGCGCACGTGAAGCACGCCAGGGGGCAGTGGATGCGTGGTCGCCTGGTCGGTCACGGAAGGTGCTCCCTCAGAGGTTGATGCGGGCTCGCAGGTACGGGCCGTCGGGGCCCATGAGCGGTTCGGGACGGGTCGGTTCGAACGCTGCAGCTCGCGCCTGCGTCAGGGCCTCGGACGCGCTCACGGCGCGCGTCAGCCGCTCCAGACCGGTGCGGGTCGGCGGCAGGAGCCGGACGTGCCCGGCCGCCATCTCGTCGAGCATCTCGCGCGGGCGCACCCAGCGGCCACGCTGCGACTCACGCGAGACGGCATCGGCGACGGCGCCCTCCGGCAGCAACGCCGTGAAGAACCACGTGTCGAAGCGTCGCTTCTCGAACGGCGGGGTGATCCAGCGGTCGACGGCCGCGACGAGGTCGGCGCGCAGTCGCCGCCCGGCGAGCACGTCGACGAACGTCACCTCGTGCGCCTCGAGGCGCGTGCGTAGCTCGAAGTCAGGCCCCGCAGCCTCGGCTGGGCCATCCGTCTCAGCTGCGAGCCCAGCTTCGGCTCCGTCGCCGACTGCGTTCCCGCGTACGTTCGTGTCGACGAGCAGCACGCCCGCCTCCTCGAACAACTCCCGCAGGGCGCAAACGACGACGGCGCCTGCCGCGTCGGCGTCGATCCCGAGGTCGCGCCCCGCGTCCCCGGCGTCGAAACCGTCGAGCAACCCGGCCTTCACGACGTCCTCATCGGCTGCGTCGACCCGCCCACCGGGAAACACCCACGTCGACGGCGCGAAGTCCATCGTCGAGGCGCGCTCGATCATGAAGACCTCAAGCGGTTCACCGCGAACGAGCATGACGGTGGCCGCCTGCGAGGGCGCCGCCTCGTCGCCCTGCTCGCCCCGGCCGACGGCGTCGAGCCAGCGCATGGCCGACTCGCGGAACGGCCCGATCGGGAACTCGCGCACCTGCGACGACGTGGTCACGAGGCCCCTCAGTCGCGAACGGCGACGGTGATCTCGACCTCGACCGGTGCGTCGAGGGGCAGGACGGCCACGCCGACGGCCGAGCGCGCGTGCACGCCGGCGTCGCCGAAGACATCGCCGAGCAGGTGCGAGGCGCCGTTGACGACGCCCGGCTGGGCCGTGAACGACGGGTCGCTGGCGACGAACCCGACGACCTTGACGACGCGCGTCACGCGATCGAGGTCGCCGATGACGCTCTTGATCGCCGCGAGCGCGTTGAGCGCACACGTGCGAGCGAGCTCGCTGGCCTGCTCGGCGCTGACCTCGGCACCGACCTTGCCCGTCAGCGGCAGCTTGCCGGCGACCATGGGCAACTGGCCGGAGGTGTGGACGTGGTCGCCGTCACGAACCGCCGGGACGTACGCGGCGACGGGCGCTGCGACCTCGGGCAGTTCGAACCCGAGCTCTGCGAGACGCTCCTCGATCGCGCTCATCGCTCAGGCCTTGGGGCGCTTGAAGTAGCCGACGAGACCGTTGCCGTCGGGGCCGGGCACGATCTGCACGAGCTCCCAGCCGTCCTCACCGAAGTTGTTGAGGATCTGCTGCGTGGCGTGGACCATGATCGGCGCGGTGAAGTATTCCCATTTCTGCATGCCTCCACCCTAGAGCCACCCACCGCCATCACGGTCGAAGCGGCCCGAGGCAGACCCCACCCCAGGACGGGGTGGGCCTCGCGAGCCTGCGTCAGTCGGCGCCCAGCACCTGACGATCAGGGCTTGACGTACAGCGTGATCTTCTTGCCCTTGCCGAGCTTCTGGCCGGCCGCAGGGTCGGTCTTGAACGCCTGGCCGCCGGAGACGTCACCGGAGTTCTGCTTCGACACGGTGACGAGGAAACCGGCCTTCTCGAGTGTCGACTTCGCGTCCGCCTCGCTCTTGCCCTTGACGTCGGGGACACTCACCTCGTCGCCCTGCTTGGTCGCCTTGTCGGGTTCGGCGAGCTTCGCCTTGGGCATGCCCTTCGAGATCGTGTCCATCGTCGCCTTCCACACCGGCGCCGCGATGTCGCCGCCGTACAAAAAGGTGCCGATGTGCTTGCCCCCGATGGAGACGTTCTTGATCGGGTTCTTGTTGTCGAAACCGCGACCCACCCAGACGGCCGTGGAGAGCTGCTTCGTCGAGCCGACGAACCACGTGTGCAGGGATCCGTCGACCGTACCGGTCTTGCCGAAAGCTTCCCGCCCGTCGGCCAGCTTGGCATCGGAGGCGGTGCCGTCGCTGTCGAATACGTGGGTGAAGATCTCCGCCGTTCCGCGAGCCTCCTGCTGGCTGATGACCTGCTTGCACGGCTCGACCTTGAGCGCCACCGGCTTGCCGTTCGCCTGCTTGATCGAGACGACGGGGCGGGGTGCGCAGTACTTGCCGTCCGCCGCGACGGTGGCGAACGCGTTGGCCATCATCATCGGCGAGGACGAGTCGGAGCCGAGCACGATCGACGAGGGGTCGCGCCGGATGTCGCGCCACCCGCCCGTCTTGAGGTCACGGGCCTGAACACCCATGAGTTTGAAGGTGTCCCGCACCTTGCACGGCCCCAGCGACGCCACGAGGGCTCCGAAGGCGGTGTTGACCGATTCGGCGGTGGCCTTGCTCAGGCTCATCGGGCCGGACGGCACCGGGTGGTCGTTTCCGACGGACCAGTTGCCGGCACCCTGACCGCACTGGCCGGGGAACGTCTTCGACGTGAAGTTGTAGACCGGGCGCCCATCCTTCGTGCCGTTCATGGCGGGAACGTTCACCGTCGAGTCGACGGCGCGGCCCTGACGCATCGCCTCGACGATGGCGAAGATCTTCGCCGTCGAACCGATGGGGAAGCCCGAGCGGACCCAGTCGACGGACGTCGAGAAGTGGTTCGATCCGGCGACGTCGTACTTGGCGTTCTGCGACATGGCCTGGACGAGACCCGTGCCGGGTTCGATGATGACGCCCGCTGCCTGCACGTCCGCGCCGTTGCCGACGGGAACGCGCTTCTTGAGGTTCGAGTCGAGGGCCGACATCTTCTTCGGGTCGAGCGAGGTCTGGATCGTCAGGCCGCCGGTCTTCAGCTTGGCGAGGCGCTCCTTGCGGTTCGCGCCGAGCGCGGGCTGGTCGGCGACCCAGTCGGTGACATAGTCGCAGAAGTACGGGTACTTGCTGCCCTGGCAGCCACCGCCACCGCCACCGGCGATGTTCGTCACGTGAGTCTGCAGCGGGCTGGCGATGGCCTTCTCACCGTCGGCCTTGCTCACGCGCCCCTGCTTGATCATCTTCTCGAGCACGATGTTGCGGCGCTTCACCGCAGCCTTGGGGTTGTGCACCGGGTCGGTCGAACCAGGCAGGTTGACGACGCCCGCGAGCGTGGCGGCCTCGGGCAGCGTCAGATCCTTCGCCGGATGGCCGAAGTAGTGCTGGGAAGCGGCCTCGATGCCGTACGTGCCGTCACCGAAGAAGACGAGGTTGAGGTAGCTCGTGAGGATCTGATCCTTCGTGTGCGTCTTCTCCAGCTCGACCGCCATCTTGAGCTGCTTGATCTTGCGGACATAGGCGTCGGTGCCGTGCTGCGCGACGGCCTTCTTCGCCTCCTCCTTGTCGCCGCTCTCGATCGCGGCGCGCTGCGCGGCGACCTTGACGTACTGCTGCGTCAGCGTCGAGGCGCCCTGCGTGCTCGAGGAGACGAGGTTCGCGGCGACAGCGCGCAGGATGCCGCGCTGGTCGAGCGCGCCGTGGTCGTAGAAGCGCTCGTCCTCGATGGCGACCTGCGCGTCCTTCATCACCTTCGGGATGGCCGACGACGGCACCACGATGCGGTTCTCGTCATACGGGGTGGCGATGACGGAGCCGTCCTTCGCCAGGATCTTCGACTGCTGGCTCAACGCGTTTTCGGTGAGCGTGCCCGACATGTCGTCGAACTCCTTGACGCCACCCTTGACGCTCGCGCCCGCGAGGCCCGTGGCGGGGATGAGCAGGCCCGCGAAGAGCAGGCCCAGCGCCATCGAGGTGGCGACGAACGCGCCGAGGAGGCTGAGAACCGAGCCCATCGCAGAACGCTGACGGCCACCGTCAGATTTCTTCCGGGCTTGCTTCTTGGCCGACGCATCGGCGCCAGGAGACTTTCCACGCATGCCGCTCAGCGTATCGGGGCAGCCTGTCAAAGCCTTCGAGGCGTGGTTCGGCGCGCCCCGCGCCGACCGCGTGTACTAACGTTTTTGGTACTCAATCCCCATGGAAACTCACCAGTAACCACGCCTACTGTGCGTATAGCAACCTTTGTATGTGGCGCACGCCACACCGTCATCCGCACCAACAAGGGGAGGGCACCGATGACGATCATGGCCGAAGAAGAGATGCAGACGCCCGTCTGGGACGACAACTGGGCCGCCCGCGCCCAGTGCGCCGCGGCGGCACCTGACGAACTGTTCGCCAAGGGGGCTGCGCAGCAGTCGGCGAAGACGATCTGTCAGCGCTGCCCCGTCGTCGCCGAATGCCTCGCCGACGCGCTCGACAACCGCACCGAGTACGGCGTCTGGGGCGGCATGACGGAGCGTGAGCGCCGCGCGCTGCTGCGTCGCCGTCCGGACGTCAAGTCGTGGGCGACCCTGTTCAAGATGGCGCGCGCCGACGAGGCCGCCGCAGGCATCCGCCGCGAGAGCTGAGACGTGCACGAACGCTGAGGGCCGTGCCGACCGCTGGGGTCGGCACGGCCCTCACCGCCATTCGGGCACCTGAGCCCGCAGCAAGTGATCAGCCCGCGAGCGCCTTCTTGACGGCCGCCGCGACGCGCCCACCCTCTGCCTGCTCGCCGATCTTGGGCTTGACGACGCCCATCACCTTGCCCATGTCTTTCATGCCGGATGCGCCCGTGGCGCTGACGGCCTCGGCGACGATCGCGTCAATCTCGTCGTCGCTCAGCTGCTTCGGCAGGTACCCCTCGAGGCAGGCGAGTTCCGCGTTCTCCTTCTCGGCGAGCTCGGTGCGCCCGGCGCCGACGTAGGCGTCAGCCGCCTCGCGGCGCTTCTTCGCCTCCTTGACGATGACGGCGAGCACCTCGTCATCGCTCAACTCACGGTGCTCCTTGCCTGCGACCTCGGCGTTCGACACGGCCGTCAGGACCATGCGCAACGTCGCGCTACGCACCTGATCGCGCTCGCGGATCGCGTCGGTCAGGTCGGTGTGGAGAGTGGCCTTCAAGGTGGTGGCACCGGTTGCGTTCATGCGGTCATTCTTCCACCCCGGTGCGAGAATCCCCGCATGAGTTTCCC